>JAFTUH010000058.1 GCA_017466375.1 Clostridia bacterium | reverse complement strand
TCGTACCCACAACTTATATGGCGTCATAGCCAAGTGGTAAGGCACGGGTCTGCAAAACCCTTATCCCCCGGTTCAAATCCGGGTGACGCCTCCAGAACGGCACTCCTCAAAAGAGGAGTGCTTTTTCGTTCTGGAGGCGTCACCTTTGTGATGAGAACTGTCTCTGCAAAGGCAGAGGCGGTTCAATTACGGGTAACGAAGTCCAAAACGATTGAGAATCGTTTTGGACGAGTGAAACCGCACGCCGCAAGGAGTTGAAGGAGCGAGTGTATCGAGCGACGCACAACGACTATGCGGCGGTGGAGGGACGCAAGCGCAAACGCACCCAATCGGGTGCGTTTTTTTTGCGCTGGAGGCGTCACCCTATGCGTTGAGCGGACGCTTGTCGCCGGTTCAATTACGGGTAGCGAAGCCCAAAACGATTAAAAATCGTTTTGGGTGAGTGAAACCGCACGCCGCAAGGAGTTGAAGGAGCGAGTGTATCGAGCGACGCACAACGACTATGCGGCGGTGGAGGGACGCAAGCGCAAACACACCCAATCGGGGTCGTTTTTTGTTTTAGGTTCCCCTACGCTTTGCGCGGACGCGTGCCGCTGCCGTCATTCGGGCCAATCACCGGCAAGAATGCGCGCGATTTTCATCTGCGGCGATATATTGTTTTGCGTATCCGGGTTTACGGTGCGCCCGATGAAATAATCGGCGCTGACGTTGTAAAAATCGCAAAGCTTTATCAAATCGTCAATCTTCAGCTCGGCTCTGCCGTCTTCAATGTGGCTGTACCCTTGCTGTGATTTTTGGATGACGAGCCCGACTTCCTTTTGTGTCAGATCGTTGTCCTCGCGTAAATGCCGCATTCTGATTCTGTAATTCAAAAAATTCACCCCCAATGGATGCTTTTTCATAAACAGTTTAGCATACTCATAAATTGAGTATTGACAAATACTCAAACTTTGAGTATAATAATTGCAAGCGAGTCAAATGTGTGCGAAAACTGTCACCATTTGGCGGCGCGGTAATTATATTTATATGGAGGAAAAAATGAAAAATCCCATTCAGCACGTGAAGCATCTCTGGAAGGATCCGATCAACAACATCGAGGAAGCGAATACGAGAAAAAAAGAAGTCATGCCCTGGCTGCTCGGTTCCGTCGGCGCGGCGGTACTGTTCTGCGGCCTCGGCGGAGCTCTTGGCATCGGAATTCTCAGCGTATTCGGATTTGTCGGTATTGTCGGCGTCATGGTGTTCGGCTTTTTGCTCTTTATTGTTCATAAAGCCAAGGAGAAATTCAATGCGCTTACCTGCGACAAATGCAATACGATGGCGGTTATTAAAACGCCTGAGGAGTTTGAGAAGTACGTTTCCTACACAGTGGGTGGGTGCACGGCTTCCTACGACGGAATCAAGCATCCCGCAAGCAATAACGGCGTGGTCGCCACAGTTGAGGCGAAGGGAAGCGCCGCTGCGACTGTAGCGATCGATCTCAAATGTCCGCACTGCGGCGAGAGAAAGAAGCTGGCGTATCATATCGTGCCGTTCAAGTGCTCCGTGAAGGAGGAAAAGGTAGCTGTCAGAGATCTTGAAAGTGTAAAGAGCAGAATAGAAACCGCAGTGAAGTCGGTCGTTGCCGATTATAACGACCCGGAAAAGCGGGAGTCTATTCCGTACAGCATCCACAGCAGAAAGCATCCGGATTACGAGAACAGAACCAAGCCGCAGCTGGGCGGTCCTGCGCGCTATAACGGCGTATCGATTACTTATCACAAGGATCCCAAGGAAATGGTGGAACAGTATTTCCTGCAGAATCAGGTTGACGGTAAGATGGTCGACTGCAGCAAATCGAAGAAAAAATAACGAATACAGAAAAGCACTTCTCGAAAGAGGAGTGCTTTTTGCTTGGGAGGCGGTGCGCGAATGTGTGCCGTACCTGCGGCGGTTGACAGCCTATCGCTTTTATGCTATACTAATCCCAAGAAAGGCGGTGGTCGTATGGCTGATACCTGTCACCCTAAAATGATGATCGTGATGCGGCGGGATCTGAAAATGCGCAAGGGCAAGATTGCGGCACAAGCCGGACACGCCTCCGTGGAGGTGATCCTCATGGCACTTTGCAAAGAAGGGCGAGCCGGCGATTTTTTATTAACGCCTGACGGATTGCTTCTGACAGATTCCGATAAAGCCGAGACGACGCTTTCCGCATGGTTTCGCGGCGGATGCGCCAAAATCTGCGTCTATGTCGATTCCGAGGAGGAGCTTTTGGAGATTGCGGACAAAGCATCGGTGCGCGGTATCCTTGCCTCGGTGATTACGGATGCGGGCATGACCGAATTTCACGGCATCCCCACCAAAACCTGCCTCGCCCTTGAGCCGCTGCCGGCGGAAATCGCGGATGAACTGACGGGCGCTTTGCCCCTGTACTGACAGAAAAGGAGCTTTTCATGGGAGCTTATTTTTCCAATCTTCATATAAAAAAAGAATCCGTCTCTGAAGAAGACGTCAAAGCCGAAATTCTCGCCTGTTTTGCGGAGAACGGGTGCACGCCGTCGGACAGCGACACAGCCGATTTTGAGGTGTGCCTGTATGCGCCTGCGGACGGGAGATGGCTCTCCGTCTACTGTGATACGTTTGAGTGTACGGATGTTCTGACGCTTGCCCCCCGTATTTCCGAAAAAACAGGCGCCGATGTGCTTGCCCTCGCTTGCTTTGACAGCGATTATCTGTTTCTCAATCTTGTGAACGTCAAGGATTCCCGTGATCTTTGGCTCAACATCGGCGACACGCCCGAGATCAGAAAGCCACGGCGCAGTACTCTCTCCGCGTGGAAAAACAGCATCGGGGATTTTGCGGCATTCCGGGCGGCGGCGAAAGAGAAGTACGATTTTGCCGACGAATTTCTGCTGGCAGTGCAGCATCCGCTTGAACTGCCCTTTGCGCAGAGCACCGGCTTTGAAATTCCTGAAAACGTCACCAGACTGTATTTTTCCGCACCGCAGAACAACTTACTGCCTCCCACAAGTCTGACATTCACCTTTTATGACAAGATGCCCTGTGTTCCGGGCAAAAGGAGTGCCTGTCACGTGAATAACATGGGTCTCGCTTCGCGCGGTATCGGTGTTTTATTTGTCGGCAGTTATGTGGAACATGACGAGATCACCATAGACGATGCGGAGTTTTGGTATTCCGACCGCCGCGGTGAGCAAGTCAGCGTGCCGATCCGTTTTGAAAAGATACAGCTGTCCGACGGTCAGTGGGCGTATCATTGGCAGGATATGGATTTCAAAATTCCTGAAGCCGTGTCCCCTGCGATTCCTTACGTTGCACGGTTCAAGCAGCAGTGTAAGCGCAGCTTCGGCATACGGTACACGCCGAACGGCAACAAGCGCAAATTTTTGGATATCACCGTCGTATTTGCGCCGCTGTCCAATCGGATAGAGGGACAGTGCGCATGGCGTGTCTGGGGCGGTTTCCCCTCCAAACGAGCATATATAGAAAAGCACAACGAATCGGTGAAGGCGGATGCAGCCGCAGGCATGATTGTGGGCGACTGTACGCGGATTGATCCCGCTGAATACGATCTGGACTGAATGAAAGTGCGCTGACAGGTGATCTGTCTCCGGGTTGTGAAAAGGATCGGCAAGGCTTTTGCGGCAGACAAAATTAGAAAAAAATCGATAACGGCTGCCGCCGCTTCCTTTTGCTGTGGCGTGACGAATTTTTGGAGGAAAGAAACATGAAAAAGCCACTCTTGCTTTTATTGCTGGTCTGTACGGTGATGACGTGCATTTTCGCTTTTGCGGGATGCGATACTGCGGACGAAAATCCTGCCCCGATTGATACGTCGGACGAGACCGAACCGGCAACCGAACCGGAGACCGAGCCGGAGACCGAACCGGCAACCGAGCCGGAGACTGAGCCGGAGACTGAGCCGACGCCTGCCGTGCCGCTTGCTACGGAGGGAAAAGTCTGCATTACATACGGTGACAGCATCACGTGGTATGACGGCAATGCCTACAACTGGGGCAAAGAGCAGGGCGTGACGGCGGTCGGATACCAGCAGTATATGAAAGAAGAACTCGGCTTCGCGCGTATCGAGAACTGCGGCTTTTCCGGCTGGACGATGCCGCAGATCATGGCGCAGCTGCGCGGGAGAACTGTGCGCTCGTTTTGGGCGAAGGTACATTACGTTACGATTATGAGCGGCGCAAACGACGAGCGTCACGGCACGCCGCTTGGGGAAATTGCCGACAAAGGAAGCAAGTTCGACACAAACACCTATATCGGTGCGCTTCAGAGCGGAGTCGAGCATATCCTCAAAATGAATCCCGATATTGTGATCGTTCTGTTTACGCCGATCAAGGGCTGGATTTACGCGCCCGCAGGATACGGAGATGCGAATCCGCAGAGTGAGGACGGCGTTATCACGGAAAAATGGGCAGATGCCGTCAAGGAAGTTGCCGCCTTGTACGGTCTTCCCGTGTGCGATCTGTATAACGAATCGGGCATCGATTACGAGATCACGGACAGAGAGGCGTACATGAACGATCCCGAGCCGCCTGTCAATACGCTGTATTCTCTGCATCCGAATACGGCGGGGTACGAGCTGCTCTCGCAGGCGATTATTCGTACCTTCAAGAGCCTGCCGTAATAGCAAGGAGATCAAAAAGCACCCGTTCACCTCCGCATTCTTAGCGGAGAAAACACGAACACCACCAAGGAATTCTCTTTGGTGGTGTTTTTCTGTCGGTGGAAACATACGAAAGGCTCCCTCCGGGAGGGAGCTGGTGCCACAGGCGACTGAGGGAGAGCGCGTGACGGTAAAGTCCGCGCAAGCGAAAAGTCACGCGGGTTCCTTCCACCGCTGTCGCGGTCCCCCTTCCTCCCGGAGGAAGGCTATGTTGCCGCCCGACAGTACACCTAAAAGGTGTAACACACTATACCCCTTGAAGAGCGAGGCGTGTGAAAAGGAGTACGAACAAATCGTCCATACTCCTTTTGCTTTTCAACTGGTAAAACCTGCTTTTCTTTTATTTCTCTGCCATCTCTTCGATCTTCGTGTCGCTTACGTGCGGGATCGGCTTCCATTCCACCTTCGTGAACAGAGCGATACACATCGTAATTTTGCCGATCAGATCAAAGATCGGGAACGTGAAGATGTACCAAAGGATCCGGTACCACTTCATTTTCGGCAGGCGCGCCCGTTCCATAAGCAGTGTGTACGCCGCAAGGAGCATCGCGCCGAGCCACGCGCCGCCGAGTCCGCCGAACAGAACGGCGGGGAGGACGGGCAGACTGCCGTGCGCCTCAATCGTGCAGAAAATCGCAAGCAGTACGGAAAAAATCACACTGAACAGCGGCTTCGGGAACGTAATGGACAGCATGTCGTAGCAGACGAATTTCTGTACGCCCCTCGTTTTGAAAATACCCTTGAGCAGACGCTTTCCTTCGTGGAAGAACACCCACAGATTACCCTTCGACCAGCGCAGGCGTTGGCGGAATGCGATCTTCAGATCGGTAGGCTGTTCGTCGTAGAATACCGCGTCAAAGCAGAACGAGATGCGCTCCCCGTCCGCGACGGCATGCGCACACAGCTCACGATCCTCCGTCAGCGAGGTGAAATTCCATCCGTCCCGCAGAAGATCGTTGTGCAGAAGCACGCCCGTGCCCTGTATGCGCGTGGCAAGACCGAGTCTGGCGCGTCCGCGGTGCTCGGTGCGTACGGTGCGCAGCCAGTGGATCGCATACGATGCCGAGATCCAGTTGTCGTCGAAGTTTTTCGTGTGGCGGTACGAGGTGACGATTCTCTCCCCCTCGTCGAACGCTTCGTTCATGCGCGTTATGTAATCGGGCATGAGAAGATTGTCCGCGTCAAAGAGGAAGAAGCCGTCAAAGGCGTCCTTCCCGTAATCGCGGTGGATGTTCTTCATCAAAAATTGCAGTGCGTACCCCTTCGTGCGGTGCGCGTCGTCAAATCGCTCGTAGCAGACGGCGCCGCCCGCCCGTGCGATCTCTGCCGTGTTGTCCGTGCAGTTGTCCGCCACGACAAAAACGGTGATCTTCTCGGCGGGATAGTCCTGTCGGCGGATGCTTTCGAGCAGATTGCCGATCACCTTCTCCTCGTTGCGCGCGGCGATCAGGATCGCATAGCGGTGCATTTTTTCCGCTTTGGAGAATTTGCGCGTCGTAAACGCACCGAGGACGGTATACAGCACAAAGTGGCTGAAGCACAGATCGAGTAAGCTCCGTACGGCGTGAATTATTTTAATCAGTAAAGTAATCATAGCGTTTTTATGATACCACAAAAACCGACAAAATGCAAGGGGATTGGCAAAATGCTTGACAGCGGCTTTCGGGCGTTGTATAATGGATAAAACAAAACGGGAGAGCTTTTATGAAATCATTGGGCAACGTACTGATTTTGGGCGACAGCTATTCGACCTTCTGGGGACATATCGCAGGCGACTGCCGCCCGTATTATACACCGACTTATAAAGATTCCGACGTGCACCGCGTCGAGGATACGTGGTGGCACCGCGTCATCACCGCGACGGGGAGCACCCTTGTCGAAAATTCCAGCTATACGGGCACGTGCGTGTGCAACCGTGGCTATCACGGGGACGATAACAAGGAATTCTCCTTCATCGGACGGCTGGAGAGACGGATCGCCAACGGATTTTTTGCGACGCACAGAATCGATACGGTGATCGTGTTCGGCACGACGAACGATTCGTGGTCGGACGCGCCGCTCGGTGAGGCGAAGTTCTCCGATTGGACGGCGGAGGAGCTGTACACGGTGCGACCGGCGTGCTCGTATTTGCTCCACAGAATCCGTGAGATTCTGCCAAATGCACGCGTGCTTGTGATGCTGAATTACGGTCTCAAGGAGGAGATCGGAGCGCATCTCAGAAAATCGTGCGAGCTGTTCGGCGGGGAGATGATCGAGCTGCCCGATATGGAGAAGCAGTGCAATCATCCCACCGTCAAGGGCATGGGCGAGATTGCGGATACGGTGCTTTCGTATTTGAATAAGGAATAAAACGAAACAGGAAAGAGCAGGGACAAAACGTCTCTGCTCTTTTTGCATGGGCAAATCCGCCGTGTTTTATCCGATCAGACCCGCATCCGTAAGCGCCATTCGTGCACGGTGCGCCGGGATGTTGAAGCCGAAGAACGGTTCCTCCTCGGTGAAGCGCATGGCTTCCGTTTTCAGAACGGCGGACAGCCTGTTACGCATGGCGGAGACGTGGTGGCGCTCCAGCATCGTTTTCACATCCGTGCCGAGCTTTTCCGCTTCGATCTCTGCCAGACGGATGAGCTGAGGTACGGCGGCATCGCCCAATTCAGCCAGCGCACCGATGTCCACCTCGGCGAGTGTGCCGTCCAGATATCTGTCCACGTTATAGCGGGCGATCTGCGCGTCCGCATTTCCGAGGGCAACGGCGGCGAACAGCGCAAATACGCACAGAATCGCAATCGCCGAAGGTGTCCGCGGCACAAACTGCTTTACGAGGATCACGGCGAATACCACCGCCATCGCGATCATGAATACGGATGCGTACACGCGCTTCTGCGTCAGCCCGTACGTATCGATGTACAGGACCATTTTCGAGATCGCCGTAGCAATCAGTACGAGCGTGAAGGCGGCGTACAAAACGGTGATTACCTTCAGAAAAACGGGCGGCTTTTCTTCCTTGCGCCGTGTCAGCAGGGAAGCCGCCGCCGTCATGCACAGATTGATGACAGCCACCGCACACAGCTGGAAGAAGCCCTCCCGCGCGTACTGCGCATAGCTGAGATTTTCGGGAAGCGTGCCCGTGAATGCGGAGACGTAGTACTGCCACTGCGAGACGAAGAACACGGCGTACAGAAACAGAATCGGCACCGTGGCGCAAAGAACCGTGATCGCAGACAGACGGCGGCAGGCACGTGCGGTTTTGTCCAGTCCGTCTGCCGTGATCCGGGTGTGCTCCTCTTTATCCGTCGAGGCGGTGTACAGCCCGAAGAGGTACATCCCAAGCAGGATGCCGAAGAGGGCACAGTTCACGTGCGAAAATGCAGCCGCGATACTCACGTCGGCGGAGAAAATCCTGTGCATCAGATCGGTGAATCCGTCATCGTAGGAGAGGAGGATCGCCACCGCCACAGTCGGTACGAGAGCAAGACAGACGCCCGAGAGAATGCGGAGCGCGATTTTGCCGCCGCTTTTGGCAGCCTTGCCCGAGAAAGCCGCACGGATCGCACTGCCGAACGAGCAGAAAGGCAGAACGAGCGCGGCGTTCAGATAATCCGCAAGCAGGGTGCCCGAGATGCCGCGCGAGATCCCCCGTCCGCACGCGGCACTGACGAAATACAGATACGACAGAATTGCAAACCAGTACGCAAGCGTGCAGACAGCGCGGTTGGCGCATACGATCAGCGAGGCGGAGAGCACGCACGAGGCCGCGGCAATGCACAGAGGCAGAATCGGCGCCTTTATCCCCCGTACGCGGAGAAGCACCGCCGTCCCCGCAAACAGGATCACGACGAACAGAAACGCGCCGAGCCGGTGCTCCCCGAGAGGAAGCAGGCGGAAAAACAGGTATCCCGCCAAAAAGCAGAGCCACGCAAACGCGGTCTCAATCGGTGCAAAGGTGCGCTTCGGCTCCTCGGCAAACGCCTCCGTGAGCGATTCTGTGCCCGCAGGCTTTTTCATTTCATCCATAAGCCCCTCCGTCAGTCTTCCTCCGTGTATTCGAGGATATCCTCCACACGGCAGTCCAGTGCGCGGCAGATCGCATCCAGCGTCGAGAAGCGGATCGCCTTCGCTTTGTTGTTCTTCAGTATCGAGAGATTTGCAAGCGTGATGCCCACCTTGTCGGAAAGCTCGTTCAGGGACATTCTCCGCTTCGCCATCATCACGTCTAAATTGATTCGGATCATGTTTATACCGTGAGATCGTTTTCGGATTTGATCTCCGCGCCCTCCTCCAATACGTTTTTGACCACACGCAGGCAGATACCGAGGAAAACCGCAGCAAACGCCAGCGTGAAGGAAACGAGGAAATAGTATCCCAGCACGCCGAAGAGCGCGCCGAGCAGGATACAGCACCACGAGATCCCGCGCACCAGTGCGATACTTCCGTCCGTGAAAACGAGACGCTTTCTCACGCGCAGAAGAAGGACGAAAACAAGCACGTCCGCCGCCGCGGCTACGGCCAAAATCGCGTAGGCAAGGGCGAGCACGGCGGAGGCACCGCCCTCGGGGAATCGCTCCTTCAGAGAGATCAGCGTGTTCGTGATGTGCGGCAGAAAGATCGCGCCGAGGATGCACAGCGCAAAAAATACCGCGGAGATCACAAGAGACAGGCGCAGGGAATACCGTTTCGGGATTTTCAGCATAATCAGTCCTCTTTTCTGTGTTGTTGATTCTATGATACACGATAAAATCTCGTTTGTCAATATATTTTTATCGAAAAACAATAAAACATTTTTTCAAAGGTGGGGAAAGCAGAAAATCTTTTACACAAAAGCGCGTTTTTTGGAAAAAAACTTGACGAAGCTTCCCGTTTTGCGGTAAGATATAATGACAGAATATGCGTGGAGGGAACGAATGGCACGAAGGGAAACGGTGCAGCGTGAAGCACCGAGTGTAACGGAAAAGAAAAAGCGGCGTCTGGTGAATCTGCTTGTGTGGGCGTGCTGGGCTGTGTATGCCGCATCGATGATGTCGAAAAAAATCTACGCCGTCGAGCTGGTCGAGGTCACGAAGGCGTGGAATACGTCCAACACGCAGGCGGGTTTTCCGCTCACCTGCTACTATATTACATACTGTATCGCACAGATTCTGTTTGCGATCTATATCAAAAAGATCAACGTGAAGAAATTCTTCCTCGTGACCGTTTCTGCGTCGTCCGTGTTTCTGATGCTCGTCGCCCTCACGCAGTCTCTCACGCAGCTGACGATCGTCATGGCACTGATCGGTATCACACACTGCGGCATCTGGGCGGGGGCTATGTACCTGATCACGATGTTCGTCCCCGAGGAGCGGCACGGCTACGCGGTCGGCGTCATGAGCACGGGATTTCCTCTCGGGAATTTTTTAGCGTATCTGATCTCGGCAGGCGCGGTCGGACTCGGCAACTGGCAGTACGCGTGTTGGGCTGCGGGAGGGATATTGCTCGCTACCGTACTGCTGCTGTTCGTTGTGATCGGCAAGGCGGATAAGAATCTTGACAAGATCGATCGCGGTACGAAGGAGAGTACCGTCGCATCAAACGGCAAGCGGAAGAAGGAAGGCTACTCGCCGAATTTCATCGTGTCGTTCACCGTCATCATCCTCGCCGCACTGGCGTATCAGATGATGGATATGCCGATCGGTACGTATCTGCCGAAGCTGTTTGTGTCTGAATTCGGTATGCCCGAAAGCTACTCGATTCTGATTTCGCTGTTTTTGCCCATCGCCGTTCTCGGCGGTCCGTTTCTCGGCACGGCGGTCTGCTCGCACAGACACGTCCCGTTTATGAAAGCGTCGAATCTGTTTCTGGCGGCAGCACTCGTCTGCCCAGTGATTCTGCTCTTTGTGTATAAGGTCAACATCGTTCTGACCTTGTTCCTCACCGTTCTGTACGCGACGCTCATCCGCGGTTTCAATACGTGCGCCGGCACCTTTGCCACCTGGCAGATCGATTCGGAGATGAATGCCGGCTCGATTACGGCATTCGCCAATGCGGGCGCGACCGTTGCCTGCGCGATCGTGCCGATGCTGTTCGGGTATCTGTTCGATCACCGTGCGTCCTCCGCATGGACGATTTTCTACCTTATTTTTATCGGTGTGATCGTCTTTATGATTCTGCTCAACGCATTTGCACCGTCCCTCATCCGAATCCTTGAGAAAAAGAAAAAAGCCGATCCGTGAGATCGGCCTTTCTTTTCGCTTGACACCGTTTTGCACGCGTGCTATAATAGATAAAACATTTTCTGAAGGATAACGAAACGATGAAAAAAGCCGTGCTGATTCCCGATTCGTTCAAGGGAACGATCTCCTCTGCCGATATCTGCTCCGTCATGCAAACGGAGATTCTGCGCCGCTTCCCCGACTGTGCCGTCCTGTCCGTTCCCGTTGCGGACGGCGGAGAGGGAAGTGTGGACGCATTTCTGACCGCACTTGGCGGCGAGAAAATATCGCTCACAGTGAAGGGACCGTTTTGTGAGGATACGGAAGCATTCTACGGCATTATCGACGGCGGCAGAACAGCCGTGATCGAGATGGCGGCGGCGGCAGGCCTTCCGCTGGCGGCGGGACGGGAGAATCCGCTTACCGCTACAACGTACGGCGTGGGACAGCTGATCCTGCACGCGGCGAATGCAGGCGTGAAAAAGATCGTCATGGGTCTCGGCGGCAGTGCGACGAACGACGGCGGATGCGGCGCGGCTGCAGCGTGCGGCGTGCGGTTCTTCGGTGAGGACGGTGCACCGTTCGTGCCTGCGGGCGGAACACTTTGTAAGATCGCGCGGATCGATACGTCAGGGCTGGCACCGTCTCTCCGCGGTATCGAGTTTATCACAATGTGCGATATCGATAATCCCATGTACGGAGAACGCGGGGCGGCGTATGTGTTTGCACCGCAGAAGGGCGCGGATCCTGATACGGTGCGCGTGCTTGATGACGGGCTCAGACATCTCAGCGAGGTGATAAAGAAGAGCCTTGGCAAGGACGTCGCCGATCTGCCGGGCGGCGGTGCTGCCGGTGCGATGGGTGCCGGTATGGCAGTGTTCTTCGGTTCTCGGCTGCAGATGGGCATCGAAACGGTGCTGGATACGGTCGGCTTTGACGGAATGATCCGTGACGCGGACGTGATCTTTACCGGCGAGGGGAAAATCGACTCGCAGAGTCTCGGCGGCAAAGCCGTGATCGGTATCGCCAGACGTGCGAAGAAGAACGGGACACCCGTGATCGCTGTCGTCGGCGGTGCGGAGGGCGATATGTCCGCGGCATATGAGGAAGGCGTCAGCGCGGTATTTTCGATCAACCGACTGCCGATGCCGCTGTCGGAGAGCTGCGCGTTCACAAAGGAGAATCTCGCCTTTGCGATGGAGAATATTCTCAGACTGATGGGGATCTGAACGAAAAACGGGGGATGCTGTCGGGTATCCCCCGAAAAATTTTTGCAAATCCGAAAATCCCCTTGACAAGCGGCGTGAAATCTGCTATCATATCATAGAACAAACGGCGTCATAGCCAAGTGGTAAGGCACGGGTCTGCAAAACCCTTATCCCCCGGTTCAAATCCGGGTGACGCCTCCATCTATGTAGTACGAAAAGACTACTACACACAAAAGTCCTTGATTTTCAAGGACTTTTCGTGTTTTTAAGGGCTTTTTTCAGTGTTGAAAATTTTTGCTGAAAAATGCTCGTTTTTTCGTTTATACAGGTCTTGAACTCACGGGATAATCGCACATTTGAGAAATCCCTGCTTTTCTGATATAATATAGACAGAAAGAAGGAAAGCGAGGACTTACAGATGAAAAACGGATACACGATGGTTCGCAGACTTAAACTCACCCCCTTTGAACTCCGAGTTGCTATCGAAGCTCTCAATGCAAAGAGACTTAAACAGAAGGCAAATGGGATCGACAACAGAGCAACCTCCAATCTTATACTCCACCTGCTTGATGCACTTGAAGCATAATTACATACGGTTAATATGAAGCCGACT
>JAFTUH010000057.1 GCA_017466375.1 Clostridia bacterium | reverse complement strand
TGCAGATCATTACGCACTATAATTACCGCTCGCTGATGGATCATATCGGCAGCGGTAAGGACTGGGATCTCGCCCGCCGTAACGGTGGAATCAAGATCCTGCCGCCGTATATCACAGCGTTTGATAACCATCGCAACAGCCTCTATTCCACAAGGCTTGAGGCGCTGAAAAGCATGCACAGTGCGATTCGCAAGATCCGCGACGAGTACGTCATCATGAGTGACTGCGACGTGATCTGCAACGTGGATTTCGGAGAGATTCTGACCGATCACATCCAAAGCGGCGCGGATATGACTGTTGCCGTCAAACGGATGCATCTCACGCCGGAGAGGGCGCGGATCAACGTGCTGTTTACCGCAGACGCGGACGGAAGAATCACGGAAATCCTGCCGTACCCCGAGAATTTCCTCGGTGAAGCGGACGTCAGCCTCAATATTGTCGTCATGCGTAAGGATTACCTTGAGCAGATCGTCCTCGATTCGATCGCGCATGGCTACTCGAGCCTTACACGAGACGTGATCGGGCGGAATCTCTCCCGCATGAATTACCGTATCTATAAATACGACGGCTATTTCGCCTGTATTTCCTCTCTGACGGATTACTACAAATGCAATATGGAGCTGATCCACAACGCATATGCGCGTGCATCGCTTTTTGACGTCAATAACCGACCCATCTATACAAAGGTGCGTAATTCCGTGCCAACGTATTACAGCCGATCCTCCGCTGTCGAAAATTCCCTGATTGCGGATGGATGCGTGATTGAGGGCAGGGTGGAGAATTCGATTCTCTTCCGCGGAGTGAAGATCGGACGCGGCTGTACGGTCACGAATTCGATCCTCATGCAGGATACGGTTGTCGGTGACGGCGCGTTTCTGAAATGCGTTATCAGTGATAAAAACGGCATGATCCGCGACGGCCAGATGCTCGCGGGGTGTGAAGCGAAGCCGTATTACATCGAAAAAGGAAAAATGCTATGACGGAGGTGCCCATGAGAATTTTGTACGCAGCCTCGGAGGCACTTCCGTATGCTGCATCCGGCGGACTCGGCGACGTGATCGGCTCCTTGCCGATTGCCGTAAAGCGCGCACTTGGCGACGGTGCCGACGTCCGCGTGATTCTGCCGCTTTATCCGGGTATCAGAGAGAAATTCGGCGACAGTCTTACCTTTCTCGGGAAAACGACTGTCCGTCTTGCGTGGCGCAGACAGTATCTCGGCATGTACTCGACGGTGCGGGACGGCGTGACGTTCTATTTCGCGGATAATGAGTACTATTTCCGTCGTGCATCCCTCTACGGCGATTTCGATGACGGGGAACGCTTCGCTTTTTTTGGTAAAGCCGTTCTGTCGCTTATTTCCGATTTCGGCTTCTGTCCGGATATTCTCCATGCGAACGATTGGCAAACGGCACCGGCCGTCATCTATCTCAAACGCAAACTCGGCATTGATGACAGATATGCGGATATCCGCGTGCTTTATACGATCCATAACATCGAGTATCAGGGCGTGTACGATTTCTCGATCCTCGCGGACGTGTTCGAGCTTGCCGAGTGGGATCGCCCAACGGTTGAGTACGGCGGATGTATCAATCTGATGAAGGGGGCGATTGTGTGCGCCGATCGCGTCAGTACGGTCAGTCCGCGCTATGCATCGGAGATCATGACAGACTACTATTCGCACGGTCTTTCTCACGTTCTCCGTATGTACGCAGGAAAGGTGTCGGGAATTCTGAACGGCATCGATACGGCGTACTACAATCCTGAAACTGATTCCGAGATAGCCGCTCCGTTTACTGAAACGGACAGAAGCGGCAAGAGGATCGACAAAGCAGATCTGCAAAAAATCTGCAGTTTTTCGCCCGATCCGGATACGCCGCTTGTCGTGATGGTGTCGCGTCTCGCAGCGCACAAGGGATTCGACCTCGTCCGCCGTGTAATCGAGGAGATCCTTACCCGAAACCGCGTGCAGATTGCTCTTCTCGGCACTGGAGATTGGGATCTCGAAGCCTTTTTCGCCGATCTTGCGTGGCGCTATCCGGATCAATTCTGTGCCAAGCTGGAATTCAATAAAGCTCTTGCCAAGAATTTCTACGCAGGAGCGGATATGTTCCTCATGCCGTCAAAGAGTGAGCCGTGCGGACTTGCGCAGATGATCGCCTCACGTTACGGAACGGTGCCGATCGTGAGGGAGACAGGCGGGCTGTGCGATACGATCCGCCCGTATAACCGATTTACGGGAGAGGGCAACGGATTCACATTCACGAATTACAACGCACACGAGATGATGGGCGTGCTCGAAAACGCGCTTACTCTGTATGGGGATACAGAAAAGTGGAACGCACTCGTCAGCCGCGTTATGTCGGTGGATTTCTCGTGGAACACCTCGGCGGAAAAATATATAAAGCTGTACCGATCCATGATCGGACGGGAGGAAAAATGAAAAAAGCAGAGGAAAGAAAGTTTATCCTGAAGGAAGGACGGGAGACGTTCACACCGCGCGGTGTTTTGCCAAGAGACGCGTCAATGCGCATGGTTCTTTCTCCCCCGGACGGTGCGGAGGTTGTAAAGGCGGTCCTACGTATCCACGGCGACAGGGAGGGAAGTATGCACCTTACGGATATGGAGAGGGCGGACGGCGCTTTTGAAACGGTTATCTCCCCAGAATCGATATGCGCTGCGAATGCGGATGGACTTTTTTACTACTGCTATGACGTGTATTACCCCGACGGATGTGTGACGTTCGGCGGAGAATCGCCGTCGCATCTGTATCCGTGCGGTGAGGATGGGAAACGGCAGCTTCTCGTCACACGAACGGATATAACAACACCGCAATGGCTCACGGGCGGGATTATGTATCACATCTTTGTTGACCGATTCCGCGCGTCGGGCAGGGCAAGAGCGAAGCCGGGCACCGTTATCAATCCCGATTGGAAGAACGGTATCCCCCAATTTGCCAAGGAGCGAGGCGATGATCTGCCGAACAACGTTTTTTTCGGTGGCGATCTGTACGGGATCGCGGAAAAAATGGACTACATCGCCTCGCTCGGCGTGACGTGCCTGTACCTCAGCCCGATTTTCGACGGCGCGTCCAATCACAAATACGACACGGGCGACTACAGCCGCATTGATGAAATGTTCGGCGGCGAGGAGGGCTTTGATTGCGTAATCGAGGCGGCGCACGAACGCGGAATCCGCGTCATCCTTGACGGCGTATTCAATCACACAGGCGCGGACAGCGTGTATTTCAATAAATTCGGACACTACGATTCCGTCGGCGCATATCAATCGAAGGACTCCCCGTACTTCGATTGGTATTATTTTCACGAATACCCCGACGGATACGAATCGTGGTGGGGGATGCCGACCTTGCCGAAGGTGCGCTGCGATGAGACAAGCTACCGCGAGTATATCCTCGGCGAGAACGGAATCATGGCGAAATGGATGCGCAAGGGGGCGGACGGATGGCGGCTTGACGTGGCGGACGAGTTGACCGACGGATTTCTCGATGCGTTGACAGAACGCGTAAAACGGGAGAATCCCGAAGCGGTCGTCTACGGAGAGGTGTGGGAGGACGCGACAAACAAATGCTCTTACGGCAGCCGCAGGCGGTATCTGCGCGGCGGTCAGCTTGATTCTGTTATGAACTATCCTCTCCGCGAAGCGGTGATTGCGTACGTGCGGTACGGCGACGCGGAGAAATTCCGCGCGATCACGGAGGGGCTGTACCGCCGGTATCCGAAAGGTGCTTCGGATCTCCTCATGAACGTCCTCGGCACACACGATACGGCGCGGATTCTGACCGTTCTGGCAGGCGATCACGCGGACGGGTACACGAACACCGAGCTTTCGATAAAACGGCTTACCGAGGCACAGAGGACGCGAGGCGTGTCCTTGATCAGGATTGCCTATGCGATTGTGTCCGTGATGCCCGGCGTGCCGTGCATCTTTTACGGTGATGAGGCAGGGATTGAGGGCTACGGCGATCCGTTCTGCCGTATGCCGTTTCCGTGGGGCAGGGGGGATGAAGAAATCCTTTCAGCGTACCGTGAAATCGGACAGCTTCGCCGAGGGGAGCCGGTGCTGGCAGACGGAGAGATGCGCATTCTTGCGGCAACGCCCGATCTGCTTGCCGTGATCCGTGAAAACGGGCGCGACCGTGCCGTTCTGCTTATCGTAAACCGATCGGAGGGCGAAATATCGTGCCGCCTCAGTGCCGCAGTTGAGAATATCGCCAAGGGCGGAAAGCCGACCGATACGCCCGTAATCCCGCCGCTGTCGGCGGTGTGGTTTCACGCCGCGGATGGGACAGGGATGAAATAAAAAAGAGGACAGAGAGTGATCTCTGTCCTTTATGTTTGTGTGTCATACTTCTTTCCCCGTCTCTGCCACAGCCGGATGATTCCGTAAATCACGAGAATCCCGAGCGCGGCTCCGGAGGCATCGATCAGTACGTCGCGGATCTCCCCGCTTCGACCGGGTACAAACGTCTGATGAAACTCATCCGATGCCGAAAACAACAGCGTAACGCACCACGCCGCGAAGGCAGATCGTCCCCATTTTTGAAAGACGACATACGAAGGCAGCATCGCAAGCACACCGAGCAGGGCATAGATTGAAAAATGCGCTGCCTTGCGCACGAAAAACTGTGCCTGTCCGATCACCTGTAGCTTGTGATACGTGCTCAACGCGCGAAAAGAGGGAAAAACGGAGAACAAATCTGCAATGAAACTGCGGCTTGTCGCCGAGGAAACGGACGCCTCCTGCGAGGAAAAGTGATAGATCAGAATCATCACAAGTGCCATCGGCACACACGCGGCGATGAACTGTAAAACCCGCTTCATACTTCCTCCTCGTTTCTTGGTACTTCTATTATACCTGCAAAATTTGGCAAAAACAAGCACATTCTGCGATAAACAGAACCCTTTTTCAAAAGTTTTTGGGGTAGGGTACGGGGAGGGACTTTTTTTCAAAAAGGCCCTCCCCGCGTTTTTCGTATTCTTACTCTGCCCACGTGCCGTTTACAAAGATCGGTGTAGCCTTGCCGTCTTTGTAGCCCGTGATTGTCATATCGTCCGCGCCGATCATGAAATCGACGTGGATCATACTGTCGTTGATGCCGAGCTCGCGGCATTCTTCCAGCGTCTTGTTCTGGAAATCGACAATCGTGTCCATAAAGCCGCGTCCGAGAGCGACGTGGCAGCTTGCATTCTCGTCAAAGAGCGTGTTGTAGAACAGGATACCGCTTTCGGAAATCGGGCTGTTCTTCGGTACGAGTGCGAGCTCGCCGAGGTAAGCGGCACCCTCATCCATGGAAAGCATGCGGTCGAGCAGCTCTTTTCCTTTCTCTGCGCCCCACTCCACAGCCTTGCCGTCTTTGAACGTAATATAGAAATTCTCGATCAGCTGCCCCTGATAGGAAAGCGGCTTCGTCGAGACAAGCTTACCCTCTGCATAGCCGCGCTTCGGGGAGGTGAAGATCTCCTCCGTCGGCAGATTCGGGTTGAAGAAATTGCCGAGCAGGGAGGTGTCGCCGCCGCCGCACCATTTGCCTTCGGGGATCAGCCACGCGCGGAAATCCGTACCGTTGGCACTGGTATAGTGGAGATAATCGAAATGCTGCTCGTTCAGCCAGGTCGATCTCTTCTTGAGATTTTCATTGTGCTCGTCCCAAGCCTTGATCGGATCGTTGTCCTTCGTGACGCGGACAGCCTTCAGGATTGCCTCCCACAGCATCTCGTATGCCTTGTTCTTCTTCTCACCGGGGAATACCTTCTTCGCCCATGCGTAAGACGGCACAGCCGCGATCGTCCACTGATCCTTGTTTTCGAGCG
>JAFTUH010000056.1 GCA_017466375.1 Clostridia bacterium | reverse complement strand
GTTATATCTACGGCATGAGAATCGATGATTTTGCCGATTACTTCTACCGCACGAAGGGTGCATACGATTCCTTTGAGTCCTCGCCGACCAAATACGAGGGCTGGGAATCCAACGGCGGATACACCGAGCTTTCCTCCGACCACGCTACCAGCGGTGTAAATTCCATGAAGTTCGGTGTCGGCTCCTCTTCTGTCCGTTCGATCCCCTCCGTTTCGAACGGTACGATCTCGTTCGATCTCTGGTTCGATGACGCGGCTACTGCCGATATTACCGTTGAACTTGAAAGTTCGTATGCCGTCGACTACGGCGTAGCTGCTCCCGTCGCTTTCGAAATCGAAAACGGCAAGCTCACCTTCCTCGGCAGCACTACGCCCGCAAACGTCACGCTGAAGAACGGCTGGAATCACTTTGAATTTGTGCTCGCTCTCAACAGTCCGACGCAGACGGCTACGCTGTCCGTCAACGGTGCTGCTGCGATCAACGCTCCGATCAACAACGGCGCACTCAACAACTACGTCTGCTACGTCAGCGTCAACTGCGACGGCGCACACACCTACTATCTCGACACATTCGTTGTCACCGACAATGATGAGATCAAGTACATCGAAAAGGAAACGCAGGTTGTCTCCTCTGCCCTCTCCTACGTTCCCGCAGCGCTTCAGGCTACGTATTCCGATACGGATGCACTTGCAGGCACGCTCACACAGCTGATGGCAGACACCCACGGTGCAGCTTACGCGAAAAACAGCACCGTTATGGATCTCTCCCTGCTCGTCTCCACGGACGGTGCTCAGAGCTGGAAGGACGCTACGCTCGCGGACATCCCGATGAACGGTATCGAAATCCGTCTTGATTATCCGGCAGGCACCTCTGCTGAAACACACGATTTCAAGCTGATCCATATGTTCTCTGAGGATTCCAAGCGCCACAGTGTTACCGCGGGTGAGTGGGAATCCCCCGAAATCACGGAAAAAGAGGACGGCCTCTACGTACGGATGATGGGCTTCTCTCCCGTAATTCTTGCGTGGGATCAGCCGGCTGACGGCGCACCTGCTGAGAACAGTCCGTCCCTTGCACGCATCGCGATCCCCGCAGCGGTTGTTATCGCAGTCGCTGTACTCGGCGTTGTGATCGTAAGAAAATCAAGAAAAGAAAACGCATAAGTCAAGGCACCCGATCGGCTGACTGTCGATCGGGTGTTCATTTTGTTCGGCAAGAAAACACAAACAGAGACAGATTTTTGCCATATCAGTAAAATGAGGGTAAAAGCATGTGAAAAAAGCATGATAAAATAAATATTTCTCACAAAATACGGTGGGTTTCTCTTGCAATTTATACAACAATTTGATATAATGGATAATGTAGTACTATGTCCATATTGTGTCTATTCAAATTATGGAAACAAGGAGTATTCAAATGTCGAACTATTTGAAACGCGTTCTCTCTCTCTTGCTCACGGTTTTCATGCTATTCGGTATGATGCCCGTGATCAGCACTGCCGTTGAGGATGAGGAAATCATCCTGTCCGCACCTACGGGAAAGTGTGTTCAGGCAGCTTTCCGCACTGCACCAGGCAGCAGTATCAATGGAATCCTCAGCGAGCCTGACTGGACCCTTTCCGCAAACGTCGGCTCGTCCGGCATGTTCGGTGCCGTGTGGGATAACCAAAGTGTATGTATCGGCGTATACAACCCGAACAACGCTGCGGTTGCAGTAACGCTCAACGGTGTTACTATCACCGGCTCCCCTGCTACCATCCGCCGCACGGAAAAACATGTGGAGTACGGCATTCCTCACGGAATGATCAACTCCTCCCGTGCCGATTACGGATGCGAAATCGGTGCAATGGTCCAGATCGGCAACGAAGTCTGGAACGGCACGATCGTTCTCTCCTCAACCAACTGGTTTGCAGCCGAAACGCCTACGCTCCGTCTCGCCAATGACGGTTGGGGATATTCTCAGGGTGCATTGGTTGATATGGACGGCTGGCGTAATGGATACCAGGGCGTAAAAAGTATTGATTTCGGTTTTAATTTCTACGATAATTACAACCCGAACGGCACAAATCCGCGCGCACTCCGTACTCTCATGCTGTACAGAGGCGACTATCTCCGTCCTCTCGGTGACAGAACGCTGGATACAGTTTTTGAGTACACCTTCCGCGCAAACGCAATGCCCGTTTACGAGGTTGGTTATGATAACGAGTTCTGGAGCTACATGGCAACCGCCGGATTCATGTACTGGATGACTGACGCGGCAAATCATATTGCCAGCATGGGCATCATCAACACGGATATCGGTCTCGTGTTCGTGGCACAGGATCCCGCAGGATATCAGTCGTATCCGCTGAACAAGCACATCGGCGACACCTTCCGCGTCGGTACTGTATGGCAGCCCGACGGAGATATTATTCTCTATATCGACGGTGTACCTGTCACCGTATTCAAAAACATTGAAATCACCCCCAGAATCAACGAGTCTCTAGATCCGACCGCCATCGTGCTGAATATCATGCGCTCCGTTGACCGTGCGGAAAGCGAAGCCGATAACATCAGCGTCGATATCACCAATATTGCCATCGGTAAGGGATACGGCAACTCCGTTATCGATTCGGTCACGTTTGATACGATCTGCGGAGAAAATACCGATCCCGGTGCCGTTATCAATGATCTCGTTTTGCCCGCAAAGTTCAAAAACCCACAGATCGATATCCCGTACAACATCACGTGGACCAGTTCTGATCCCGACGTTATCGATCCTGCGAGCGGAACCGTAAAGCGTCCCGCTGCAGGCGGCAAGGACGTAACCCTGACGGCAACCATCGACGAACTCGGCGTATCGAAGAAATTTAATCTCTACGTCAAGGGCATGAACCCGACGGCAGATACGCTCGTTGTTATCAAGGATATTGACACGCTGCACGGCGCAGGTGTTCCCTACGATGCATCTACATTTACACTCGATGCAACCAACAACAGTGTCGTCCGCGATCTCGGCGAGCGCAAAACGGTGAACGTCATTGCACTGAAGGACAGCGATGCAATCACCCGTTTGAATGAAAGTATGCTCACCGTCTGGGCAAGCGATGACAATCGCTCGTACAGAGAGGTCGACGATTTCAAGCTTCTCCGTGCAGGCGCAGTTACATACCTGTACGACTTCACCGCCACAGGTCGCTACATCAAGGTTCATGCGACAACGCACGATACGGAGGCTTCCGATTTCATCGCTCCGCTAAACGGGATGATCGACGTGTACTATCAGGACGTCTTCGGCAACGGTGATATGGGCTTTGTAAACTCCGCCAATATCGCTATCCCGAACACCTCCGCTTCCATTATGTACGATACGATCCATGCTGTTCCCGCATCGGATATCTCCTGCTTCCTTGCCAATAAGGCAGACGTACGCTTCTATCTCGGCGATGAGCTTCTGTATCACGATTACGATGGCGAGCATTTCCTCGTCCGCGTACCGAAAATCCCCGCAAACTCCACTGTCACGCTGACCGTTCTCTCCGGCAACACGGAGGCAATGGATATCACGAATACGGAAGCTGTGTACGAGGTTGTATACGGCACACGCGAAACGTATCAGTCCCAATTTAACCGCTATCACGTTGCTCTGCCCGACGGCGCACTTATGGATATTCACGGAAACGCTGCCAACAAAGGCGCGATCATTTACCGCATTTCCTACGATGAAGGCAGAACGTGGACGCAAGACGTTGCGTCGGAGGCCTCGTACGACTACGCAGGTATTCCGCAGGGCGAATATTACGATGAAGAATCCGGTCGTCTTTTGATTCAGGGATGGAAGCGCCCCGTGCTGGAAGACGGAACGATAGATACCATGCACACCGTCACGGAATTCATGTACTCCGATGATTTTGGCAGATCGTGGCACCGCGCCCCCGCCACTGTAGTCGGCGATCCGATGCCTTATAACCTTGCGTATTCTGACATCGCTAAGGTTACGCATTCTTATGACGGCGAGGACGGCCCCGGTATCGACTTTGTTATGGCGCTTTCCGGCGAAGATTTGACAAATACTGACTGGGACGGCGATTACGGCGTCTGCGCTACGCGCGTCTTCTACAGCACAGACTGCGGCAAATCCTGGATGTCCAGCGAGAGCGTCATCCGCTACAGCAAGGGCGAGGGCTACTACATCCGCGAGACAGGTCTCTGCGAGACTACTGTTATCGAAGCTGAGGACGGCACACTGTTGATGCTCTCTCGCTGTCAGTTCGAAAATGTCGATCACTTTGCTGCTGCATACTCCTATGACCACGGTCTGACATGGACCGAGGAAGCTGTTCTTTCCAACGTATACGCTACGAATACACAGCCGTTCCTCTTTGAGTTTGACAGTGCAAAAATGCTTATGTGGGCAGGCAACAACGCCCTCGGCGGCGGCTCTTACCGCCGTTTCCCGATCAACATTGCCGTGTCTTATGACAATCTGAAAACCTTCGTCGCTATTCAGGATATTTACTCCCGCACACCGTTCCAGGGACTCCTGCAGGGTACCATCATCGACGGTACCAACCCGACGATTACACAGATCGGTGACAGTGCGATCCTCTACTGCGGCAGTTATATCTACGGCATGAGAATCGATGATTTTGCCGATTACTTCTACCGCACGAAGGGTGCATACGATTCCTTTGAGTCCTCGCCGACCAAATACGAGGGCTGGGAATCCAACGGCGGATACACCGAGCTTTCCTCCGACC
>JAFTUH010000055.1 GCA_017466375.1 Clostridia bacterium | reverse complement strand
GTCCGTTTTCCTCACGGTAGGTAAGATTGTTGTTTTCAAATAAGGATTTTTTCATAGTATCAATTCTCCATACATTTTTAGTTTTCGTAAGCAATGTATGTCTGTGGATTGATTCCTGTATCCTTATTTATGGGAAACTCCCGATTCCCAGCGGGATACCGCCTGCGCGGTCACGCCAAGCGCATCTGCAAGTACTTCCTGCGTGCGACCGTCGCGGTGACGGAGTTCGCGTATTTTAGTTCCTAAAGTAAGTTGCATATTCATGCCTCCAATAGATATATCATCGGTGTGATTCTATTATAGCACAAATTATGCAGAAAACAATTATCAAACAGTTGTTAGAAAAACAACAAGCAATTGAAAAAGACATAGCAGACAAAATCCGCTATGTCTTTTTGTATTAGCGATCAGTCAAACACGAAGTGTACGGGAATACCGCCGTTCATAATGATTTTCGGCTCACCGACGATCAGGGGCGCAATGTAGCGCAGGCACTCATCTGTTACATTGTTCTTCTTCTCGTTCAGGAATTTGTCCGGTACCTTCTGCTCACCGTTTGCGATATTCTGCACGTTCAGCGGCTTGTAGTACACGGAATAACCGTCCGCCTTCTCATCACGCAGAATCGCGATCATGCATCCGGTCTCACCTGCAACAGCGGCTGCGATACCTGCGGCACCTGCCTCGGTAGCCTCGGTAAGATCCGTCTGAGAGGCGAAATGCGCGCCACAGCGCTGCGGAAGGTTCAGCTCGATCGAGCGGACCTTGCAGCCGAATTCAGCCTTTGCAGCCTGCTCAAGCGTCTTAGCGGTACCTGCAAGATACTTATGACCGAATACGTCCTTAACACCGCTCTGATCTGCTTCGCCTACATACGTACCGTTTGCAAAACGGATGCCCTCGGAAACGGCAACAACAATATTCGGCTTCTTTTTGAACAGTTCACGGAGATCCTCAAAGAACTCCTCCATAGAGAATGCTGCCTCGGGGAGATAAACAAGATCAGGTGCATAGCCGCCGAGAACGCGCGGAAGAGCGGCAGAGGCAGTCAGCCAGCCGGCGTCACGTCCCATGATCTCAACGATCGTAACAGCCGGAACGGTATATACAGCACAGTCGCGGACGATCTCCTGTACTTCCGTTGCGATGAACTTCGCTGCAGAGCCGTAGCCGGGCGCATGATCCGTGCCGGGGAGGTCATTGTCAATCGTCTTCGGAAGACCGATAACACGCATCTCGTAGTGATGATCTGCAACGTAACGGCTGAGCTTTGCGGCAGTATCCATGGAATCGTTACCGCCGATGTAGAAGAAATAGCGGATATTGTTCTCTTTGAAGCGAGCGATCAGTTTTTCGAAAAACTCAGGATCCTTTTCGGGATCTGGAAGCTTTTTACGGCAGGAGCCGAGCGCAGATGCGGGCGTCTGCGTGAGGAGCGTGAGCTTATCCTCGTCCGTAGTGCCGTCTGCCTTCGTGAAAATCTCGCTGAGGTTGATCATGCGGCCGTCGATGAAGCCCTCGATGCCGTTTCTCATGCCGTAGATTTCGGTAACGGTTCCCTTAAATTCATCGGAAAGTGCGGCGCGGATTACGCCTGCGAGTGTTGCGTTGATAACAGCCGTCGGGCCGCCGGACTGTCCGACAACAGCGGCGCCGATAAGTTTGTTTTCAGTCATAAGTGATCCCTTTCATGCTTTTCAATGGATACAATAATTATATAGCAGAATTCGCCATATGTCAAGGCATACAGTGGGAATAATCAAAAAATGTCCTGTATTTCACACCGTACTTTGACAGATTTCGCGCACAGAAAACAGTATAATGTAGTTAGTACCGAACAAGGAGGATCAAGATGAAAACAAAGACGTGCGGTGTCACAATACACTGCAAAAATGACCGGATGGAGTGCGTGATCGGCGGCGATATCGACCACCACAGCGCACGCAGTATCCGTATGAAAATTGACGAGGAATTATACCGCATTCGTCCGCGCGTGCTTATGCTGGATCTCTCAGGCGTGGAATTTATGGACAGCTCCGGTCTCGGACTGATTCTCGGTCGTTTTTCGAAAGCATCGGAGATCGGCGCTGAGTGCATACTGCAAAATCCGAACGAGCAAGTTACAAAAATACTGGACGTAGCCGGCATCGGACGGCTGATCCGCATTGAAAGAAAGAAGGAAAACGTATGAACAACGACGGAACAAAAGCACGCAGAGGCAGAAAACGGGCACAGAACGAGGTGCGCCTGATTTTTCCATCACATTCCGTTAACGAATCGTATGCAAGATCGGCTGCGGCGGTATTTGTCTCGCAGATCAATCCGACATTGACAGAGCTGTCGGATATAAAGTGCGCCGTATCCGAGGCGGTCACGAACTGCATCGTGCACGGGTACCGCGACACGCTCGGCACCATCTACATAACGATGCGTCTGTATGAGAATCGAGAATTCCGCATTGAGATCAAAGACAAAGGATGCGGCATTCCGAATATCACCGAAGCAATGCAGCCGCTCTACACCACAGACAAGGAGAATGAGCGAAGCGGCATGGGATTTACAATCATGGAAAACTTCATGGACTCCCTGAAGGTCAGTTCCGGAAAAAGCGGAACGAAGGTAGTCATGAGCAAAAAACTTGCTCCCCTGCCGACCGTCATCAAATAAAATGCCGGAAACGAAAACCGAATGCAAATATGCCGACAACGATCGGTATCTGAAGCTTGCGGCGGCAGGAGACGAAGAAGCTACCGCCTGCCTTATGGAGGCAAACGGCGGTCTCGTCAGAGGTCTGGCGGCGCGATTCCGCGGACGAGGAACGGATTTTGAGGACCTTGTACAGATCGGTAACATCGGTATGTTGAAAGCAATCCGAAGCTTTGACGTTACACGCGGCACTGCCTTCTCCACGTATGCCGTACCGCTGATTATCGGGGAGATACGCCGCCACCTCCGCGACGACGGACTGATCAAGGTTGGGCGCAGGCAAAAACAGCTTGGCGCCTCGCTTCTGCGGGCAAGAGAGGTCTTTACAGCCGAAAACGGGCGTGAGCCGCAAATACACGAGCTCGCGGAGCAATTCAACGTAAGCGACGCAGAAGCTGCACTGTCACTTGAGGCAATCTCACCCGTACACTCGATTTCGGAATCAATCGGAGACGGTGACGATACGTTTTCTCTTGAAAATATTCTCGCCGCCGAAGATGTGATCGAAAAGCGGACAGACCAGATTGCACTGCGCGAATCCATCGAATCCTTACCTCCCGTATGGAAACGAATCATCTTTCTTCGTTATTTTCGCGAGCTATCCCAGCAGCAGGTTGCGGATGAGCTCGGACTCACACAGGTAAAAATATCCCGCGAGGAGAAAAAAATCGTTGCTTTTCTGAGAGAGCAGATGATAAAATAGAGGGGCTGTCGCCAAAGCAACAGCCCCTTTTATTTATCTGTCTTTGAATTTATCCAATTCCTTGTAGTACACGATGGTTACGTTGGTGAAATACGCGTTGATGATCTGCTCATAATCGTAGCCAAGCTCACCGAGATCGTTTGCACCGTACTGGCTCATGCCCGCGCCGTGGCCCCATCCTTTGCCGACAAAGATAAAGTTCTCAGGCGAAGAGGCGGTAGCCGTGGCAGATTCCGTATGAACGGTGTACTCTTTTACAGTCTGCGGATGTGTGATCGGCATGTCTAATGGAGGCTGCTCAAAGGTCGGAGACGGCGGCTTGAGCGTACCGTTTGCATATGCAGAAGCATTTTCCGCAGTCAGCACAAGCGCTGTATCACCGCTGATGACAGTAACACCGGTCGCTGTGAGCACAGGAGCTCCGACCAGTGTCGTGAGCGACTCCATGGCCGCACGAAGGACCGAAACCAAATTGACAGTAGGCACAAATCCCTCGGATGACACGCCCGCGGATGTAAGAAACTTAGGTCCGAGGACCTGCTTCTGTACCGCATTATCAATTACGGTATCGCCAAGGACTTCGACTTTATCGACAGTATAGGCAACGCTTCCCTGTCCGACAACAAAATTCGCACTTTTCAGATAAGCGGAAAGCGCCGTACGAACGCTGTCCGTATTGTTTATCGTGACGGATGCGCCGTTATTGGCCGTAATGCGAAGTGTTTTCACATACGTGGAATTCGTCGCGTAGGCAATCGGCTCAATGGCCGTAATGTAGCTGCCGCCGGCAAGCGCACTGTATCCTTTGGTATTGACGAGATAATTGTAAAGCTCGGTCGGCGAAACCTCAACCTTCCAGAATCCGTTATAATGGTCGGAGTCCGCGTACCTCTCCCACGGGGTTGCGTGTGCGACGAGATAATCCTTTTTTGCGCCGCCCCAGACTTCATTAATGCTGACGGTAACGCCGCCACAGCTGGAAGAATAATACGTGGACGCAATGCTACCGTTATATTCAATAATCAACCCATGCGTACGCGTGGTTGCCTCAACAACCTTGGCATTGACGCGAGCGGCACCGTGATACGCCTGACAGTGCGCAGCATTGCAAAGATCGAATCCGTGCACGGATTGATGTCTGCCGAGACTGCTTGCCGCATACGAACGGGCTGCAATGGCGAACGCACTCTGCGTTTCAATCGGCCATGAGGCGCTGATTTCGTACGGAAGCACTCCCTGCACGTACTGATCGAGCGTCAAAACGTTCGTGACGGCGATACCGTCAGCGGTATCAGAAATATGACGGCTGTAGGCAAAAACGCCGTCGTAGACGTTGTTTGCGGGAGATTTGATATAGTTGGTCGATCCGCCTGTCTGCACGGCCGCAAGCCCGAGAGAGGTTCCGTCCGAGGTGTCGTAGGAAAAGAGAATTCTGTCCGACGACGGATCAATCACCGTAACAGAAAGAAAGGACGGTTCCGTTATGTATGCCGGATACATCGGCAGATACTGCATGATAACAGGATAAAGCGCTTCAGCATCGGCGTAGGTGGTAAAGCTGCCGGCACGAATTCGGAGCAATCCTCCTACATAGGAAGGATACGCATACAGCCCGTTGGCCTGCAGTACACCGTTCAGCATATCAATCTGCGGTGTAAGCGCCGCAGCTTCAGCGACAGGATAGTCCGTCAGAAACTCGATATGATACCCGCCGATAACGGATACATACGGATCTGCAGAAGCAGCGTATCCGTCAGATGTTTTGGCAAGATTGGCATCCGCAGCGACCGTTACCGTTGACGCACCGATCTGCCAGAAAGGAGCAAAATCGAACACGCCGTCAGCCAGCGGCTGTGACCCGAGCGTATATCCGTAAGGCGCAGTCGTTTGGAAGCTCTGCGTAACACCGTCTTCGTACATAAGACCGATGCGTATGTTGACGTCATCCACAAGGGCACCGCCGTATGAGGACGATGAAAAATCTGCAGCAGAGGAGGAAGTCAGCAGGATATAAATCAGTGAGTACGCACTGCCGCCAATCATTAGAAACGCGAGAATTCCCGCAAGGATACGGGCGACAAGCTTTGTGCGTCTCTCCCTCGCAGATACGCGAGGCTTGTAATTATTCTGGCGGTCACTCAATGGTATAAGCCCCCCGTACCATAATAAAGGCTGTCTCAGACATCACGAGAACGCCGCGTCCGTCCGATCTCGGGACAAGCAGGAGATGGTTGGGCGTAATCGCTGCACCGTGTGCAAGGTCTTTAGCGGCAGTCAGATCGGAAATACCGCCAAGGGAGTTCGCGTCCAGCACGACAGCGGCAGAACCTGCACGCAGAATCAGCTCACAGGATTCGCCGCACATAACCTTCTGACCATAGGAAAG
>JAFTUH010000054.1 GCA_017466375.1 Clostridia bacterium | reverse complement strand
ATCCCCACAACGGAGCCCACCTCGGGTGCCTTGGTGGAATGGATCGTCCAGTCCACGGAGCACGCCTCAACGATAATCTCGTAGTGCACGCCCTTGAACGTGACGCGGCGGACGACACCGTTGATCGTGTCCTCCGTAGCCTCCACCACGCTGATATCCTCGGGGCGGATGACGACGTTGACAGGCTCCATCGGCTCAAAACCGCTGTCCACGCAGGCGAAGTTGTTGCCGGCGAACTCTACCATGAAATCGCGGTGCATGATACCGGGGAGAATGTTCGATTCCCCGATAAACGTCGCGCAGAAGATATTCGTCGGTTCGTTATATATATCCTGAGGAGTGCCGATCTGCTGAATGACGCCGCCGTTCATAACGACGACGGTATCGCTCATCGTAAGAGCCTCCTCCTGGTCGTGTGTTACGTAAATAAAGGTGATTCCCGTTCTCTGCTGCAGGGCTTTCAGCTCCGTCTGCATGTCTTTGCGCAATTTCAAGTCGAGCGCGCCCAGCGGCTCGTCGAGAAGAAGCACACGGGGGTTACTGATCAGTGCACGGGCAATCGCAACTCGTTGCTGCTGTCCGCCGGAGAGATGATTAACACCTCGTTTTTCGAAGCCGCGGAGATTGACAAGATCCAGCATCTCCGCCACGCGCTGCGCGACTTCCTTCTCGGGCGTCTTTTTCAGGCGCAGAGCAAAAGCCACGTTCTCATACACGTTGAGATGCGGGAAAAGTGCGTACTTCTGAAATACTGTGTTAACCTGGCGCTTGTGCGGGGGCACATCGTTTATTCTCACGCCATCGAAGAATACATCACCGGTATCAGCGGTAGCAAAACCGCCGATAATTCTGAGCAGGGTAGTTTTACCGCAGCCGGACGGTCCGAGAAGCGTCATGAACTCATTGTCATGAATGTCCAGATCGATTCCGCGGAGAACAGGTTCTCCGTCAAAAGCCTTGACGATGTTCTTCAGCTCAACCAGCTTGTTTTTTTCCATTTTCGTCCTCGTTCTTTCCTAAATTGCGTCCTTTTCTCCCCGCAAAGATCGCGCAAAAAAAAAGGCGCTGAGTAATTGTAACACATACGCGCCCCATTTGCAATATTTTTTTATATTTTTTCGCAAATTTTGTAAGATTATGCCTCCCTTACAAGGTCATCAGCAGGTACACGGAAACGAGCAGAAGCGACAGATTCCCCCCGCACCGCATCTGTACGGCGACGGCACACGCCCAGAGAAGAACGGTGAGAATTGCCGAGAAAATATGCACGAAGCGTGCGGCGGCGTCCGCACCGAATCGGCATGATAGAAGCGCTGAGAGAATCACTCCGCCGTCCAGTTTCTCATGCGGAAGCAGATTAAACAGCGCAAGGGCAAGCGAGGCGATCCCGAAAAGGGCGGCGGCGCGTCCGTGACAGCCGAGGACAAGCAGAAACGACAGAAAATTCACGAAAGGTCCGGCTGCGGCAACGATCATCTCGCGCGGGTAGGAAAGCAAGGCGGCATCGTATCCGATCACGGCACCGGCGGCTGTCGCACGAAACGTACGGACGCGCACTCCAAGCAGACGGCAGGCAATCAGATGCCCGAGCTCATGGAGCAAAACGGCAATCAGAACGGGAACCGTATCGGCAAATCCGTTGAGGACAGACCACCCCGCCGCGAAAAACAGCGTGTGGCTCAAGTAAGCCCCAAGAGGGCGCGCCATGCGTCCCGCAGGTATTCGGAGAACGTCCATTTCTTCTCGCTCTCCTCGATAAATGCGCGGTACGCCTCCTCCCCGCGTGTGGAAAACGCACCGACACTGATGCTCTCTTGCGGAAAATAATCATTCACGCCGAGCACATCCGCGATTGCGCCATGATCCCGGAGAAAGGCACCGACCGCCGCGTACGATTTCTCACTCGGGTAATTGGTATCGGGAACGTCTCCGCCGACCGCACTGCAGAAAAACAGCACGCACACCATGCACCCGATCACGGCGACCGTATTCGCCGCATGCAGGCGCGATGGCTGCTCTTTCCGACTCGGCGGTGTCTCAACTCTCCGCCGCGATTCTCTTCCAAAATGCATACGACACCCCCTCTCACGGCATTGTATGAAAAAGAGAAAAAAATATACCTCGCCGAAACGAGGTATATTGGGAATATGGTAAAGATAAGCAAAGCGAAACCGCTTGCCGCTTTTTCTTTGACACTATCGGCACAAAGAAAAAGCTGACAAAAAGAAATGCCATGGATTTTCACACCGTGCGCGGTGCGACCAAGGACGCTGTCCTTGGATCCTGCCGCCTTTTGAAAAAGGCGGGCGAAAACTTTTCTGCAAGGTTACGCGAGCGTATACGAGCCGTCGGCGTCTGCCTTCAGCGAGGAGGAGAACAGCTTCGTCAATGCGCGGATCATGTAATCGGTATCATCGACGCCTGCCGTCTCATAGGAGGAATGCATGGCAAGCTGAGCAAGTCCGACATCGACCGTATTGAGAGACACCTGCGTATTCGCGATGTTGCCGAGCGTAGAGCCGCCGACCATATCGGAACGGTTGGCGAAATACTGCACGGGCACGTCCGCCGCTTTGCAGATTTCGGCAAAGATCGCCTGCGAAACCGCATCGGTGGTATACCGCTGGTTGGCGTTCTGCTTGATAACGATACCGCGGTTCATCCTCGGACGGTGGTACGCGTCGGCATACTCGGGATGATTCGGATGCACGGCATGCGCGTTATCGGCAGAAACGAGGAAGGAGGATGCGATCAGGCGGCGGTAATCGAGCGAGAGCGCCTCAGCCGTTCGCGTGAGAACATCAAACAAAAACGTAGACGCCGCGCCCTGCTTTGTCTGACTGCCGACCTCCTCGTTATCGAGGACGCAAAGCACGGGGATCGCCTCGCCTGCATCTGCGGCAATAAACGCCTCCAGCGATGCGAACGCACACTGCAGATCGTCCAGACGCGGTGCGGACACATACTGCTTCGCCGCGCCCCAAACGGTGCCCGGCATACGGTTATAGAGGAACAGATCCGCTCCGAGGATATCCTCCTCAGCGACACCTGCTTCCTTGGCGATCATGGCACGGACACCGCCGCGATCGGCTGCGTCCCCAAACAGCGGGAACATATCGACGTTGGCGTTATAGCTTGCGCCGTCATTGGCGTTTCTGTTCATATGAATTGCCACGCTCGGAATCATGACGAGATCGCGGTCGATGGCAACCGTTTTCGTCACGATCCGTCCGTCCTCCCGGACAGCGATCCGTCCCGCCACAGACAGCGGACGGTCAAACCACGATGCACACAGCATGCCGCCATACCGCTCCGTATGAAGCTGGATATACCCTGCGGATTCTTTTTCGGGATCCTCCTTCAGCTTGAAGCTCGGGCTGTCGGTGTGCGACGCGCACATCATAAAGGAGCGCACCTCTCCGGTCGGTACGGAAAACGCGATCACGGACGAGCCGCCGCGCATGACGTAGTATTTGCCGCCGGGCACGATTTTCCATGCATCACCCTCGCCGAGCGCGGTAAATCCCGCCTCATTCAGGCGGGCAGCAATCGTCTGTGCGGCATGAAAGGCGGAGGGACATTTTTCAATAAAGGAAAGCAGTTTTTCAGTGGTGGATTGAGACATAATCATTCTCCCATCTATTCATCTATGATAAAATTGTACCGCATACGTCCGATTTTGTCAAGAGTGCGGAGAAAAACGAAAAGGCTCTTTTCAAACGGGGGATTTTATGATATACTGTAGGATGAAAATTCAGGCAGAAAAGGATTAGACTGTGAAAAAGCTGTTTGTTTATATGAAAGGGTACGGGCGCGCGATCGTCCTCAGTCCGCTGTTCAAGCTGATCGAAGCGACGCTGGAGCTGCTTGTACCGCTTGTCGTCGCCAAGATCATCGACAAGGGCATCGGCGGCGGTGACAAAGAGTACATCGTACGGATGTGCCTGCTGCTCGGCGCACTTGGTATTATCGGATATCTCTTCTCGATCACGGCACAGTATTTCGCCGCAAAAACGGCGGTCGGATTTGTCACGCGCGTCAAGCATGCGCTCTTTGCACATCTCGGCAAGCTCTCCTACGAGGAGCTCGATACGCTCGGCACGTCGACGATGATTACCCGTATCACGAGCGATATGAACCAGATCCAGACCGGCGTGAATCTCGCGCTCCGACTGCTGCTCCGTTCTCCGTTTGTTGTATTCGGCGCGATGGTCATGGCGTTCACGATCGACACAAAGGCAGCACTCACGTTCGCTGTGGCGATCCCCCTGCTCTTTCTCGTTGTGTTCAGCGTGATGCTCGCCAGCATTCCGCTGTATAAAAAGGTACAGAAAGCACTGGACAGCGTAGTCAAATCGGTACGCGAAAATCTCACGGGCATCCGTGTGATCCGTGCATTCTGCCGCGAGAAAACGGAGGAGGCGGATTTCCGCAAGAAGAACGACGAACTGACCGCACGGCAGAAATTTGTCGGTCGTATCTCCGCGCTCATGAATCCCGTGACGTTCGTCATCATCAATCTTGCGACCGTATGGCTGATCCACGAGGGCGCACTGCGCGTGGAGATCGGCATCCTCACGCAGGGCGCCGTGATCGCTTTGTACAACTATATGTCACAGATCCTCATTGAGCTGATCAAGGCGGCGGATCTGTTTATCACGATCACGAAAGCGGTCGCCTGCGGTAACCGCGTGGAGGCAGTGCTCGAAATCCCTGCGGGGATGAAGGAATATCCTGAAATTTCGGCAGACGCCAAAAACAGTGATGCAGTACGTTTTGAGGACGTAACGCTCACCTATCGCGGGGCAGGCGCACCCTCTCTGGAGAAGATTTCGTTCTCCGTGAAGAAAGGCGAAACCGTCGGCGTGATTGGCGGCACAGGCAGCGGTAAAACGTCGCTCGTAAACCTGATCGGGCGATTCTATGACGTAAGCGAAGGCAGCGTGACGGTAGACGGCATGGACGTGCGCGCCTATGACACGGACGCACTCCGCCAAAAGATCGGCATCGTACCGCAGAAGGCGCTGCTCTTCCGCGGAAGTGTGCGTGAAAATCTCCGCTTCGGCAATCCAGACGCAACGGATGCGGAATTGTGGGCGGCGCTGGAGACCGCGCAGGCACGAAAGGTCGTGGAGGACAAGGAAGGCGGTCTGAATTTCGTCATCGAAGCCGGCGGTCGGAATCTGTCCGGCGGTCAGAGACAGCGATTGACGATTGCACGTGCGCTCGTGCGAAAGCCGGAGATTCTGATTCTGGATGACAGCGCATCCGCGCTCGATTTTGCAACGGATGCCGCCCTCCGACGCGCGCTCAAGGAACTGGACGGCGAGATGACCGTCTTTATCGTCTCCCAGCGTACCTCATCCATTGCGCATGCGGATCAGATCATCGTTTTGGATGACGGCGAGATCGCCGCGATCGGCACGCACGAATCTCTGCTCGAAACGTGCGATATCTACCGTGAGATTTACGAATCCCAGTTCAAAAAGGAGGCGGCAGTCTGATGGCAAAAGAAAAAGCCTCCCGCGGCACGCTGAAGAAAGTGCTTGCTCATATCAAAAAATACCGTTTTTTCCTCGTTTTATCCCTGCTGCTTGCCACTGTTACCGTGGCACTGTCTCTGTACGTCCCGATCCTCATCGGTGAGGCGATCGACGCGATCACGGAGGCGGGGGCTGTCCGCTTTGACGTGATCCGCCCGCTTCTGATCAAGATCATCGTGATCGTCGCAGGTGCGGCACTCGCGCAGTGGATCATGAACATGCTGAACAACCGCATTACGTACGGTGTGGTGCGCGATCTCCGCAATGAAGCCTTTGCACGGATGCAGAAGCTGCCGCTTTCGTACACCGACACGCACCCGACGGGAGAGACGGTCAGCCGCGTTATCACCGATGCCGATCAGCTCGCGGACGGACTCCTTATGGGCTTCACCCAGCTGTTCACAGGCGTCGTTACGATCCTCGGCACGCTCGTATTCATGCTGACGATTCATGCAGGAATCACCGCAGTTGTCGTCGTGCTGACACCGATGTCGCTGCTGCTGGCACGGTTCATCGCGATGAAAACGCACCGTTTCTTCCGTGCGCAGTCCGAGGTGCGCGGGGAGCAAACCGCACTGATCGATGAGATGCTTTCGGGACAGAAAACCGTGCAGGCATTCTCCAAAGAGGATGACGTCCTCGAGCGCTTTGACGAAATCGGTGAGCGGCTGGAGAAATGTTCTCTCAAGGCAGTGTTCTTCTCTTCCCTTGTGAATCCGAGCACGCGCGTGCTGAACAATCTGATCTATGCCGCCGTCGCCCTTTCAGGTGCGTTTGCCGCCCTCTCCGGCGCAATCACGGTCGGCGGACTGACGTGCTTCCTCAGCTACGCGACGCAGTACGCAAAGCCGTTCAACGAGATCTCGGGCGTTATCACCGAGCTGCAGAACGCACTCGCATGCGCCTCCCGTCTGTTTGAACTGATCGAAACGCCGACGGAGATCCCCGACGCGCCGGATGCCGCTGTTTTGACGGAAGCTTCCGGTGAGATCGGCATCGACGGCGTGCACTTCTCCTACGTTCCCGAGCGACCGCTGATCCGCGATTTCAATCTGAATGTGCGTCCGGGACAGCGTATCGCCATCGTCGGACCGACCGGTTGCGGAAAAACGACCGTCATCAACCTGCTGATGCGGTTTTACGATGTGGATGCGGGCACGATCCGCGCGGACGGCACCGATATCCGTGAGATCACACGCGAATCCCTCAGGCAGAATATCGGCATGGTACTCCAGGACACATGGCTGAAAGCGGGCACGATCCGTGAGAATATCAAAATGGGACGTCCCGACGCGTCCGACGAAGAAATGATTGAAGCCGCCAAAGCAGCGCACGCGCACAGCTTCATCCGCCGTCTGCCGCAAGGATACGACACCGTGATCGGCGAGGACGGCGGCAGTCTCTCCGCAGGTCAGAAGCAGCTGCTCTGTATCACGCGCGTGATGCTCTGCCTGCCGCCGATTCTGATTCTGGACGAGGCTACCTCCTCGATCGACACGCGTACCGAGGCAAAGATTCAACAGGCTTTCGCCCGCATGATGCAGGGGCGCACGAGTTTTATCGTGGCGCACCGCCTGTCCACGATCCGTGAGGCGGATGTAATCCTCGTCATGCGCGACGGCAACATCATCGAGCAGGGACGGCATGACGATCTGCTCGCGCAGGGCGGATTTTATGCGAATCTGTACAACAGCCAGTTTGCGCAGTAAGAAACAGAAATATGACGGGGAGACTTTTGAAAAAAGGGGGATAACGAGGAACTTCCCCACGCTGTTTTCGTCTGATTTGTTATGGAATCGAAAGGAGTATCTTATGCTGAAAAGAATCATTGCTTGCCTGCTCTGCTTGACCGCCGCCCTTCCCCTCGCCGCCTGCGGAAAAGATCCGCTTCCGCCCATCGAAACAAGCGGGGACACGGATACAGAAACCGATCCCGGTGCTGTTACGGATACATGGGCGATTCTCCAGGAAGAACTGAGAAAAACGATTGATGAAAATCTCGCAATTTTACTCCCTGACGGCAACGTGCAAGGTCTTGAAAAAGACTGGATTGCCGCCAATCCGGAAGCATTTGATACCATCGTCTCCTGCGGCGAGAGTGCTCTGCCGTATCTGACGGAATTAGCAGACGGATTTGAATTCTATGACAATTCAGCAGAAAACTGCCGCCGCGCACTGGCAAAATACGCCGCATATACGATCAATCCGTCGCTGTATGACCTCGTGTATCCTTCTCCGGACGGAAAGAACCGTGCAACCTTTTCCCCGACCTCATTCGCCTGCGGGCTTGATCCGTTTATGGGCACGCAGTATTCGCTCACCGTATCGGATGCCCAAAACAATGCGGTTCTTGTCTCCGCGGAGGAGCTCTGTTTTGCGGCCGGAGTCACCGTTTCCGCCGATGCGCCGCTTTTGCAGTGGTCCCCTGACGGAAACTATGCGTTGTTCATGCAAGGCTACCGCCACACAATCACCCGTCTCTACATAGCAGATATACAAAACGCCGTTTGCTACGCGCTGCCGCACAAAGCAGAATTGGAAGCGGTACTGCAAAAGGATCTCGCGTACTATGACTCCGAAACGGATGCGATATTTGACAATCTTCATCTGTCCCTCGGCACGTGGGGCGACGGCACGGTCACGGTAAAGATGTCTCTCTCGCACACTGTAGGCGGCAGTGCCGACATCGGTGAGTACACATATGATCTCGTGAACGGCTGGATCACGGACATCACCGTTACGGCCGCGTTAGCTCCCGTCCCCACATATCAGTCCTTCTACACGGAAACGGACGGGTACGGGGTGTCCGCCCATACAAATGCGGCAGGAATGGAATTTCATTATTTTTACACCACATCCGATGCAGGCAAAACGTGGACGGAAACAGAAACAAATCTGGACACGGTGTATCCCTGCGTAATAACGGGCATCAGTTTCCGGGATGAATCTGTCGGATTTGTTGTCTATCGGTACTGGGATGATTCCTTCTCTCCCCCCATCGTCATGACAAAAGACGGCGGTAAAACGTGGGAAAAGCAAATGAACATCTGCGATTTGCTGCAGGAATATGCAGATCAGCATTATATGCTACAAGCAAACCCTCCGCAGTTTCACGAAGACGGCAGATGCACGATGGAGATCAAAGGCACTTTGCCTGACAATCCCACCGACTGTGTATACGTAACGATTGAATCGACCGACTGTGAAACGTGGAATATCACACACGCGGAAACAGAACCCGCCGAATCGGACAGCAGCAGATAACAGCTCTGCTTCTGCCGTCTGTCCGAATCTCCCCATAAAGCAAAGACCACCGGCTAAACCGGTGGTCTGTCTTTATTCCTTCGCTTATTCCTCTACGATGAAATCCTTCAGATCGGCGAGGAGGTCTGCAAATACCGCCTCATCGTCCGTATGCGCAGTCATCTGAATCGGATTGAGCAGATCCAGACTGAAAATACCCATGATGGATTTTGCATCGACAACGTAGCGTCCCGAGGAGAGATCTACGTCGATATTATGCTTGCCAACCAGTGCAGCAAACGTATGAACGTCCTGAATGGTGGACACGCGAATCTTTACTTCTTTCATAAAAACATCTCCTTATGTGAATTTCGTGTTTGGTTGATATTTTTACCAAAACCTTACACATTTCATTATACAGTGTGCCGCTTTTTTTGTCAAGAGTTTTTTCTCTCACGCCCTCCCTTTTCAGGAACATTTTTTCCGTTTTTCCGTCTTTAATACTGCGTTTCATGAATTTCCCTATTGCAATTCGAAAAAAAATATTATATAATAATTGGTATGGTACAGTAAAGGAGGCTTTTTATGCTGTCGGCGCTCAAGAACTTCTTCATAACCTTTCTGATTGCCGCGCTTATCTTCGGCTCGGCGGCGTATTTTGCCACGAAATTCCTTACGAATACGATCACGGGCATTTTTGCTGCGGAATCTAGCGAGCTTGAGGGCATCCTCTCCCCCGAGGACAAACCCAATACGCCCGAGGATACGGCAGAGGACACGCCCGGTCAGACGGATAATCCCACTGCCGCCATACACGGTGAATCCTTCAATATGCTGTTCATCGTGACAGATTATCAGGCCGACACCTTCGAGGATTACTGCCCCGATAAAGAAACGATCAAGGAAATGCTCGAGGCGGGCGAGGAAGGTGAACTCGGTCTTCTCGGTACGGATTACCGGTATCCGCGCGCCGTCGCTACCGTTCTCTTCCGTGCAGACAAGGAGCGCGGAGAATTTACCTATACCGTATTTCCTGCCATCACCCGTGTGAATACCGCTGTCGGCAATCACGCCCTTGGAGATCTGTATAATCTCTACGGCAAGGATTACATCATCAACACCGTTGCCGCCATGACCGGTCTCACCATCGATTATCACCTTTTCGTCAACGTAACGGAGCTTTACGACATCGTGTACGAAATGGGCGGGTTCCCCCTGTATCTCGATCGCGAGCTGTACTACGACGGACGCGTATCGACCTCACAGAAGCCCGAGGAAGGCTTCTCGGAGCCGTTCTACACGATCGGGCACAACATTGTCGACGGTGCCGGTGCGATCGCACTGATGATGTGGGAGGATTTCTCCTCCTCGGCGGCACTTGCAGAGCGGAACACACTGCTTGTAAACATTCTCTCCGCCATCCTCACGAAGGTCACCGAGCTCCCGCAGGAGGAGTTCACCGCACTGTATGACAAGCTGCACGAAGAGGGCTGGATCAGTTCCGACTTTACCACGAAGGATCTCGTCTCGCATATGGATCTCATCTGTGCGCTTGGCAGCGACCTCTTTAACGTAAAGACGATTGATTTCCCCGGGCGGTACCTCGCCGCTACGGAAACGGAGGACGCGTATTTCTCCCCGAGCATTGCCTCCGCGATTGCGACATTCAAAAATTACCGAAAGCTCGTCGGTACTGATAACTGAACATAATTTTAATATAATACATCTTGGAAAGGATACATCCACACTATGAGTACTCGTATGCCCAACACTGAAAAAACGATGGAGAAGGTCGTTGCTCTCTGTAAAAACAGAGGCTTCGTTTACGCCGGCTCCGAAATCTACGGCGGTCTCGCCAATTCCTGGGACTACGGTCCTCTCGGCGTTGAACTGAAAAACAACGTAAAGCGCGCGTGGTGGAAGAAATTTGTGCAGGAGAGCCCGTATAACGTCGGTCTTGATTCTGCCATTCTGATGAATCCCGAAACGTGGGTCGCTTCCGGTCATCTCGGCGGCTTCTCTGATCCGCTTATGGACTGTAAGGCGTGCAAGACCCGTCACCGCGCGGACAAGCTGATTGAGGATTATGCCGCTGCAAACGGTCTGTCCGACAACCCGGGCGGCTGGTCCAACGAGCAGCTTTCCGCTTATATCGTTGAGCACGGCATCGTCTGCCCCGACTGCGGCTCCAAGGATTTCACCGATATCCGTAAATTCAACCTGATGTTCAAGACGTTCCAGGGCGTTACCGAGGACAGCACGAACACGCTGTATCTCCGCCCCGAAACGGCACAGGGTATCTTCGTTAACTTCAAGAACATCGCCCGCACCTCCCGTAAGAAGGTTCCGTTCGGCGTTGCGCAGATCGGTAAATCCTTCCGTAACGAGATTACGCCCGGTAACTTCACGTTCCGTACGCGCGAGTTCGAGCAGATGGAGCTGGAGTTCTTCTGCAAGCCCGGCACGGACCTTGAGTGGTTCACCTACTGGAGAGGATACTGCGCACAGTTCCTGTACGATCTCGGTATCGCTGAGAAAAATCTCCGCCTGCGTGACCATGATCAGGAAGAGCTTTCCTTCTACTCCAAGGCAACGACGGACTTCGAGTTCATGTTCCCGTTCGGATGGGGCGAGCTCTGGGGTATCGCCGACCGTACGGACTACGACCTCACCCAGCACCAGAATCACTCCGGTGAGCCGATGGAGTATTTTGATCCCGAAACGAACGAGAAGTACGTTCCGTACGTTGTCGAGCCGTCTCTCGGCGCAGACCGCGTAACGCTCGCCTTCCTCGTGGAAGCATACGATGAGGAAGTCATCGACGCGGAGAAGAACGATGTGCGCGTTGTTATGCACCTGCATCCGGCACTGGCTCCGTTCAAGGCAGCCGTTCTGCCGCTGTCCAAGAAGCTCTCCGAGGAGGCAGGCGAGATCTATGCCCGCCTGTCCAAGACGTTCATGGTCGACTTCGACGACGCAGGCTCGATCGGTAAGCGTTACCGCCGCGAGGATGAGATCGGTACGCCGCTCTGCATCACCTACGACTTTGATTCCAAAGAGGACGGCTGCGTAACCGTACGCGACCGCGACACGATGGAGCAGGTTCGTATTCCGATCGCAGACCTTGAGTCCTACATCGCAGAGAAAATCGCATTTTAATCAAATCGGGGGGCTTATATGCCCCCCTTTTGCATAATCAGGTGTACGATATGAATTTATGTAATCTTACGGAAATCCGGCAGCTGATGGAGAAGCACGGCATCGCGCCGCGCAAATCGTTCGGGCAGAATTTTCTTGTGAACGCCTCCATCCCCGAGGAGATCGCGGATACCTCAGCATATACGGCACCGCTGTTTGCGCGTGAAAATGCGGACAGCGTGCGCGTGCTTGAGATCGGTCCGGGCATCGGCGCGCTGACGCGTGAGCTTGCCGCACGGTATCCTGCCGTCACGGCGGTGGAGATCGATGACGGGCTGATCCCCGTGCTGGGCGAAACACTCGCGGACTGCGAAAACGTGCGCGTCATCCATGCGGATTTCATGAAAACGGACGCACGCGCGCTGATCAGCGAGATCACGGACGGCGGATCAGTACACGTTTGCGCGAATCTGCCGTATTACATCACTACGCCGATCCTCACTGCCCTGCTTGACGCGTATCGCCCCGACGGCTCCTCCCCGATCACGCGGATCACACTGCTTGTACAGCGCGAATTTGCCGATCGCGTTTGTGCCGAGGCGGGTGATCGGGATTACAGTGCGACATCCGTTCTGCTCGCGCTGCATGGCTGTGCACGGCGCGCCTTCACCGTATCGGCAGGCAATTTTTATCCGGTGCCGAAGGTTGAATCCGCCGTTCTGCTGATCGATACGTATCCGGGCGGACTGCGCGATCTGTACCCCGACTGCCCGACTGGAGAAGCGTTTGCCCCGTATTACGCCAAACTGACAGCCGTAATTGATACAGCGTTCGTAATGCGCCGCAAAGCACTGCCGAATGCGCTATCCTCCCTCTTCCCGAAAGAAAAAACGGAAGCTGCGCTTACCGCCCTCGGTATCCGAACGGACATCCGCGGAGAAAAGCTCACCCCTCTGGATTTCTGCCGCCTGACAGCAGAGCTTGCGAAATAACAAAACCCTGCTGCACCTTTTGGCACAGCAGGGTTTTCATCTTTAATTTACTGTTTTTTGTACTCGACCAGACCGATTTTGATCGAATCGTCGTTCTTGATAAAATCGTACGAGCCGCTGTACTGCTTGGCTTCCGCCTCATCCCCGCCGAAGGTGAGAGTGATGCTGCTGCCCTTGATTTTATACGTTCCGTCAATCGAGGCAATCTGTGTACCAAGAACGGAAACGGTAAGCGTAACCTTATTACCGGTAAAGGTATACGTCATTTTCGATCCCAAAACCTCGGCGGAATAGCTTCCGTTCAGCAGAGTGCCGCAGGAAACGAGAAACGATGCGATCAGAACGAGTGCCAGCGAAAGAGCAATCCATTTTTTCATGAGTATTCTCCTTTTGATTCTGTTCGGAATGTTAGTATCATTATAGCACAAAACGGCTACCGGGACAAGAGTTTTTTTCACAAAAGAGTCCTGTGCGGCTTATTTTCCGGAACTTTAATCGACTGTTTTCGTCATATTTTTATAAAACAAACGAAAGGACTCCGATGAAACAGAGAAAAGATACCGGCAGCACACCGCTGCCCACCGTCCCCGTAAAGGAGACCTTACCCGATTTCGGCTTAACAGCGGAGGAGGTAAGCGAACGGCAAAACGCCGCTCTGGACAATGCCCCTGTCGAATCGCCCACCAAAACGGTCGGGCAAATCATCCTCTCCCATTCTTTGACCTTTTTCAATCTCGTATTTCTGATTCTTGCCGTCTGTCTCTTCATTGTCGGCACATTCAAAAACACGCTGTTTCTCCTGATCGCGATCGCCAACACCCTGATCGGAATCTTTCAGGAAATCCGCGCGAAGCACACCATCGACAAAATGACGCTCACCACAGCACAGCGGATCACGGCAATCCGAGACGGGCAGAAAATGACGGTGCGCTCGGATACACTCGTACGGGATGATATCGTCGAATTTGCACCGGGGGATCAGATCTGCGCGGATGCCATCGTCGTCACAGGACAACTGCAAGTAAACGAAGCCCTCGTCACGGGCGAAGCGGACCAAATCACAAAATCCCCGGGAGAGACGCTTCTGTCGGGCAGTTTCGTCGTTGCAGGACACGCCCGTGCCCGTCTTACGAAAGTCGGCGCGCAGTCCTACGCCTCACGTCTGACGTTAGAGGCAAAACGGAATCTCCGCATCCCGAAATCGGAGATGATGCTATCCCTTTCCCGTCTCATCCGTGTGATCGGCATCCTTTTGATCCCGATGGGCGTCCTCCTCTTTATGAAGCAGTATTCCGTGCTCGGCATGCCTCTGAAGGACGCGATGGAGTCGACCGTTGCCGCCCTGATCGGCATGATTCCCGAAGGACTGTATTTGCTGACGAGCGTCGCCCTTGCGGTGAGCGTTATCAAGCTGTCGCGCAAAAAAGTGCTGACGCAGAACATGAACTGCATTGAAACGCTGGCACGCGTGGACGTTTTGTGCGTGGATAAAACGGGCACGATCACCGAAGAAAAAATGGTCGCGGGAGATCCGGTTCTCTTGAACGAAGCGGATTTCCCCGCCGCCCGGGTAAACGAGGTGCTCGGCGCGTACTACGCAATCGCTGACGGTGACAACGATACAGAAAACGCCATGATCCGCAAATTCCGTGCAGCAGAATGGGATTGCCGAAGCCGTATTCCCTTTACGTCCGCGACGAAGTGGAGCAGTGCCGTCTTTGCGGGAGAGGGAGCGTTTCTCGTGGGCGCACCGGAGTTTATTCTGGGACGGCGGTTTGATCTGATTCGGGAAGCCGTGGACATGCTCTCCTCTACAGGATACCGCGTTCTTCTGCTGGCACAGTACGACGGTATTCCGGATCCGAAAGGTCTGCAGATTGAGCGCGTGTACCCTATGGCGCTGATTCCGCTGACGAACCGCATCCGCCCGGATGCACCGGAGACGTTCCGCTATTTCGCAGAACAAGGCGTTTCCATCCGCGTGATCTCGGGCGATAATCCGCGCACGGTAGCTGAGGTTGCGAGGCAGGCGGGCATTCCCGGTGCGTCGAAATTCATTGATGCGGCAAAGCTCAAAGAGGACGCCGATTATGACGAAGCGGTAGAGAAATACACCGTATTCGGACGCGTGACACCGGAGCAAAAGCGCAAGCTGATCCGTGCTCTGCAAAAGGCAGGGCACACGGTTGCGATGACCGGCGACGGCGTGAATGACGTTCTCGCCCTCAAGGACGCGGACTGCGGCATCGCGATGGCGTCCGGCAGTGACGCGGCACGGCGCGTTGCCCAGCTTGTCCTGCTTGATTCCAACTTCAAATCCATGCCCTCCGTTGTGGGCGAGGGACGCCGCGTTATCAATAACATCCAGCGTTCCGCTTCGCTGTTTTTGGTGAAGAACATCTTCTCCTTTCTCCTTGCCCTGCTCACGCTGATTTTTGAAATGCCCTACCCTCTCGTTCCGATCCAGCTGTCCATGGTCAGCGCTCTGCTCATCGGTGCGCCGTCCTTCTTTTTGGCACTTGAGCCGAACCGTGAACGGGTACGCGGCAGATTCATGCTGAACGTATTGCGGCAGGCATTCCCCGGCGGACTGACTAATGTGCTGATCGTCCTGCTTCTGCAGGCGTTTGCCGCCGTTTTCGCCATCCCGAACGATCAGCTCTGCACGATGGCAACGGCGATCCTGTCCGTGGTCGGGCTCGTTGTCCTTTTGCAGATCAGCCACCCTCTCAGCGGCAAACGCACCGTCATGATCGCCGTGATGGCAATCGGTGTGATCATCTGCTTTGCCGCACTCGGTCCCGTGTTTGATTTCGTCGCGTTGGACACCGGTGCCGCTCTTATTCTTACAACGCTTCTGATCCTCTCTGTTTTCGTCATGCAAACGCTTTTGAAGCTGTTCAACTTCGGCGATTCTCTTCTCGAAAAACTTCGCAAAAAGCTGAACGGGCGACCGCTGTGGACGCTGTTTGATGGCGAGGACGAATAACAAAAACACCCGAAAGCCAACGTGCTCTCGGGTGTTTTTATTATCTTCCGTTCTTATGAATCAGACGCCAAAGCCGCCGTCCGCCGCCGATCAGAATGCGCCGAAACGGACGAATGGCGATCCAGAAGCGGGCGTACAGCCTGTACGAACGCGCCGCGCAGGATCTCCACTTCCCATCCCGGCAGTAATCCGTCACCACGGCGATCATCTGCTCGCGCCGGATATCTCTCTCAAGATGCCACTGATTATCCCCACAGCAGATGTAGCTGCCGTTCTTTCTCCCCACGATGCGGTGAAGGACGTATGCTCCGTTCTCTCTGCGGTACAGCGGGAGATCCCCTATCCGCAAATCTGCAGCGGCACTGAGACGCACACGGCTGATCTGATGCTTGAGCATTGGATACATACTGTTCCCGCTGACCGTGATCTCCACGCTCGTTCCTGCGGCAAGGATTTCCTGCAGAACGGGAGAAAGCGATGACATGGAAACCTCATGTATTCTCGTACTTTCCATGTTCTGAATCAATTTCCAAAATCACCAAGATCGATATTGCCGTCGTCTCCGATATCAATGCTCGGATGCTTGGCGTCGTATGCTGCTTTTGCCTCGTCCAGCCACACAAAGAAATCCATCGGATCGGAGAACTGCGCAAAATACGCCTCCTGCTCCGCGCCGCTCATTGCCTCATATTCTTCGTAGGTGATGGCACCCTTTGGCACTTCGGGCAGTACGGTGGTTACCTCCTCGCGCTCTGTTTCCTGCGGCACGGGCGGGATTACGGGCGGCGTGTATGCCGTTGTCTCCTCTTCGCTGTCCTGACGCGGCAGGATTCTGCCATACATATAGATCTCGATGCATTCTTTCAGAGCCTCTTCCGTGAACACACCGCGCTCGATCAGTGCATGCGCCATCTTATACGAATCGAGCGTAAACGCATGCCAGAAAACCGTAACGGAATCCGCGCGGGTAAAATCCGCATCCGCTTTCTCTTCACGGATCAATCCAAGAGAATGCGCCAGCGCATACGGATCATCCCATGAATACGCCGCATCTGCCGCTCTGTCATCATAGCCGAGAGCACGGAGTGTCAGCGTCAGAAACATGTAATCCGTCATAGGATCCTCTGCCCCGAACACGGTATCCGAATATCCGCGGGTGATTCCGTTTTCGTATGCGTAGCCGATATAATTGACCGCCCATGCATCCACATCTGTAAACGGACATTCGTATGTACCCGTTTTGACAGCCTCCTCCTGCCCGAGCATACGAACAAGAAGCACCATTCCCTCGGTACGGGTAAGATGTCTGTTCAGTTCATAGCCGGATTCAGTACCGAGGAACAGTCCGACATGATGAAACGCATCGGCAATACGAAGCTGCTCGGGTGTGTATCCAGCGGCATGAACCGCAACCGCAGAAAAAAGCAGCACCAATACTGTCAGTAAAGCAAATAATCTTTTTTTCACAATATACCTCCATTAACGGACAGATAACGCCGCGCAGGCATCGGCAGATTCGCCCGTCCCACGCGGCGTTTTGAAACAATTTGTTATTCGATGCAGCCGGCGTCTCTCAAAACACTGATAAACGCATCCACATCCGCAAGTGCCTGCGCGCGCTCGACCTCATAAGCGTCGAGCAAAGCATCGCACATCGCCTCCCGATCGCCGCCTGCCTCCAACATCTTCCACAAAAGCACGCCGGACTCATTCAAGGAAATCATTCCGCTGAAATCGACCGATGCCTGCCCGACGGGGAGCACAAACCAATGATCGGCAACCTCGCGAAGCACAAATCCTTTTCTGATTTTCATAATCCAGCCTCCTTTGCAGCGCGGTGCATCGTTTCAAAGCTGAGACGGGCGGCTTCCGCTACGGGCCGGTTTTCCAGCTCGAATATCGGAATTTCCCGCACCAGCTTGTCCACGTGAGCAAGCATCCGCGTCAGGTTGTCTTCATCCTTAAATCGGTGCATGGTTTGCAGAATCACGCTCGCAGTCGTTTCGGGGCTCTCAAGGCGGCGGATACGTGTCTCCGGACTCTGCTTCAGAAAACAGATGCCGGCAAGAGGCACTTTCCGATTCACATTGATCCCGTCTTTACCGCACCACGGCGTTCCGTAGGCAATCCACGTTCCGTTCAGACGGCGCAGCGTGGGCTTATCATCATTGATGATCTGCGCATCGCTGCCGAACACCTCTTTCCACAGTCTCGTGTGTGTGGATTTTCCCACCCCGCACGGACCGGAGAAAAGATACGCACGACCGTCAAGCACTACGGCAGAGGAATGAAGCATCATCCCGTCAAAACGCAAAAGTTCACGGTGAAACTGTACCCCGGATTCAATATACGCAATCAACTCTTCGGGTGCACCCGGATATTTTGCGCGTCGATACGCATCGGCATGGATCGTGATATCTGTCTGCCCGCGAAATTCGCACAGATATTCCGTGAAGCGGGGAGAAATCCCCCCCGCCGCAGGAACATCCACGGTTAGATCCGCGATTTTGCAGATCATACTTCCTCGAAATCTTCGTCGATGCCGGAACCCCAGCTTCCGTTGCCTGCCTGATCGGCGATCGGCTCACGAAGGCGCAGTCCAATGATCTCTGCTTCGGGTTTCTGATAAAGTTTCTTCATGATTCAATTACTCCTATCTTTTGATTCAGTCAGCAAGGCTGACAGTAAATACGCCGCCTTCAACCGCTACCTTGGTGGCTTCGGATTCGAGAATTACGCAAATGTTGATGTTCTGAATTCCGCTGAGTCCGGTGACGGTCAGTTGAATTGCCTTCTCAGTGCCTTCCAGCAGTGTGAGGGCTTTCTCTTTCGGCATCGTAAAGCTTTGGTTGCTAATATTGCCCGTGCTTGTTGTCCATGTAAGATTTACCTTAACAAGAACGCTGTCGTCATTCGCGACAAGCTCCTCAAGCCCGTTTCTATTACCGGTGAAATCATAGCGGAAACCGTACAGAACCGCGCCTGTATCATCTGTACCGCTGAGTTTCTGAGACACCTGAACATAGAGGTATGCAAAATTGTATGCCTCGCCGTTCCATACGGGTACATAATTTCCGTTCTGCCCCTCAAGACGGACAAGATCCTTCGGTGCGATAAGTGCGCCGAGCTGTGCATCTTTGATCTGGCTGTTGCTGTCAATGATGGCAGCGTCCTTGAATGTAACAACGTAGTCTGCTGTCAGATTATTACCTGCAAGATCCACGGTAACACCTGATTTTACGACAAGAGCGGCTATCTGCGTATCGGTCAGAAGTCTGACTGTCTGCCCTGCCGTTGCTGCTGCAAATGCTTTGTCAAGGCTTGCATAATGCTTGCCGTTCACTGCCGCTACACCCTCGTCAAGAGGAGGAAGGATAACATCCTCTGCTCTTGCAATGCTCTTGACCAACTGAACACCGTTCTCACTGGTAAATACGGTAGAATCATCAGCGGTAAGAGTCAGCTCGCCACTGTTCACGACATCCGGGCTGCTGCTGAATTCATCGTGTGCAAAAACAGCCTGCTCTCCGCCTTCAACCTCGCAGTTTACAAGATCGAGCGTTGCGCTGTAAGTGCCCTTGATCCAGATTTCGATACCGGAGACACCGCCGTTGAAGGTACAGTTCGTTGCCGTACCGCAGGGAGCGGAAATATTCATTGCGGTACCGACTGCATCAATGGTAACATTTTCCATAGAACCGATAACAGGCTCTGCAGCATCACCGCAGTTGTATGTTTCGATACCGTTGGCAATACCCTGACCGGAAGTGCTGTAAATGTTTACGTTTCTAATGACACCCACACCGACACTGTTTGCCTGAATGACAATACCGCCGATATTATTTCCGGAGGAACTGGTACCGGTAACGTCGATGTTAAGATCGGAAATTTCTGCTGCGTTCCATACCTTAATAGCCGCTACCGTGCCTGCATGATTCAGTGTACCGTTCGTAACGGTGCAACCGTTCTTCAGCGCAAGGCCGTAGTTTCTGGCTCTTGTCGTCAACGTTTTACCGCCAAGATCGAGCGTGATTTCCTTTGCGATTTCCAGATGATCCGTGCCGTAGTCGATATCGGCAATCAGAAGGATCGTATCACCATCCTGTGCAGCCGCAACCGCTGCGGCAAGCTCCGCTTTGGTGGATACCTCGTATACCTTTGCAGGATAGTAGGAAGGCGTAACACTGTAGGTTACATTCTCCATGGTCAGATCTACGCCGTCCGAAAGGATTGCCTCACCGACAACGCCTGCGCAATAGTCAGTACCGCTTGTTACAGCACCGGTGATCGTACAATCCTTAAGAGTAACAGCCTTGGCGTAAGCGGTTCCAGCATCGGGCGTCCATGCAGCCCAGCCGTGATCTACGGTAGAGCCGATAAAGCCGCCGGCAACATTGGTTCCCGTTACATTGCCGGAAACCTTACAGCCATCAAAGGTAACTGCTGTGGAGAAGCCGTTCTCAGTCAGACGTCCTGCAAAGCCGCCTGCGATATTGGCAGTTACATCACCCTTTGCCTCGCAGTTGGTATAGGAAGCGTTTGTGATGTGGTTGCCTACAAAGCCGCCCGCAACGTGAGACGCCGTAATATCAACGTCAGCTGTGCAGTTGGTATAGCTCTGCGCCCATGTATACGCTCTGCCGACAAATCCGCCGACCTTTGCATGATAGTTTACAGGATTTTCGCTGTCGCTGCAGCGTTCAGTGATCGTACCGGCAACAGAGCAATCCGTGTAAGAAACAACGCTCTGCGAAGTACCGACCATACCGCCGATACGGGTTTCCCCGAGGTAATCGGTGGTTACATCAAAATCAATACCGGTGATATTGACATCCGTCACTGTGTGGCCGTTGTCACTTCTCCAGAAGTAGCCAACAAGACCGCCGACAAATGCTTCATGTGCACGAACAACCATCTTGATTCCATTGATCGTACCGTTCTTGAAAGTGATATAGCCGTAGTAGGGCTCACCGGTATAACCGCCTGCCAGAACAGAGTTAGCCTCGGCATTGATAACAATGTTATTCAGTACAAAGTCCTCAACGGTGAATGCTGCTCTTGTCTGGCCGTTATTACTAATGTTCTGACCGCATACATAAGCCGCCATTGCAGAAGCATACAGAGTCTGCCCGGCTGCCTTACCGTTTATTGTAAGATCAGAAACGGCAATGCCCTTCATATTTGCGGGATAGCAGTAACCCACAATACCGCCTGTCATTGCAGACCCTGATTTGGCTTCCGCAATGATCGTGCAACCATCAACGGTGATGTTCTCAAAATTAATTGTAGCATCCGTACGATTTTCGCTGTTGCTGTGTGCAATACCTACAACAGCCGCTGCACGAACCTTTCCGCCGATAACGTCGATATTGACGTCTTTCAACGTGAGGTTTTTAACTGTAGCTTTCTTGACAGCACCGAACAGGCCGGCAAATACATCACCGGTTGATTCAATATTGACGGTCATATTGCTGATGGTGTGGTTCTGACCGTCAAAGGTGCCTCTGAAATAGTTGGTGGTATTACCGATAGGCGTCCAATTGATGCCGGACAAATTAATATCGGCACCGAGCTTTACGGTTTTGCCGTCGAAGGAATCGCCTGCATTCACTGCGGCTGCAAAAGCCAGAAGATCCTCGGCATTACTGATAACATAACCCTCAACGATTCCGCCGGTCGCCGCATCCCATGTCTTACCAAACACAAGATAAGCAGAAGGATCTACCGTAAACGTACCGCCGAAAATGAATCTTTCAGGGATAGAAGAAGTAATTTCTCCATTGAAAGTACCGCCGGATACAACGGCATTCATATCAATGGTTGCACCGTTGCTGCCGCCAACATACAGAACGTCAGTCTTGTACTCATTGGCATTAAAGGTACCGCCCGTGATTTCCAGTGCTGCTTTATTTTCCTTTGTGTTTGCATTCTGAACGATAACACGACCGGTGATCTCACCGCCGCTGATATTCAGAGTACCGGTATTCGTAGTGCTGTATGCAAAAATACGTACTGCCTGACGCTTACTGGTAACGCTACCGCCCTTAATTTCGACAGTCACATCTCCGGCGCCACCGTTGGTCAATCCATCGATAGCATAGGCAATAATTGCACTGTCATAAGTCAGGTTTTCAATGGTACCGCCAAGAACGGTCAAAACAGAACCGGGATTGCTTGTAACCGTGTTAGCCGAATAAGTAGTTCCGAGATTTCCGCCGGTATACTTATAGCTCAGTTTACCACCATCACCGGTTATGGTCAATTTACCGTTGTTGGAGATCATTGTATGGTTTGCGGTTACTGTTGCAGAATGCTCCATAGAAACCGTCTTGCCGTTGAGGTTAAGAGTTACAATTGCATCTGCGGGAATAATCAAGGTGTCAGTCAGAACTACATCCGTGAGAAGCGTGATCGTATCGCCGTCAGCAGCCTCATTGACAGCCGTCTGCAAAGAGGTGTAGGACGTCTCGCCGATCATTGCAACAGGGGGAATGAGTTCTACCCCAAAGCTGCCGTCGCTGTTCTCAACGAACTCTATATTCTCACCCAGCAGAGCAAGGTTGGTACCGTTTGCCGCTGCCGCGGTGAAGGTACCGCCGGTGATCAAATCTCCGTTCAACTCAGCGGGAACGTCGGCACCGATTCTGGTGGCAAACGTACCACCCGTAACATTCAGCTCAGCCTCATAGCCACTGTTATTGACAAACACGGAAGATCCGTCGTTGCCATTGGGGCTGAACTCGCCGCCGTTGATAGTCAGCTTGGCAGTACCATTCACACAGTGAACCCAAACCTGGCCGTCAAGTTCACCGCCATTGATAGTCACGTCACCGGACCACAGGCGCAAGGAACGGTAGTTGGGCGTGGAGATCTTACCGCCGTTAATGGTTGTGGAACCGCTGTACTGGAAAATCGCCAGCGTGGTATGAGCAAACGGCTGTCCCGCCTGATTCTGCACACTCAGATTCTCAATAGTGCCGTTTTCGACAACGAGCGTACCGCTGTTGCGAATGGTGTAAGCACCCCAGGTAGCCTCGGGATCGCCGGCACCGGTATCAGTGAAGGAGATTATGCCGTTGCCTGTGATAGTCAGCGAGCCGTTGTTCGCGATCATCTCATAGCTCTCTGTACACGCCTTCGTCTGGCTGATCGTCTTACCGGCAAGATCAAGAACGATATTCTTATCGGCGGGGATCAGCAGGGTGTCAGTCAGAACGACATCCGTGAGAAGCGTGATCGTGTCTCCATCCGCTGCGGCGTCTACTGCTGCCTGAAGGGATTCGTAACCCGTACCGTTGATCTCCGCATCGAAAATCTCTACAAGGCCGGTAAGATTGCCGTCCTCATCAACACCCGTATAGTACTTTTTAATAGCTACCGTTACGCCATCGGCATCATCTGCAAATGCATTTTCAACGCCATCGGCATGATAGTTCTTGGAGATATTGATATTTGAAGTATCCGTTACTGAGCCGTCAATGTAAATTCTTGCGTTTTCACGGAAGATGTTCTCTTCAACCGTTACGTTCGGCAGGAACGAATTTACATGAATAGCACCATATTCAGGATAGTACGGATTTGTTGATACAAACTCGTTGCCCTTGATGACAATAGCAGCATCGCCACCATATACACCGAACGAGTTCGCCCATGCAAGATCCATGTAACTGTTCTGGATCGTCCATGTCAAGCCTTCGGAATATGCTACAAGGTGGAAGCCGTATGTAGCACCGGTTACGTAAACGTTATCAACGGTTACGTTTCCTGCGGGTTCTGCATACATAACCTTCCATGCATCAACAATCTTAAGATTCTTTATCGTACCATTAAAGCTGTGACCCGTAATAGCAGGGTTGCCGCCCTTGATCGTGGTGAGCAATTCACCGTTATCGCCTACAGTGCCCTGAATCGTGATACTCTTATTGCTGATGTTAATTGCATCATATTCGCCTGCGGAAATAACAACGGTGTCACCTGTCTGAGCCGCGTTTATTGCAGCCTGAACCGTCTCATAACCCTGCTCTCCGATGTAGGCAGCATAGACCACAACAGGAGCATTCACGGTACAGTTAACCGTTGCGGTATCAGCCTTGGTATATGCAGCGGTTGTATCGGTCAGATGGATACCGCCGTCACGGGGCTCGCCCACAATATCCACCGTTGCCGTGTCTTCAACAGACAGGCTTTGACCGGCTTCAATGCGGAATCCGGCCTTGGTAATACCAACCAGATCGATATCGGAATTTCCTTTGACAGTGTAGTTGCCGCGGAAGAACACGCGACCGTCAAGGTTGGTTACGTTAACCTTGGAGTTATCGATTACGATATCGTTGCCTTCGCTGGAATTTACACAGATGATATCGAGATCAAGGGCGGTTGTATTTTCAACAAGGATCTCCGAACCGTTGAGCAGGTTGAGGTCAGCATTGTTACCGTCCAGGCCGATAAGATATGTTCCGGTTACACCGGTAGCAACAAGTTTCACATTATCAAAAGTAAGGGTCTGATTTGCGAACATCCAGAACACAGCGGTGCTGGGGGTTACAGAAGGATCCACAACGATCGTACCGTTTTTGAACGTTGTTGTACCGAAATAAAGGTCGTCTTCGGTCAAGGTAAGCGTATTACCGCCAAGATCGATAACCGATGCCTTGGTAATAGCACGCTGGCTGCTAAGAACCGGCGCTGCGTCCGCGAGAAGAACGATTGTCTCGCCATCCTGCGCTGCAGCAAAGGCGGCTTCAAGGCTATCGAAGTATTCATCGCCGACTTTTGCGACACGACTTCTGATCTCAAGTGCAATGTCTTCAACTTCTAATTCAGCTGCCTGTTCTTCAAAGCCTTCGAGTGCCTCAAGTTTGGTGATGTCAGAGCCGTAATAGCCCGCTTTCTGAGACTGGGGACCGCCGATAATGGTGTTAAAGCCGATGGTTTCTACTTCGGCATCGGGATACTGGCTTACATCCACACCGTCATAGCTATAGCCGGCTTCAACGCGCTGACAACCCTTGCTGAGAGAATCGTCCCAGATGTATGTCTGGTTTGCCCATTCGCCAATGGTAATTTTGACATTCTTCAAAGTAACGGTGTCGCGAGGATCTACGTCGGTTGTTCCATCCTGCAATGCTTTCATGCTGCCGATGAGCATACCGCACATTCTGTAGGAATACCACTTATAAGATGCGGTTACGTCATTATAGCAATCAAGCTTACAAGCAACGGTTACATCTTCAAAGACGTATTTTGTTACATTATTAGTATGTGTGGAACCGACCACGCCGCCGAGAGTACAATCGTAGGAGCCCCACAGAGCGGCAATTACAGTATCTTCATCAACTGTAATATCCTTGAAGGTCATGGTGCCTTCACCGCCGGTGTAACCAACGATACCTGCTGCACGGTTGTTGTAGGTTGCGTAGGTGGAATTTTTGATTGTAATATTTTCGAAAGTACAATCGCCCCACGCGCAACCTGCAATACCGGCTACATTACCGCCTTCAACGAAGCATTCTGCATTTTCGATTGTCAGATTCTTAACCGTTGCATCCCAAAGGTATGCAAACAGACCGATCGTTCCGTAATTATCCCAATCATAGCCAAGTGCCCAACCGCTCTGGTACATATTCCTGATGGTGTATCCCTGACCGTCAAATGTACCCTTGAAGTAAGCCGTATTGGCACCGATGGGGTTAAAACTTACGGGTTCATCGTCTGTACCCATTTCGTACAAATCGATATCGTTCATCAGCTTGACGGTTACGCCTTCCAGGCGATCGCCGCCCTCTACGCGAGCATCCAGAGCCTTGAGATCCTCCCATGTGCGAATCTCAATAACTTCAGGAATAGAAGCCACACCGCCGAGCTCAGCCCAAACGACAGGATTGAGTCCATCCGCACCGCTCATCATTGCGTTGGTGACAGCTACAAGCGCACCGTCGATGTAAAGCTCAACCTTTGTAGGCTGTGCGTCGGAATTGGGATGCCCCTCTTCCCATGTAGTTGTCCAATATTCGTCATTGGAGCTGGGAAAGAAAAAGTTCCAGGTTACGTAAACATCGCCGTCAATAATACCGCCGATGTTATTCAGTTCCGTCGTAGCGAGCAGCGTGTCTTCGGAATAAAGCTTCAGAACAAAGCTTTCCTTCGCGTTACCGCCGCCTTCACCCCATACGCGAACATAGCCGTCAACTTCCTTTGTATATGCGGGAGAGTTAGAACCACTAGGAAGGTTGAGTTTCCACTTGGCATAGTAGGCTCTCACGTTAGGATCGAGAACAGTATACGCCTCACCGTTGAGTTCCGCATTGTCATACCAACCCATAAACTCAGCGTTATCATGGTTTGCCGTTTTAACAAGAACGTTGAAATTACCGCCCCAATTTGCAACGTCATCAACCAATGCATCAAATGCAGGGGACGAACCGCCATTGAGGAAGTACGTATACCCGCCGATAGAGTCGTTGAAATCCGAAATGCCGTCAACAAACGCCATATGAGAAACGGATCCAATATATTTGTTTCCGTTTGCTACAGTGCCCGTAGATGTGCAGTTGATTACATCCATAACACCGGCATATCCCAGCAGTCCGCCTGCATAGATGTCTGTTGCATTTTCGGGATTCACAACAACAATATCACCCGTATTGGAGCTGTTGTCAGCCACCAACCACGCGCCGGTCGAATAGAATGACGTGCCAAGTCCGGCAACGTGCGTTTCGCCACTTGCGTAAACAGTGATTGTGCCCGCGTTCGTACAGCCGTCGAATACGATCTTCAACTGCTGATTGCTGTATTCATTCTGATCTTTACCGAGAATACCGCCTGCAAAGGTAGATCCGCCGCCGGCAAGAGTAGTAATATCGCCGGTATTGGTACAACCGTCAAACGTGATTCTGCCAGCCATCGTCGGATCATAATTTGTCCGAGAAGCGTTAAGCAAACCGACAATACCGCCTGCTTCACGTGCCTCTGACGTTACATTCGCGGCATTGGAGCAGTTTTTAATAGTAATGTTTACATTCTGAGGCACACTTACCTGCGAATCAATGAAACCGATAAGTCCGCCCATATTGTTAGATGCGCTTACGCTACCATTCAGAACGTGACAGTTTTCGATAACACATTCTTTTCCGTCGGCAACATAATAATAGCCGATAAGCGCAGCAACACCCGAACCGTAAACCTCGCTGCCCACGCTGTTCACGCGAGTTCCGCCGTTAATATTAACATTTGCCAATTTTACGTTGGCAATGTTAGCACCGTATACATAACCGAAAAGGCCAAAGCTGTACTCGGTACTCGCGGTTTCGGATGCTTCGGGAACATATCCCTCCGCTGTCAAACCGGTAATCGTATGATTCCCTCCGTCAAAGTTACCGGCAAACATCTTAACGCCTTCTGTTGTCGGCTTCTTATCGTAAATACTTGTTCCGATAGGAACCCATACTTCACCGCTAAGATCAATGTCCGCTGTCAGTTTCACATACTGCCCGGAGTAATCATTACCCGCGTTAACAGTATCTCTGAATCCCTTGAGATCCTCAAGATCTTTAATAAGGTAGGGATCTGTTACCGAACCGGATCCGGACAAACGAAACTCCTGCTCGGTTACACTGAGTGTGTCGTTGCTGTCCGCTGCCAAAATTGCAGGAACAGGCAACATGGTGAACAGCATGACAAATGCTAATACTGTTCCCAAAAAACGTTTTGCTGTTTTTCTCATTGGGTCTTTCCTTTCTGAAAGTCCGAGCGCACGGACATGACGTTTTCACATATCCGCACAACCCATAATGTAGAACGGTTCCGCACAACGTGCTCCATTCCCAGTTTATATTTTAACACATGTTAACCTCCGTGTCAACGATTTTTCGTTAATTGATTAACGAAAAAATCAACTAAATAATCAACAAGTATTGCTTTTTTGCACAACGTATGCTATACTGAATCCCATCCAAGAAAAGCCCATGCCGTACATCAAGTGAGGTGAAAATGTTCGTGAATACCGAGAATATGCTGTTTTCCCTCCTGCGATCGCAGATTTGCACCACAAAGGCTAACGATTCCCTTCCGTCATCCGTCACAGAGGAGGAGTTGTCCGCCCTGTATGCCCTTGCGCACCGTCATGATCTTGCGCACATCATCGCACAAGCCCTCTCCCGGCATCATCTGCTCGGTCACGGTGGCACCGGTGACGATTTTCGGCAAGCGTTGGCGGAAGCAGCATACCGAAACGAACAATTCCAATACGAGCTTTCTGAAATCTGCCGCGCACTCACGGATGACGCTATCCCGCATCTGCCTCTGAAGGGGGCCGCAATCCGCACACTGTATCCCGCACCGTGGATGCGCACAAGCTGTGACATCGATATTCTTGTCCACGAATCAGATCTCGACCGTGCCGCAGAAGCACTGACTGAAGCGCTCGGCTGCCGCGCGTCCGAAAAACGGAATTACCACGATATCGCGCTCTTCTGCCCGGGCGGGATACCGATTGAACTCCATTTCAGCATACGCGAAAACATGCCCGCGTCTGACCGACTGCTCTCCCGCGTGTGGGAGTTCAGCTTTCCCTCCTCGGAAGGAAAAATGACCTATCAGCAGTCGGAAACGTATCTGTTTTTCCATATAATTGCACACATGGCGTACCACTTTCAGTACGGTGGCTGCGGCATCCGCCCGCTGATGGATCTTTACCTGCTGGAAAGCAAGACCTCGCCGGATCGGGCTCTGCTGCATTCCATGCTTGAGGAGAGCGGTCTTCAGCGTTTTTACAGCTGCGTTCGCGCACTGATCGGTGTCTGGTTCGGCACAGATCCACACACCGATCTCACGAAAAACATGCAGAAATTCATCCTGTCCGGCGGCGCGTACGGCACGCGTTCGAATTTCGAAATCGTACGCCAACAGCGCGCGGGAGGCAGTACGCGGTACATTTTTCAACGCATTTTTATGCCGTATGACGATTTGAAGCAAAAATATCCCGTTTTGGAAAAGCACCGTTTTCTTACGCCGATGTATCAAGCCGTGCGCTGGTGCGGTCTTCTCCGCGGAAAAAAGCTGTCCCGATCCATACAGACACTGCGCGGAATTCGCAATCTGGATGCGGATAAGATCGAAACCGTACACAATCTACTCAAAGAGGTCGGTCTGTAAAAACAAAAAGCCGGGCAGTCCGTAAGGACCGTCCGGCTCTCATATTCAGTTTCATCCCCGACCGCGGCGATTTCCCTTCAGCAGAATGAAAATGAGAAATGCGGCGATCAGGATAACGGCAACGATAATCATCACGTTGATATCACCGGTCAACGGTGCCAGCGGCACCATTGCGGCAATGATAGCGGCAAAATATGTATAAAAAAGCTGCATCGGCTCAGTTCCCCTCTTCATTTGGAATCTTTCTATACTATTATACCGCACCTATTCGGATTTGTCAATAAAATATGAACATTTTTTTGCGTTTTTATGAAAAAACGTCCGACAAATTAAAACAAAACACGCGTTTCAAACCGCTGGGCACATCGAGGGCAGCAAACGGTATGCTTGCCTCGGCGACGGGGGAGTTTCAATACGGCCTTGCAGTGCGGGCACTTGCGGTACACGGACGTACGGCAATCGCGCACACGGTGATACTGCAGCTTCACCCACACCCAAACAGGATTCCACAGCTTGAGAAACCGCTCATTCTCCAGACGGCGGCGCGCACAGTTGCGGGAAAACATACGAAAGATCATAAAAACGAGCAGCGCAGAGGATATCAGCGAAAAAATCAGCCTATGCGTGAAGATATACACAACATCCAAAAGAATATACAGGATAAGTAAGGCGTATCCGAGCGCATCCGTACCGTACCGGCCGTACATAAATGAGGCGAGTTTTTGCTTCCAGTTTGACATTTTGTTTTCTCCGGGGGATGAATATTTGTACCGATATTATACGCCCAAACTGCAACGGGTGCATGAACAAATACCGCACGACTTGTAAATTTTCCCTATCAGAGCACAAGATTACCGAAATCCGCGATTGCACCTTGCATTTTTTCCATCTCTATGATACAATGATATATTATACATTAATGAAAGAAACAGGTAACCGTCCATGACATACGAAATCCATCACGGCAATCCGAACGACAGCACACGCGATGCACACGAGTGCGAAACGTACGCCCTTCTTGATTCCCTCGGCATCGAATACGATCGAGTCGATCACGAGGCGGCATTCACCATCGAGGCATGCGCCGCGATCGACGAATCGTTCGGCACGCCGATGTGCAAGAATCTCTTTCTCCGCAACAGCAACGGCTCCGCATTCTATCTCCTTCTGATGCCGGGCGAAAAGCCGTTCAAGACGAAAGAACTCTCCCACCAGATCGGATCGACGCGCCTCTCCTTTGCGGACGAGGAGCATATGCAGTCCCTTCTCGGCGTCACGCCCGGATCGGTGACGGTGCTCGGTCTCGCGTACGATCAGGAAATGAACGTACAGCTTCTCATCGACGAGGACGTGATCCGTGACGAATACATCTGCTGCCATCCGTGCAAAAACACGAGCAGCATCAAAATCAGAACGGCGGATATCCTTGAAAAATTCCTTCCCGCTGTCCGTCACACGCCCCGCACTGTCAAACTGAAAGGCTTTGTCGAGTAATTTTGCAAAATTTCTCAAAAAACTTTATCACTTTACTTGACTAAAGCGTTAAAGTGTGCTATACTATACCGCAGAGTAAAAAATCCATCCTACCGAGGTTTACGAAATGGATATCATGAAAGAGAATCCGGGCAGCGAGGGCGCCGTTTTCGCCCTCCGAGATCTGTACAGCCGATACGGCTACGCCCGCTTCAAAATGAGCAAATTCGAGGAGTACGATCTGTACGCGAGAAACAAGAGCTTTCTTCGCGGCGACAGCATCATCACCTTTACCGCCGACGGCGGACGGCTGATGGCGCTTCGTCCCGATGTGACGCTTTCGATTGTGAAAAACGCACGGGACGGCTCGGAAACGAAAAAGGTGTACTACACGGAGAACGTCTACCGTGAGTCGAAAGGCAGTCACGAAATCTCCGAGATCATGCAAGTCGGACTGGAGTGCATCGGCGAGATCGATCTGTACCAGACGGGCGAGGTCATCCTGCTTGCGGTGCAGAGTCTTGCCACGATCGGCGAAAACTACATTCTCGATATCTCGCACATGGGCTTTCTCTCCGCCCTTCTTGATGAAGCAGGTGCCGAGGGCGATGTGCGCGATGCTTTGATCGGATGCATCCGTGACAAAAACGCGCACGGTATTGCCGCTGTCTGTAAGGATGCGGGGATTGCAGATGACGCATGCGCACGGCTGACGACAGCGGCAACGCTGTACGGTCCGTTCGCCGAAGCTATCGGCAAGCTCCGCGCAATCAGTGTCGGCAAGGCAGAAAACGACGCACTCGACGAGCTCGAAGCCGTACACGCAGTGCTTGAAGCGGCAGGCTGTGCCGAGCACGTGAATCTCGATTTCTCCACCGTCAACGATATGTCGTACTACAACGGCATCATTCTAAGCGGATTTATCGAGGGCATTCCCGACGCGGTGCTTGCCGGCGGTCGGTACGACAATCTTCTTGCCAAAATGGGCAAAGAGGGCGGCGCGATCGGTTTCGCGGTGTATCTCGATCTGCTCGAAAGATACAACACGCCCGAGCGCGGATTTGACGCGGACATCCTCCTCCTCTACGATGAGGATACGGATGCTGTCGCCTTGACACGCGCGGTCAAAATGCTCGGTGAAAGCGGCAAAACGGTGCGCGCACAAAGGCGCGTACCTGAGGGGTTCCGCTGCAGACAGCTGCTCGCAATGAAGGACAGGGGGCTTGAGATTCTTGAAACACATGATTAATATCGCCCTGCCGAAGGGTCGGCTTGGTGAGAAGGTATATGAAACGTTTGAGGCGGCAGGCTACGGATGCCCTGCACTCAAAGAGGGCGGAAGACGGCTGATCTTCGAAAACGAGGAAACGGGCGTCCGTTACTTCTGGGTAAAACCGTCCGACGTGGCGATCTACGTCGAGCGCGGTGCGGCGGACATCGGCGTGGCAGGAAAGGATATTCTCCTGGAGTACACGCCCGACGTGTACGAGCTTTGCGATCTCGGCGTAGGCAAATGCCGCATGGCAGTCGCCGCCAAAAACGGATTCCGCTATGACGCGGGTAAAACGCTCCGCGTGGCTACGAAATTCGTGAACATCGCGCGCACGTTCTACAACGAGCAGAGCCGCGATATCGACATCATCAAACTGAACGGATCGATCGAGCTTGCACCGATCCTCGGACTGTCCGACGTAATCGTGGACATCGTGGAGACGGGTACGACGCTGAAGGAAAACGATCTGTCCGTCGTTGAGACGATCGTGCCGATCAGCGCACGATTGATTGCGAACAAGGTCAGTTACAAATTCTATAACGACGCGATCACCGCACTCGCCGCAAAAATGGCAGAGCTGACGGCACAGCGCGCCGAGACGAAATAAAGAATCACAGAGGTTTTACCATGATACAGATTTTCAAACGCGGCACCGTCTCCGATGCGGAAATTTTCGCCAGAGACGTATCTGCCGCTGATGTGTCGGGCACCGTCGCCGAGATCATCGCGACCGTACGAAAAGACGGCGACGCGGCACTCCGTATGTACAGCGAAAAATTCGACCGCGCAAAGCTGGACGCGATCGAAGTGACAGACGAGGAAATCGAGGAAGCGTTCGCAAAGACAGATCCGAAGCTGCTCACGGTCATGCGCAGAAGTGCGGCAAACATCACCGCCTTCCACGAGCATCAGAAGCGTTCGGGATTCATCATCAACGAAAACGAGGGCATCGTCCTCGGGCAGAAGGTGATCCCGCTTGCCAAAGTCGGACTGTACGTCCCCGGCGGCACGGCGAGCTATCCCTCCTCTGTGCTGATGAACTGCCTCCCTGCGAAAATCGCAGGCGTCGGCGAGATCGTCATGGTCTCCCCTCCGACGTTTGGCGGCAAGATCAATCCTGTAATTTTGGCAGCCGCCAAAATCGCAGGTGTTGGACGTATCTTCAAGGTCGGCGGTGCACAGGCGATCGCCGCACTCGCTTACGGGACGGAGACGATCCCGCAGGTGGATAAAATTGTCGGCCCCGGAAACGCCTTTGTTGCCGAGGCGAAAAAGCAGGTGTTCGGTCAGGTCGGCATTGACATGATCGCAGGGCCGAGCGAGATTCTCGTCATCGCAGACGGCACGTGCAACCCGCGTACCGTTGCGGCGGATCTGCTTTCACAGGCGGAGCACGACCGCCTCGCCAGCGCCGTTCTCGTGACGGACAGCGAATCTTTGGCAAATGCCGTTCAAGCGGAGCTCGAAGTGCAGATCGACGAACTTCCCCGCCGCGAGATCGCGCGCGCATCCATTGACAATAACGGAAAGATCATCCTCTGCGATTCAATCAAGGAGGCGATCGATATCTCCAACCGCATTGCGCCCGAGCATCTTGAGGTGTGCGTGGACAACCCGTTTGATTATTTGGATTCGATCAAAAATGCAGGCTCTATCTTCCTCGGAAAGAACTGTCCGGAAGCGCTCGGCGACTATTTTGCCGGTCCGAACCATACGCTTCCGACAAGCGGCACGGCGCGTTTCTCCAGTCCCCTTTCCGTGGACGATTTCGTGAAAAAATCCGCGTTCTCGTATTACACAGCGGACGCACTCGCCGCCGTTGCCGATGATATCGCCTACTTCGCCGAGGCGGAGGGACTCTCCGCACACGGTCGGAGCGCAACTGCGCGAAAAACGGAGGCTGACGCATGAGCCGCTTTATCAGCCGTCGGTTTGATTCTCTGAAAGAATACGTCCCGGGCGAGCAGCCGCAGGACAAAAAGTACGTAAAGCTGAACACAAACGAGTCCCCCTATCCGCCTGCGCCCGGTGTGATCGAGCGCATAAACGACGCTGAGGTGCGGAATCTGAAGCTGTACTCCGATCCCGAATGCCGCCGTCTCCGTGAGATGCTCGCGGTGCAGTACGGCGTGGAAATCGGGAATGTATTCGTTTCCAACGGATCGGATGAATCCCTCTCGTTTGCGTTCATGGCATTCTGTGACGCCGACTGCGGCGCGATCTTTCCCGATATTTCCTACGGATTTTATAAGGTCTACGCAAATCTGTACGGCATCAGGTATACCGCCGTGCCGCTTCTTGAGGATTTTTCGATCCGTCCCTCGGACTACTACAATGCCGGCGCGACCGTCGTGATCGCGAATCCGAATGCGCCGACGGGTATTGCTTTGACAATTGCCGAAATTGAAGAAATCGTAAAGCGCAATCCCGACAACGTCGTTGTAATCGATGAGGCGTATGTGGATTTCGGTGCGGAGTCTGCCGTGGCACTTACGAAAAAATACGACAATCTGCTCGTCGTGCAGACGTTTTCCAAATCCCGATCTATGGCAGGTGCGCGTCTCGGCTTTGCCATCGGATGCGAAGCCCTGATTGCGGATCTGAACAAAATCAAGTTCTCAACGAATCCATACAACGTCAATCGACTGACGTGCGCAGCAGGTGAAGCAACCCTCGCCGCGCAGGATTACTATAACGACAATTGCCGAAAGATCATCGAAACGCGCGCATGGACGGCAGAAAAACTCGCCAACCTCGGCTTTTCGATGACCGATTCCAAAGCGAATTTCCTTTTTGCCAAGCATGAGAGCATGGACGGCGAAGCGCTCTACCTCGCGCTCAAAGCACGCGGCATCCTCGTCCGTCACTTCAGTGCGGATCGCATCTCTCCGTATCTGCGCATCACTGTCGGCTCGCCCGAGGAAATGCAGGCACTGATCGACGCACTGACCGAAATTCTCCAAAACGGAGGTACTGTATGAATACAGAAAGAACTGCATCCATCACCCGCAAAACTGCGGAGACGGATATCACTCTGACTTTGAATCTGGACGGAACGGGCAAAGCCGACATCGACACGGGTGTGCCCTTCCTCAATCATATGCTGACGCTGTTTGCCTCGCACGGACGGTTTGATCTGACCGTGAAGTGCATCGGCGACACGGACGTGGATGATCACCACTCCGTCGAGGACATCGGCATCGCGCTTGGCGAAGCGATCCGGCTGGCTTTGGGCGAGAAGCGCGGCATCGTCCGCTACGGCTCGATGATTCTGCCGATGGATGAATCCCTCGTTCTCTGCGCGATCGATCTGTCCGGTCGCGGATATCTCGCATACGAGCTCGCCATTCCGGCGGCAAAAATCGGCACGTTTGACACCGAGCTCGGCAAGGAATTTTTCCTCGCACTGACGCGCACATCGCAGATGACACTGCACCTCAGACAGATGGCGGGCGAAAACTCGCATCACATTCTCGAAGGCGCGTTCAAGGCATTCGCACGTGCGCTCCGTGCGGCGGTCAAGATCGACGCGGACACAGCGGGCGAGATCCCGTCCAGCAAAGGAGTCCTCTGATGATCGCAATCGTTGACTACGGCGTAGGCAATCTGTTCTCACTGAAGAGCTCCCTTGCCGCCATCGGTGCGGAGGCGATCGTCACGGGTGACGCGGACGTGCTTAGGCAGGCGGATAAAATCATTCTCCCGGGTGTCGGTGCGTTCGGGGATGCCGCAGCAAAACTGCGCGCGACCGGACTGGATACCGTCGTGATCGAAGAGGCAAAAGCCGGCAAACCGCTGATGGGTATCTGTCTCGGTATGCAGATGCTGTTTGAAAAAAGTTACGAATACGGCGAGCACGACGGACTCGGTCTGATCCGCGGTGCGGTGCGCCCAATCGACGATCTGACCAAGGGGACGATGAAAATCCCGCACATCGGCTGGAACGCGCTTGCCTTCCCCGAAGGTAAGGAGAAAGATCCCGTCTTTCGCTACATAAATGAGGGCGATCACGTCTATTTCGTTCACTCCTTCTGCGGCGTGGACTGCGATGACGCGCTGATCGCATACACCGACTACGGCGCGAAGATCACGGCGGCGGTTGCAGACGGCAACGTATGCGGTATGCAGTTCCATCCCGAAAAGAGCGGAAAGGTCGGTCTTGCCATTCTCGCCGCTTTCTGCGGATGTGATCCCGCAAGCATCGGAAAGTGAGGTCAGGTATGTTTATTTTTCCCGCAATCGATCTCTACGAGGGAAAGGCGGTACGCCTGACGCGCGGAGATTACAACCAGATGACAGTCTACGACAACGATCCCGTCGGCGTAGCGAAACGCTTTTTCGCCGCAGGAGCGACGAAACTGCACGTTGTCGATCTCGAAGGTGCCAAGGACGGCACGACAGCAAATCTCGACACGATTCGCGCGGTTCTGTCCGCCACGCCGCTGGAAGCGGAAATCGGCGGCGGTATCCGCTCGCTTGATACAGTGGAAACGTATATCTCCGCAGGTGCTAAACGCGTGATCCTCGGCACGGCGGCAATTGAAGACCCCGCATTTCTGAAAGCGGCAGCAAAAGAATACGGCGCACATATTGCCGTCGGCGTGGACATCAAGGACGGCTATGTTGCCGTGCGCGGCTGGACGGAAGTTTCCGGGAGAGAATGCTTCGAATTCTGCCGGGAACTGCAATCGCTCGGCATCCGCACCGTTATCAGCACAGACATCTCCCGCGACGGTATGCAGGGCGGCACGAACCGCGAGTTGTACGCGCGGCTGAAGAACGAACTTTCCATGAATATCATCGCCTCCGGCGGCATCTCCACCCTGGACGATCTGTCCGCAATGCGTGCACTCGGCGTGTACGGCGCCATCGTGGGACGCGTGCTCTACACGGGTGCTTTGAAACTCGAGGACGCACTTGCCGTCGCACGCGAGGGAGGTATCTGACATGGTAACGAAGCGAATCATTCCCTGCCTCGACGTACGTGACGGACGCGTGGTCAAAGGCACGAATTTTCTCGATCTGCACGACGTGTCCTCCCCCGTTTCGCTGGCGAAATATTACAGCGACTGCGGCGCGGATGAGTTGGTGTTCTACGACATCACGGCATCTGCGGAGGGGAGAGGGCTGTTTACCGAAATTCTGACGGAGGTGGCATCGACCATCTTTATTCCGCTGACTGTCGGCGGCGGTATCAATACAGTCGCCGATTTCGACCGCGTGCTCAAATGCGGCGCGGATAAGGTCAGCGTCAATTCGGGCGCGATCCGCAATCCTTCCCTCATCGGGGAGGCGGCGAAGAAATACGGCGATCAGTGTGTCGTTCTCTCCGTGGACGTCAAGCGCGTAGACGGCAAATTCACCGTTTTCGCCAAAGGCGGACGGGAGAACACAGGCATTGACGCGATCGAATGGATCCGCCGCGGCGTGGATGCGGGCGCGGGCGAGATCGTTCTGAACAGCATCGACACGGACGGCGTGAAGGGCGGCTTCGATCTCGAAATGCTGGACGCGGTCTGCCGCGTTGTCTCCGTTCCTGTGATCGCTTCGGGCGGCGCGGGCAAAATTGAGGATTTCGTAACGCTGTTCAATACGCTCCCGAAGGTCGATGCGGGACTTGCCGCATCCATCTTCCACTTCGGCGAGGTAAAGATCCCTGATCTGAAACAGGCACTCAAGGACGCCGGCATTCCGGCACGAATCTGATAAAAGAGGACAAAAATATGCTTTCCATTGATAAATTGAAATTTGATGAAAACGGGCTGATTCCCGCAATCGTAACGGACGCGGAGACGGGCAAGGTTCTGACGCTTGCGTACATGAACCGCGAGAGTCTGGAGATCAGCATGAAAGAAGGGCGCACGTGCTTCTGGTCGCGCTCCCGTAAGGAACTGTGGCGCAAGGGCGAGACGTCGGGCAACGTCCAGCACATCGTGAAGATCACGGCGGACTGCGACTATGATGCGCTCACCGTTCTCGTGCGCAAGGAGGGGCCGGCGTGCCACACAGGTGCGGACTCCTGCTTCAACGACGACGTATACGTAAGCGAAACGGAGAGTGCGTTCTCGCTGGATGCACTGCTTGAGCTGATCCGCGGACGCAAGATCGAGAAGAAAGAAGGCTCGTACACGACGTACCTGTTTGAGAAGGGCATCGACAAGATCCTCAAAAAGGTCGGCGAGGAGTGCACCGAGGTCATCATCGCAGGCAAGGCGGATGACAAAGCAGAGACGATCTACGAGATCTCCGATCTTGTCTATCACGTGATGGTGCTGATGGTGGAGATGGGCATCTCGAACGAGGATATTCTGAAAGAACTCGCCTCCCGCCACGTGATCGATCACAAAGTCAAGCAGGAAAAGATGACGAAATAACGTAAGAAACCCGACACCAAAACGGTGCCGGGTTTCTTTTATTTCCGAATAAATTCGTATTCAAATTTCTCCCACGGGACGTTCACAAGCGATTTGCCCGTAATCAGCTCCTCCACGTGGCAGAGCAGCGGATAGTCCTCGATCCGTGCCTTCCCTGCCGCGGCAAAACGGCGGAGAGCCTCCGCGGTGCGACCGGCAATCACCACGGATTCGAGCGTGATGCCACTGAGCGCATCCATTGCCTCGTTAAACGGCATGCCCGTACCGAGCAGTGTACCGAGCTTGCGCGTCCGTCCGCCGAAAATCGTGACGTACAGATCGCCCGCGCCGAGCATAAGATTGGACGCGTCGCCGCCAAACAGCGCAAGCAGTCCCGTCATCTCGCGGATCGCCTGCCCGAACAGCGCCGCCTGCGAGTTGTAATGTTCAAACTCGCGCCCCTCGCGTTTATACGACATCCCGATCGCAAGGCTGACGGCGAGTGCGTACGCATTTTTCAAGGCGACCGCGCACTCCACCCCGCGGATATCGGTGGAAAGGCTGACGCGGTAATACGCCGTCGCAAAGTACGATTTGAGCGTGCGGAGCGTTTCTATATCCCGTCCGCAGAAGGTGACAGCGGAGTAATCGTGATCCGCCAGCTCATAGCTCGTGCACGGGCCGCCGATCGCGTTGAAGGAAATCCGCTTTCCCGTGCTCTTCTCATAATATTCGGGATAGGAGATAAACGCGTCTCCGTCCTGCATCATGCCCTTTGTGACAGCGAGCACGGGCGTGCGCTCGGGAATCAGCGGGATGATCTCGTTTTTGAACCACTCCACGCCGAAGCTGGAAACGCCGCACAAAATCAGATCCGCGTCGCTGATCCGCCCGGCAATCCCGTCGGCACGGCAGGTTTCAATTCCCTGCGGCAGCTGCCGTTTCAGCGTTTTGTGATAGCCCGTACGCTCGATTTCTGCGATGATTTCATCATCCAGCGGCGAGCCGGCAAGGCAGATTTTGTTGCCGTTTTCCGCGGCAGGGATCGTGAGTGCGGACGCCATCATGCCCGCACCGATGAACAGAATGTTTGCCATAATTCCTCCTTATTCCTGCGGCGGTGCGTCCACGCCGGCGAAAAATTCTCTGTACAGCCCTGATGCGGAGATAGGCTCACCCTTCGCGTACAGATGCGACGTGTCGCCCATCTGCATACATTTGAATATGACCTCGCCCTCGACTCTCTCCTCCGTGACAAATTCCGTAACGGAGGACGTAGGCAGAAACATCGTCTGCAGAAGGAGGACGGGCGAGACGCCCGTCAGGTGCGAGATAAGCACCATGCCGAGCGCGAAATGGCAGAAGAGCGCGATCGTGGTATCGGGATTCTTTGCGCAGGTGTAAATCTGATTCTTTCGCGTCATACCGTACTTTTTGAGAAGCGAATCAAACGCACCCGTAACACGGTCGTACTCCGCGGGTGCATTCAGGGAAGCGTACATCGGCGCATTCTTCCAGCTGTCCGCGCGGTAGATCTCGGGCATCTCCGTCCACAGGCGCGGCGGGATATTCCACGCGATGTCCTTCTCCCCACTCGGCATGATCACTCTGCCGCGGAATTCGTGCAGCCAATCAAGCACATACACTTCCTTTCCGAGCTTATCCGCTGTCGGCTGTGCGGTATAAAGCGCGCGCGGCAAGGGCGAGGAATAAATATCGTCGATCACACGCGTTTTCAGTCTATCCGACAGAATATCCGCCTCACGGAATCCCTTTTCCGTGAGCGTATTGTTTTCGTAATCCGGCTCCGCATGGCGGATGATCAGTATTCTCATAGTTTTCTCCCATGTTCGGATTTTTCTCACCTATTATACCACACCGACCGCCAAATGTCCACAAAAAACGGGAAACGTTTCCGTTCCCCGTTCTGATTTATTCGGCTGACTCAAACGACACGAGCGCTTTGAACATCGCAGTATGCCGCGCATGTGCTTCTTCGGATTTCTTCTGTCCCTTAAAGACGGACATCGTAGAGATCTTGCGGATGCAGAGCACCGTTTCCTCCGGCAGATTCTGCAGTGCGGATATGCTTTCGTACAGATCTGTCTCCCCGAGACGGATTCCGTATTCGTCAATTGCAGCCGCCGGAATTTCGGAAAGCACCTCCCCGAGCGGCAGAAGACCGCCCGCCTCCTTCACGCTTTCATAGAGAAGCGGATCCAGCAAATAAATCACGGAATTGCCTGCAACGACCTCCATCTGAAACCGTTCCAGCTCCGAAGCGTTGCCGTGCAGATCCACGTAGAAGCCCTCCACGCCCTGCTCCTCGGCCAGCGCCTTCTTCTCCGCAATCTGCTCAGCGTTCATGTAATTGATCACGGACACCATGACGGTCTGCTGGGCGGTGTCCTCTGTTCGCGGAACAAGCTGTCCGAACGCACTCTGCACGGAAAGCGTCTCGTTCGGCGTCATGTAGCCCGGTCCCGCATACATTACGTAAAGATCGTACGAATTCTGCGTACACATCTGCATCGTGCAGATGACAAAAAGGATCACAAGACTGACGCAGATGATCGTCTTCCATTTGTGGTGATACCAAAAATTCTCCCAAAATCCGACCGGAGCGACCTCCACAGCGTCTGCGGGGGGCGCATTCGGATCAATGCCGAGTCCCTTCAGCCGTCTCGCCGCATTGGACTGCGGAATCTCCTCCTCGGGATGCGTGTTTCTTTCGTCTGCCATAGATGCCCCCGTATATGAGATACTTCATTGTAACATCCCGCGCCCGAAATAGCAAGAGAGAATCGACAGAATTTACAAAAGATTCGTAATCGGCACGCATTTGCCGGATGCACTTTCTCCCTGTCGAATATTGACAGAAAAGGCGCGGTGTGTTACAATATACTGTAGTAATACGTAATTTTCCAGTATCGGAGACAGCATTATGAAAAGAATTCTCGCGCTGGCAGTTGCACTCTGCCTCCTGCTCGCATTGTCCGCCTGCGGATGCAAACACGAATGGGAATCCGCTACGTGTACCGATCCGAAGACCTGCTCCCTCTGTGACGAAACGGAAGGCGCACCGATCGGTCACGAATGGGACGCTGCCACCTGCACCGAAGCCAAAACGTGCATCAACTGCGGCGCAGAGAAAGGCGATCCGCTCGGTCACAAATGGAAAGAGGCAAGCTGCACCGAAGCCAAGACATGCTCCGTTTGCGGCACCGAAGACGGCGATCCGCTTGGACACACATGGACAGCAGCAAGCTGTACGGAGGCCAAGACGTGTTCCGTTTGCGGTACTGTAGGAGAGGCAGCACTCGGTCATAAGTGGACTGAGGCAACCTGCACTACTCCCAAGACGTGCTCCGTCTGCGACGTCACGGAGGGTGACGTTCTGCCGCACACCTACAAGGAATCCGTGGAAAAAGAGGCCACCTGCCGCACCGACGGCAAGAAGCGCTTCACCTGCGCCGACTGCGGCGATACGTACACGGAAGCGTTTGCGCATGCGGTGTACACTGCTACGGATATCTACGACATGTACGAAACCTCCGTAGGCGAGATCCTCACCTATACGAAAAACGGTGCCGAATATGCCATCGGCAGCTGCTTCGTTTACAGCGGCGACGGCAAGCTGATCACCAACTACCACGTGATCGAAGGCGCCTACTCCGCCAAAGTTACGATCGCAGGCAAGGAGTACACGGTCAAGAAAGTCCTCGCCTATGACAAAACGATTGATATTGCCGTCATTCAGATATCCGCGTCCGGACTGAAGCCCGCAGATCTCTGTGACAGCACGCACAAGGTCGGAGAAACCGTATACGCATTCGGCAGCTCCAAGGGACTCACAGGCACCCTCTCCGAAGGAATTATCACCCATTCCAACCGTGAGGTCGACGGCGTGTCGTACACCCAGCACGATGCGGCGATCTCCGGCGGCAATTCCGGCGGCCCGCTGATCAACAAATACGGCGAGGTGATCGGCATCAATACGTGGACTGTCCGCGACTCGCAGAATCTGAACTTCGCCATCAATCTGACAGAGCTTGACAATCTTACGTACGGCACACCGCTTACGATGGCCGAATTCTACGAGAAAGAATCCAATCCGTACGAAAGACTTGCAAACTACATTATCGATAACGGCGCGTATGATTCCGAAGACGCTTATTACTGCATGTTCCTCGGCGAGATCACCAGCGACGGTATGCTGTTTGAACGGTATGCATACTATTACGTCGAAGAGGATGCAGTCACGCTGGATCTGCTGATCGATGACGGTAGTTACTGGGCATACATTACGCTGAATCCCGAGCTGGACGGCGTGTACGACTGGGACTATTTCGACGATTACGAAATCATGTACGGCACGGTATTTGCCAACAAATTCACGGGAGACGAGCTTCTGGATTACATCGAAACGGATGCGCCCTACGAGGACATCGCCGACGTCAGACAGCTGGCTTCCCTGATGGTTATGATCAGCTGTGCTTACATCAGCGAAGATTTTGAAGAGATCGGTGTCACCGCCGCAGATCTCGGATTCATTCATTTCTGATAGAAAAAGGGCTGTTGCACGTAAAATGCAGCAGCCTTTTTTTGCAGAGGATACACTAACCCCTTGGCGATGATGGGAGTTAAAAGTATCCGCGATCTACCGGACTTTTAACGCCATGCTTGCAAACGAGTCCTATGTAATCAGATATTTTTGATTAAATTCTTTCACAACGGATTTTATTGATACATCTATTCTACTATCACAAAAACGCTTAATATGCTCGGGAATCTTTTTATAATAAGTTTCTGCAATACCGCCGGCTATGCACGCCTGAGTGTCTGCATCACCCCCAAGAGAGATGGCATTTCTGATTGCGCTTTCATAATCCGTCGATTCCAAAAATGCAATAATTGCAGGCGGAACGCTATACGATGTACGGCTATCAAACACGTGCGTTTCTTTGATGGTGGAAAGAGGCGTTGACAGCTTGTATTTGAACGCTTTTTCCAAATACGCTTTAATTTGCTCTTTATCCGCACCGTTCCGTGCCATAAAGATTGATGCGGAAACTGCTTGCGCTCCAACAATTGCCTCGCGGTGATTGTGGGTAGAAAGACAACTTGCTTTTGCTTGCAAGAGAGTTTGTTCTAATGAATCATACGCATATCCGATTGGGATAACGCGCATGGAGGCACCGTTTGCATAACTGTGTCCGTTTCTTGCATACGGATCTTTTGCCCAAGCTGCAAACATATTACCAAATCCTGCGTGTGGGTGATACGAATAATATTGACGGTATTGTGAGGCGAATTCTTTTGCGCGATCGCGAAGAGTCCATTTGGAT
>JAFTUH010000004.1 GCA_017466375.1 Clostridia bacterium | reverse complement strand
TTACTCAACGATGGCGAGGATATCGCTCTGACGAACGATGTTGTACTCTTTGCCGTTGCACTTGACTTCGGTGCCTGCATACTTGCTCGTGATAACGCGGTCACCGACCTTTACCGTCATGGTGACTTCCTTACCGTCCACAAGACCGCCGGGGCCGACAGCGATTACTTCTGCAACCTGCGGCTTCTCCTGTGCACTGCCGGGGAGAATGATGCCAGTCTTGGTGGTCTCCTCCGCTTCGATGGCGCAGACAACAACGCGGTCTGCCAAAGGCTTTATAGTCATAATGAAAACCTCCTGTAAACTGTGCTCTCGCACAAAATATTTTTTGGGGATCCTTTTTGATTTAGCACTCTTGTTTTTGGAGTGCCAAACCTCACGAGATATATTCTATACCGCACAGCGCGGAAAATCAAGTCTTTTTTTGAATATTCACATATATTTAACAATTCTTCCCGAACGTCCCTGTGCGCCACTTCCGTTCCGGAAGTGCTAACGCCGCACGCGATCGCATACATATTAGATATATAACGGGCACGGAGGGAAGCTATGGAATCGGCGGCAAGCATCATAAGCGGCGTTCTGATGCCGTGCATCCTCCTTGCGGCGGGGATTTTTTTCGGAATCAAGCTTCGCTTTTTCTGGATCCGGCATCCGATCCGCACGGTAAAAACGATGCTCTCCGGCGCGGACACGGGCGGCACGTCTCCTTTTGCCGCCTTGACAATGGCACTCGCGGGCACGCTCGGTGTCGGCAATATCGCGGGCGTAGCGACGGCGATCACGGCAGGCGGCGCGGGGGCGGTTTTCTGGATGCTCATCGGTGCGCTCGCGGCGATGTCGGTGAAATATGCGGAGGTATTCCTCGCCGTCCGCCACCGCCGCGTACGCCGGGAGGATGGGCAGACGACACACTACGGCGGCGCCATGTACTACATCCGAGACGGGCTGCGTACCGCCGCCAAAAGCGCGATCGGGCGTCGTTTTGCCTCCGCCCTCGGCGGGATATTTGCCGTTTTATGCCTCCTCAATTCCCTGCTCACGGGCAACGTGATCCAGGTGCGCGCCGCCGCAGACTGCGTGGAGATCCCTCCGATCTTATTCGCCGCGCTGTTTGCCGCGTTCACCGTTTTCACGATGGCGGGCGGGATGCGCCGCCTGTCCGCGATCACGGTCGTGCTGATCCCGATTCTCGCCGCTCTGTACATTCTTCTGTCGGGGACGATTCTGATCGCGTACGCGTCGGAGATCCCGCGAATCTGTGCGAAAATTGTGTGCGAGGCGTTCGATTTCGCCTCTGTGGGCGGCGGTGTGCTCGGATTTGGCGTGAGCCGTGCGCTCCGATTCGGCATCACGCGCGGCATCTTTTCCAACGAGGCGGGATGCGGCACCGCACCGACGGCACACGCCTGTGCAAATGTGAAATCGCCGCATCATCAGGGGTGCTTCGGGCTGTTTGAAGTATTCGCGGATACGGTGGTGCTCTGCACGATGACAGCGCTGGTGATCCTGCTTTATGCGGACGGCGAGGGCTTGGACGGCATCGGTTTATCCCTCGCGGCGTATACACGTCTCGGCGCATCGGTAGGCGGTACCCTCCTCGGCACGGCGGCGGATCGCTTTCTCCGAATCAGCATCCTCCTCTTCGCCTATGCGACCGTCGTCTGCCAAAGCTGCTACGGCATCGAGGCGATCCGATACTTTGCACCGGCGCGCGGTGCTCGGATTCTGTATATCGCCCTCTCCGTCGGTGCGACGTTTGCAGGCGCGCTTCTGCAGCCGGGGATCCTGTGGCAGTGGGCGGACATGACCGTCTCGGTGATGACAATCGTGAACGTCGCGTGCGTGCTTCGTCTCAGAAAGCAAATTGAAGCATAGATTCAACAGAAAAACGGACGACAAAGCCGTCCGTTTATTCGTTCAAAAGTTTTTGAAAAGGGGGACGGGGAAAAACTTTTTTCAAAAAGGTTTTCCCCGCATTCTCTTCCTTTAATCCTTGTAAAGATCCTGCTCCATTTCCTTCTGGATTTCGGGATCGTAGGAAAGCATCGGCGCTACGTCCTTCTTGCCCTTGATGCGTCTGTCCACATAGTTCTTCGTGAGCTTGGCAACCAGCGGACTGAGCACGATCACGGCAATCAGGTTGGGGATCATCATGAGCGCATTAAACGTATCGGAAATATCCCATGCGAGGGAGGAGGTCATCAGCGCACCGGAGATCGTCATAAGAACGAAGATAACCTTATACACCTTCGCAGCCTTAACACCGCCGAGATATTCGACAGCCTTGGCACCGTACTGGCTCCAGCCGAGAACGGTAGTAAACGCGAAGAAGAACATAGCGATCGCCACAAAGATCTCACCGAACTGACCGAACGTCTGACCGAATGCTGCCGGAGCAAGCAGCGCCTTATCGTCGGAGGTGATGAACTCACCGCCGATTTTGACAACCTGATCAAGATTCACAGTATCCAAATCAACGAGACCGGAGGAAAGCATAACGAGCGCGGACATGGTGCAGATTACGAACGTATCCATGAATACCTCAAAGATACCCCACATGCCCTGCTTAACAGGCTCTTTGACCTCTGCGGAGGAGTGAACCATAACGGCGGAGCCGAGACCTGCTTCGTTTGAGAAGACGCCGCGCTTACAGCCGTTCAGAAGAACGACGGTGATCAGACCGACGATACCGCCCTCGACTGCCTGTGTGTTGAATGCGTGGCTGAATATGGAGCCGAAGACAGCAGGAATCATCTTGGCGTTTACTGCAAGAATAATGATGGAACCGATAATATAAAAGCCCGCCATAAACGGAACGACCATTTCGGCAACGGCTGCCAGTCTCTTCAGACCGCCGACCACGATCAGACCGACGATGACGACAAGCGCAAGACCGATGATCCAGTTGATCGTCTCAACACCCGCAATCATACCGAGCGTATTGTTTGCAAAGAACGTATTGGAAATATTCTCTGTGATACTGTCAACCTGGCTCATATTGCCAATACCGAACGATGCCAGAATCGTAAAGATCGCGAAGAGCACGGCAAGAATTTTACCGACCATGCCCATACCCTTCTTTTTGCCGAGACCGTCCGTCAGGTAGTACATCGCACCGCCTGACCATTCGCCTGCCGTATTACGGCGGCGGAAGTAGATACCGAGGATGATTTCAGAAAACTTCAGTGCCATACCGAGAAATGCGGCAACCCACATCCAGAAGATCGCGCCGGGTCCGCCGACAATAATTGCCGTAGCGACACCGACGATGTTACCTGTACCGACCGTAGCGGCAAGCGCGGTGCAAAGTGCCTGGAACTGGGAGATATTTTTTCCGTCAGCGGTCTTTTTCTTCTTGAACAGACTGCCTGCAGTCGTCTTGAACCAATGTCCGATGTGGGACACCTGGAACACTTTAATCAAAGTGGTCATCAAAACACCTGCTGCGAGCAGGAAGATGAGACCAATCAGCCACGACCAGTGGTTCAGGAAATCGTTGATTTTGGTAATTTGCTCGATCATAAAGCCTCCAAAAAAATAAAATAGAATCAAAAAAGGATCGCGCAAACGCGCAATCCCGAAATCTTCATAAACAATAGGAAACAAAATAAAAACTTTGTCCTTTTGCCTGAGAGATCTGCGGCTCGCGCATTACACCTTCGGCACTCAATCGAATGAGCTTCTCCAAAGTTCTATCGGCACACGGAACGGATTCCGTATCCTATAGCATCCATTTTTACCCATTATACAACAAATTTTTCCGTTTTGCAAGAGATTTTGATAAAAAATTCATTTTTTCTGAATATTTTTTGCTTTTTCGGCAAACCGTGCATAAAAATCGCGCCGTATTATGCACAAAAAAGACCTGTGTCAAACACAGGTCTTTTTTATTCGATTACTGCTCGTCGCCCTCGAAGGCCTTCAGAGACTCGGGATCATCGGTAGAATACACTGCCGGTGCATCCTCAGCGACCTCTTCTGCTGCCGGCTCAAGAAGAGCACGGATGGAGAGGCTGATCTTCTTGTTATCCATGTCGATATCGGTGATCTTTACGTCCACCGTCTGACCGACTGCGAGAACATCGTCCGGCTTTGCGATCTTGTGATCGGCGATCTGGCTGATGTGGATCAGACCGTCAACGCCGTCAACGATCTCGGCAAATGCACCGAACGGCATCAGAGATACGATCTTGACGTTTGCAACATCGCCGACAGCGTACTTGCTCGTAAAGATGTTCCACGGATTGGTGTCTTCAGTCTTGTGGCCGAGGGAGATGCGGCCGCGCTCGCGGTCAATAGACTTAACGAATACGTGCAGCTTGTCGCCTACCTTCACGATATCGGAAGGCTGACGGACGTGCTTCCAGGACAGCTCAGAGGTATGTACCATACCGTCTACACCGCTGCCGAGGTCAACGAATGCGCCGTAAGAGGTAAGGCTCTTGATGACGCCGTCGAACTCCTGACCCTCCTCGAGGGTGCTCCAGAATGCTTCCTCCTGCGCCTTTCTCTCTTCACGGAGTACGGCACGGATGGATGCGTATGCTCTCTTTCTCTCGGGCTTGATCTCGATGACCTTCACGCGCTGGGTAGTACCAACGATGGAGGAGAGCTCGCCGTCCTTCGGCACACCGGTGAGGGATGCCGGGATGAATACGCGAACGCTCTTGAGCGAGATGATTACGCCGCCCTTAACGGCTTCAACAACGCGGCCTTCCATGATCTCGCCGGACTCAGCTGCGGCTACGATCAGATCCCAGTTTGCGTCGTTGTCTACTCTTGTCTTATCAAGAGTTGCGATACCGTCGATATCGCTTACTTTGATGACCTTTGCTTTGATCTCGTCACCGACCTTAAACAGCTCGGAGAGTTTTGCGGACGGATCGTCCGTCAGTTTGTCGTGCGTAATGATACCCGTCGTCTTCGCGCCGAGGTCCAGATGGATCTCGTTCTGCGAAATCGAGGTGATTACACCGGTAACTACGTCTCCTGTATTTAAAGTTTTGAGTGATTCCTCGAGAAGTTCTGCAAAGTTTTCCATTTGCTCTGCCATGGTTTGTTTTACCTCCTGTATTACGCTGTACGGCGTCGATGCGCCGGCAGTTATGGACACGGTCTGACATCCGGTGAAGTCGATACCGGCAAGGTCGGATGCACCTTCGATCAAGTACGATCGCGGACACCGCTCGCGGCACACCGCATACAGCTTGGCTGTATTGGAGCTCGCGCGGCTTCCGATGATCAGCATGACGTCGGATTCCCCTGCCAAGTCGGCGGCTTCCTTCTGTCTTTCTTCAGTCACAATACATATTGTATCATAAATTTTTGGATTTGTATATGCCTTTTTAAGAATTTCCAAACTTTTTTTCCATTCGGACAGTTTTTGGGTAGTCTGGGAGGCCACGGAAACGGTAATTTCTTCCTCAGTTACCACTTGATTACTTTTGTCGGACGCCTCGCTATCCAAAATCTGGGAAAGCTGTTCCGCCGTTTCAAAGACGGTACCTCCGTCCGCACAGCTCATGATCCCCTGCACCTCGGGATGATCGGGCGCACCAAGGAGATAAAACCGCCGTCCCTCCCCGGAATTTTCGCGTGCGATCTTTCGTACCTTTTCCACAAACGGACACGTGCAGTTGAGCACGGTCAGCGAGGGATTCTCCGCCGCGCACGCCTCCAGCATTTCGATCACGGACGCATTTTCTCCGTGCGCACGAATGACGACGGTCACGGGCGCCCCAGCTTTCACACGTTCGAGCACCGCCGGCAGATCGTCGGTCGAAATCTCCCTCACGCCTCTTGCAGCCAATGACGAGCAGTATCCGTCATTGTGGATCAGCCGCCCGAGCGTCACGATTTCGGAATCACCGCGGACGATGGCGTCCTCCACCGCCTCGGTAGCACGGCGCACGCCGAAGCAGAATCCGCCGTGGGACGCAACTGTGATTTTCATTCCGTTTCCTCCGCGACATACTTTTTCGCAGGCAGTGCCCTTTTATAGCCGCCGAGCGCGCAGATTTCGGAAAAAATCTTCTCCGATGCCGTCACGTACTCTGCCCTGCCGCCTTTTTCAAACGCAAACTGCTCAAACGGGATCGGATCGCCGAGAACGAGCTCCGTTTTACGGAAAAAGCGGACGCGGTTGCCCTTTGCACGGATATACGCCGGAACAACCATCGCCTTGGCATGCCACGTAATCATACCGACACCGGGCTTGATTTCCGTAGTCGCGGGATCCACACCGGGATGGCGCGTACCCTGCGGAAAAATACCGATCAACTCGCCGTTTCCGATCATAGAAACGGTACGGCGGATACTGGCTGCATCGGCGCCGCCGCGATCGACGGGATACGCCCCGAGGATCGTGATCAACCCCTTCAGAAGCGGGATCTTGAACAGCTCCTTCTTCGCCATATAGCGGATCTGCCGACCGAGACCGGCGGAGAGGATCAAAACGTCAAGCATGCTCGTGTGGTTGGCGCAGACGATACAGCCGCCCGTTTTGGGCATTTTTTCGCCGTTAACGACGTGGATACGGAACAAGATCCGCACAGGCCAGACGAAGATCGTATAAATAATACGGTAAATTTTACTCATGCGCACCCTTCTCCCGAATCAGGCGGAGCGCCTCCGCCACGGTTTCTTCAATATTCAATGCGGAATTATCGAACAGAATCGCGTCCTCGGCAGGCTTCAGCGGCGCGATGTCACGGGAGGAATCCGCTTCGTCTCTCGCCACCGTTTCGGAAAGGATCTGCTCGTAGGAACAATCCACGCCCTTCGCCGTCATCTCAAGCCAGCGGCGTTTGGCGCGCGCTTCGGCAGATGCCACGAGAAAGAGCTTCGCATCGGCATCGGGCATAATGACCGTACCGATATCGCGTCCGTCCATGATGACGCCGCCGCGCTCGACCATGTCCTTCTGAAGCCCGAGCAAAAATGCGCGCACGGCAGGAATTGCGGAAACTGCAGATGCCGCCATCGAAATTGCGGGGGTACGGATCAGTCCGCCGACGTCCTCCCCATTCAGAAGAACGGTCTGCACGCCGTCCGCGTACGCAAGCTCGACCTTGACGCCGCCGAGCGCAGCGGTGACAGCCTCAGCATCTTTCGGCTCGATACCGTGACGAACCATATACAGACCGACCGCACGGTACAGCGCCCCTGTATCTACATAAATGATAGAAAGCTCACGCGCGAGAGCACGGGCGAGCGTACTTTTGCCCGAGCTGCTCGGTCCGTCGAGGGCAATCTTGATTTTCTTCATATATCGGTACTTCCTTTCGGATGGGATATTTCATCAGCATACGCCGCCGCGCTTTGTCCCGCCGCGACGCCCGTGGAGAACGCGATCTGCAGATTGTATCCGCCCGTGTACGCGTCCACGTCGATGACCTCGCCGGCGAAAAACAGCCCGGGACACCGCTTCGCCATCATCGTTTTCGTATGAAGCTCGGCGACATCGACACCGCCCGAGGTAACGATCGCCTCATTGATCGGGCGGAAGCGAAGGGGCGTCAGCGGAAAATGCTTCAGCGTACGGAGCAGAGCCATACGCTGTACACGCGTGAGCGTTCCCGCCTTGATGCGCTCGGGAATCTGTGCGTGCACGATCACGGGGTCGATCAGCTTTTGCGGCAATAGATCGCCCAAAGCATTGACGAAATCGCGCTGTGCATATTGGGAAAGATCGGCGAGCAGACGTGCATCCAGCGTTGCGTCATCCAGCGCCGGCTTCAGATCGATCTCCATTTTGTAGTTGTGCATCGCGCCGCGCATGTGAGCAGAAGCAGACAAAACAAGCGGTCCGGACACGCCGAAGTGCGTGAACAGCATCTCGCCCATCTCGGAAAAGACAGTCTTTCCGCCCTGCAGAACGGTAAGCGTCACGTTGCGGAGAGACAGTCCCGCAAGCGGCGCGAAATCTTCCTTCGTGACGATCGGTACGAGAGACGGCAGCGTCTCCGTGACGGCAAGTCCCGCACTTTTGGCAAGTCGGTAACCGTCACCGCGCGATCCTGTACCGGGATACGACACACCGCCGGTCGCGACGATCACGGCACCGTGCGCATGCGCACCGCTGTCCGTAGTGACACCGGAAACAGTCCGGCATTCGCCCTCTCCGGTGAAGATCAGATCAGAAACCGCCTCATGCACGACAGTGACACCGAGCGCGTGCATCCGCTTCTCCATCGCGGAGGAGATGTCTGCGGCGCGGTCGGACACGGGGAATACGCGCCGTCCGCGCTCCGTTTTCAGCGGCACACCCGCCTCCTCAAAGAAGGACATTGTGTCGGCAGGCGTGAATCGGTACAGCGCACCGCGCAGAAATTTCGGATTCTTCGTAACGGCGTCCATGATCTCGGCGGGAGTGCAGTCGTTTGTAACATTGCACCTGCCCTTGCCCGTGAGCCGCAGCTTTTTGCCGAGAACCGCATTCGGCTCATATACTGTGACGGAGGCACCTGCCTCAGCCGCCGCAATCGCCGCCATCATCCCTGCGGCACCGCCGCCGATGACAGCAACGGAGATCGGATCACTCATGCGATGCATTCTCCCCATGTCCGTTCTCGCTCTTGTCGTAGACGTGGAACGTATCCCACACGTCCTCGAGTTTTGTGAGTGTAGCGGCAAGCTCATCCTGCTTTTTGCGCGTGACGGCGGCAAGCAGGGCGTTGATGATCGAAAGCGGCGCGACGAGCGAATCGACAAACGATGCCATATCGCTCCGCGCGGTGAGGACGGCATGTGCCCCCTTGGCAATCGGCGAGTTCTCGCTGTCCGTCACGGAAACGACCTTCGCCCCTGTCTGCGATGCGTACTCAACCGCATTGACGATCCGGCTCGAATAGCGCGGGAAGCTGACCGCGAGCATCACGTCCCGCTCATCCATGCGGAGCAGCTGCTCAAAAATCTCACTGCCGCTCGTCGTACGGATCAGGCGGACGTTTTCAAACATATAGCTGAGGTAATAATTCAGAAACTCCGCAAGGGCTGAAGAAGAACGCACACCGATGATGTAAATCGTGCGTGCTCCGAGGATCGCTTCCACGGCGCGGTCGAACGCCGCACGGTCAATATGATCGAGCGTGTACTTGATCTTTTCCGCGTCGGAGGTGAGCACTGCGTCCAGAACGGACGTCGTGCCGAATCGCTTGTTCGTGACCTCGATTCTCTGCAGGGAGGTGAGGCGCATACGCACCGTTTCCTGCACCATATGCTGGAGCGCGGGATACCCGTCAAAGCCAAGCTCCAGCGCAAAGCGGACGACGGTCGATTCCGACACATCCGCCTCCTCGCCGAGCTGCGCCGCAGTCATATACGCCGCCTTATCGTAGTGTTCTCTTATAAAATTTGCTATTCTTTTCTGTCCTTTGGAAAGAGTCGGCATCGCGTCGTCGATGATTTTCAAAAGATCCTGCATAGATTGAACCCTTTCTGCCGTGCAAAGGCGCACATTTACTATTATATCATTATATAAGAAAAAAACGCCGATGTCAAGGAAGATACGCACCCGAGGTGAATATTTTCCCGAAAGTCGTGTGTTTATGGCCAAAAAAGGCATTCTTATTCATTGACAAGCCGCACACGGCGTGCTATAATATTTCTATTACAAATATTTTTGAAATCAATCATCCGCACACGCGGATTACGGAAGGATGGATACTATGAGTAAAAAAATCAGAGCCGGTATCGTCGGCGCAACGGGTATGGTCGGTCAGCGTTTCATCACGCTTCTGCAGGATCATCCCTATTTCACCCTGACGGCACTCGCCGCAAGCGCACGCTCCGCAGGCCGCCCCTATGAGGAGGCTGTCGCAGGCCGCTGGAAAATGGCTACTCCCATGCCGGAGGATGTCGCGAAGATGACCGTCATCGACGCTGCTGACATCGAGGCAATGAAGGAGAAGGTCGACTTCGTCTTCTGCGCAGTCGATATGAAGAAGCCCGACATCCTCGCGCTGGAGGAAGCATACGCAAAGGCAGAGATCCCCGTCGTCTCCAACAACTCCGCAAACCGCTGGACGGACGATGTTCCGATGGTCATCCCGGAGATCAACGACATCCACACGAACGTCATCAAGAGCCAGAGAGCACGCCTCGGCACCAAGCGCGGCTTCATCGCCGTCAAGCCGAACTGCTCCATCCAAGCATACGTTGCCGCTCTGACGCCGCTTCGCAAGTACGGCATCAAGGAAGTCGTTGCAACGACCTATCAGGCAATCAGCGGCGCGGGCAAGACGTTCAACGAGTGGCCCGAAATGGTTGACAACCTTATCCCGTTCATCTCCGGCGAGGAGGAAAAGAGCGAGAAAGAACCGCTGAAGATCTGGGGCGAGGAGAAGGACGGCGTAATCGTAACCGCGAAGGCACCGCTGATCACCACGCAGTGCCTGCGCGTGCCTGTCACCGACGGTCACACCTGTGCCGTTTTCGTGAACTTCGAGAACAAGCCGACCAAGGAGCAGATTCTGGCTGAGTGGAAGGCATTCCGCGGCGCACCGCAGCTGCTCGGTCTGCCGCACGCACCCGAACAGTTCATCACCTATTTTGAGGAAGAGAATCGCCCACAGGCGCGCCTCGACCGCGACATCTACGGCGGTATGGGCGTCACCCTCGGCCGTCTCCGTGAGGATACGCTGTTCGATTACAAATTCGTCGGACTCGCGCACAACACCCTCCGCGGTGCGGCAGGCGGTGCCGTTCTGACCGCTGAGCTGCTCTACCGTCAGGGATATCTGGACTAATTGAATAATAGAAACGCAGGGAGAGACTTTTTGAAAGTCCCTCCCTTTTTCAAAAGTTTTTGCGGGGGTATGGGGGTGCTTTTTTCAAAAAGCATCCCCATCTCCTCTTCTTGTTCCGTTAAAGTGCAAAATTTTTATTAAAAATCGCAAAAATATCTGTACAAACCGCCGAAAGTATGGTATAATATATTTGCAACCGAGAAATCGGCTGCAATACTCTTAAAAAAGGTGGGTTGTATATGAAGATTACCTTTACAGGCAGACAGATGAGCGTCAGAGACTCTCTCAAGGCTCTTGCGGAAAAAAAGCTCGCCAAATTTGACCGCTTTTTCCGTGATGATGCGGAGGTGACGATCAAATTCGGCTATGTGCGTAATCTCGAACGAGTCGAGATCACGATCGCCGCAGACGGCACACTGTATCGCTGTGAGGAAGAAGCCTCCACCTATGAAACCGCGCTGGACGGATGCGTAGACGCAATCGAACGGCAGATCCGCAAGAACAAGACGCGGCTGGAGAGAAGATTGCGCGAGGGTGCTTTCACGGCACCGGCATACGAGACGGACGCTGCGGACGGCATCGAAGAGGAAGGCGATTTCTCCATCCGCGTGAAGGAATTCGCCATCAAGCCGATGACCCCCGAGGAAGCGATCCTGCAGATGAATCTCATCGGGCACACGTTCTTCGTCTTCCGCGATGCGGATACGGAAAACACCTGCGTGGTATATAAGCGCAAAGACGGTGCGTACGGCATGATCATTCCTGCATAAAAAATCAGCGGCTCGCTTCACGCGGGCCGCTTTTCTGTTGAATCAGGTAAGACAGCCGATCCGATGCATTCCGAACAGGCTGCCACTCACAAAAAACAGCCGTACAAACGTACGGCTGTTCTCTTTTTTGATTAGTGAACAATGAAACGCTCGGTGTCCTTGTCGAAGAAGTGGACGCGGGACATGTCGATCGCAATCTTGATGACGTCGCCTGCGCGCGCGGTGGAGCGAGCGGAAACGCGTGCCGTCATGCTCTGCTCGTTTGCAACGAGGTAGAGGTGGATCTCAGAGCCCATAAGCTCGGTAACCTCAACGTCACACTCGATAACGGAATCGGGCATAGAGGAGAGGTACATCGGCTCATCGTGGATGCTCTCGGGACGAACGCCCATGACAACATCCTTGCCGATATATTCCTTAACAACGGGATCGTTTGCCTTCTCAGCCGGCAGCTTGAGGGAATCGGCACCGAATACAGCGTAAACGCCGCCATTCTTCTCCTCGAGCGTGCAGTTGATGAAGTTCATCTGCGGCGTGCCGATAAAGCCGGCAACGAACAGGTTCACGGGCAGATCGTACAGATTCTGCGGCGTGTCTACCTGCTGGATGAGACCGTCCTTCATAACAACGATACGGGTAGCCATCGTCATAGCCTCGACCTGGTCGTGCGTAACGTATACGAACGTGGTACCGACTCTCTGATGGATCTTGGTAAGCTCGGTTCTCATCGTCGCACGGAGCTTTGCGTCCAGGTTGGACAGCGGCTCGTCGAGAAGGAAGACCTTCGGGTTACGGACGATTGCACGGCCGAGCGCAACACGCTGCTTCTGACCACCGGACAGAGCCTTCGGCTTTCTGTCAAGAAGGTGGGTGATGTCAAGGATACGAGCAGCCTCTTCAACGCGGCGCTTGATCTCCTCCTTCGGGGTCTTGCGGAGCTTCAGACCGAATGCCATGTTGTCAAATACGGACATGTGCGGGTACAGAGCGTAGTTCTGGAATACCATCGCGATGTCACGGTCCTTCGGCGCGACGTCGTTTACGAGTCTGTCACCGATGAAAAGTTCACCCTCGGAGATCTCCTCAAGACCTGCGATCATGCGGAGCGTCGTAGACTTACCGCAACCGGAAGGGCCGACGAGAACGAGGAACTCTTTGTCCTTGATCTCAAGGCAGAAGTCCGATACAGCGGTAACGCCGCCGGGGTACTTTTTATAGATGTGCTTAAGGGAAAGGCTTGCCATGTATGTATCCTCCTAAAGATTATCGGGTTGAATGATTTTGAAAGCCGAATTGCCGACAGAGACAAAACGGCATAATTTACACCGTAATATATTGTACCAAAAAATCACGGCAAATGGAATAGTTTGTTTCTCCAAAATTTATTTTCCCCATTTGTACACTTTGCACAAACAAAAGAAAATTTCTCTGCTTTCACTGCAGTTTCGCGGCGATTCGTCCTCTAATTTTGTTAGAATCAGTTGGCGAGCCCCTTCATAGACAGCCCGATACGCTTCTTCTGCAGATCCACATTCTTGACGCGGACGTGCACGATATCGCCTACGGAAACGACCTCGCTCGGGTGCTTGACGAATTTATCGGAGATTTCGGAAACGTGCACCAGACCGTCCTGATGGACACCGATATCGACAAACGCGCCGAAGTCGATAACGTTACGCACCGTACCGGTGAGACACATACCGACAGTCAGCTCCTCCATGGTGAGAACGCGCTCACGGAGCTGCGGCTTCGGCAGTCCGTCACGGACGTCGCGCCCGGGCTTCTCAAGCTCTCCGATGATGTCGGTAAGCGTTGCTTCGCCGCATCCGATCTCCTCGGCAAGGGCGGCGATACCCGTATCCTCCGCACGGCGGCGGAGCGTATTCAGCTTGCCGGCGCGGACATCGTCCTCAGTGTAGCCGAATTTCTTCAGCAGTTTCACGGCGGCACCGTAAGACTCGGGATGAACACCCGTGTTGTCAAGGATTTCATCCGAGCCGGGCACGCGGAGAAATCCGGCACACTGCTCGTACGCTTTCGCACCGATACGCGGCACGTCCAGAACCTGCGCACGGGAGGTGAACTCACCGTGCTCGTCGCGGTATTTGACGATATTCTTCGCCGCAGTCATGTTGATGCCCGCGATATAGGAGAGGAGCATATACGATGCGGTATTAAGATCGACGCCGACAGCGTTTACGCAGTCCTCAACAACGCCCGTGAGTGCCTCGTCAAGACGTGCTTCCTTCATATCGTGCTGATACTGACCGACGCCGATCGATTTCGGATCGATCTTGACAAGCTCCGCAAGCGGATCCTGCAGACGGCGCGCAATGGACACGGCGGAACGCTGGGTGACGTCGAAATCGGGGAACTCCTCCGCGCCGACTTTGGATGCGGAATACACAGACGCGCCCGCCTCGCTGACGACGATATACTTCGTATCGTTGCCGATCTCGCGGAGCGTATCGGCGATGAACATCTCGCTCTCGCCGGACGCGGTGCCGTTGCCGATCGCGATGACGTCGATGTCGTACTTGCGGATGAGGTTTTTCACCACGCGGCGGCTCTCCTCGATTCTCTCCTGCGGCTTTGTCGGATAGATCACGGCGGTGTCGATGACCATGCCCGTCTTATCGACGACAGCCAGTTTGCATCCCGTGCGGTAGCCGGGATCGTAGCCGAGAACCGTCTTGCCCTTCAGCGGAGACTGCATAAGCAGGTGCTTCAGATTGTCGGAGAACAGCTTGATCGCATTCTCTCCCGCGACCTCGGTGAGGGCGGAGCGGATCTCTCTTTCAATGGACGGTGCGATCAGTCTGTCATACGCGTCGCACATCGCAGATGCGACGTAGCGGAACGCGGGGCTCGCAAAGTTCGTAATCACCTGCGCCATGAGGTAGTTGAGGATCACGTCCTTCTCGATCTCGACGGACACGCGCAGAATCTCCTCCGCCTCGCCGCGGTTGATTGCCAGCACGCGGTGCGACGGGATGCCGGAGAGCTTTTCCGTATAATCGTAATAGAGCTCGTAGGTGAGGTTGTCCGCGTCCGTCTTTTTGGAGTGGAGCAGACCGTACTCCATCGTCAGCGCACGCACTTCTCGGCGGTAGTCGGCGTTGTCCGAGATCTCCTCCGCGATGATGTCGCAGGCACCCGCGAGAGCTGCCTTTTCATCCGGCACGTCCTTTTCGGGATCGACAAAGCGGGCAGCCGCCGTCATAATGTCGGGATCGTACACGCTCTCCTGCATCATCAAAAGGATCGCAAGATCCTCCAGCCCGCGCTCACGCGCCACGGATGCTCTCGTCTTTCTCTTCGGACGGTACGGACGGTAGATGTCATCAATTTCCGTCAGCGTCTGCGCGGCGGCAACGGCGGCACGGATCTCGTCCGTGAGCTTGCCCTGCTCATCGATGAGGGAGATGACCTCCTCGCGGCGTTTTTCGAGATTTCTGAGGTAGGACAGGCGCTCGGTCAGATTACGGAGGACTTCATCGTCCAGCCCGCCCGTCGCCTCTTTGCGGTATCGCGCGATAAAAGGCACGGTGTTGCCGTCATCGAGCAGCTTGACCGCCGCCTCTGCCTGTGTCTTGCGGATGCCGAGCTCCGCACAAAGTATGTCGAGAATTTCCATTGCTGTATCTCCGTTTCTCTGTCGTAATGTAGTATTGCCGTATTTTTCGGTTTTATCCGTATGTGTATCAAATTTTTTCGGAGCGGCCCACGCTTCTTTGGAGTGTGGCTTCCTCCTCAGCCGTCAGAAACCGCCACTCGCCGCGTGCAAGCGTCCCGTCCAGCGTCACGCCGCCGAAGGAGATCCGCTCAAGCGAGGTAATCTCCGAGCCGACCGCGTGGAACATCCGCTTGATCTGGTGGAACTTTCCCTCGCGGATCGTGATCGTGCCTGCGGATGCGGGCAGATCACCGTCAAGCGTCACCACGGCAGGCTTCGTCACGATATCGCCGATATCCACGCCCTCCTCAAGATGCTGCCGTACCTCCTCACCGATCGCCGGGTCGCACGTAAATCGGTACGTTTTATCCACGTGATGCTTCGGTGAGAGGAGCTCATGACCGAGCACGCCGTCATTGGTAATGAGAAGGAACCCGACTGTATCGATATCCAGCCGACCGCACGGAAAAAATCCCTTTCGCGCATACTGCGGCGGCAGAAGCTCCATGACGGTGGGACCGCGGTCCTCCGTCGCGCTGACGTAGCCTTGCGGCTTATTGAGCATAATATAGGTAAACTTCCGCCACGACACCGTCTCACCGCCGAGCGTGACCGATGCCGTTTCGGGATCGATATGCACGGACGGATCGCGCACGACGGCACCGTTTACCGTGACCTCCGATTTGCGGATGCGCTTTGTCGCTTCACTGCGCGTGCAAACGCCCGCCTCGGACAGATATTTGTCCAGCCGCAAGACAAGTTCCTCCCATCAAAAAATCAGCCAGAGAACAGCAAACGATGCCAGAAAGACCAGCAGCGCCGCGATCCCTGCGAGCAAACCGACGGCGAAATCGAGAAAAAATGCGCGCACGAATCCACCTCCGTGCATAAAAAGAATCTCTGCGGGGAGATACTAACCCCGCACCGCCGTTAGTATAGAATTATTTTACCACAAATATGCGCGGATGTAAAGAACGGCTTCGGATTTTTCTCCGAAATGGGCTCCGTAAAAAAAGTTTTTGAAATTTCAAAAAAAGTGTTGACAAAGTAGAAAACAGGTGGTATACTATATACCGCGATGCCGAATTGTGTAACGGTAGCACGACAGACTCTGACTCTGTTTGTTGGGGTTCGAATCCCTATTCGGCAGCCAAAATAAAAATCACCATCCATCGGATGGTGATTTTTGTTTTAATTAATCGAAAGGGATTCGAACGGGTCAGTAGTGAATGACAGCCCGGTGGGCTGTCAGAGCCGACCCTGACCGAGCGCGTAGGTCGCGCGAGACCGAATCCCTATTCGGCAGCCAAAATAAAAGACACCGTCCCTTGTGGGCGGTGTCTTTTGTTTTAATTAATAGAAAGGGATTCGAACGGGTCGGTAGTGAATGACTGCCGGTGGCAGTCAGAGCCGACCCTGACCGAGCGCGTAGGTCGCGCGAGACCGAATCCCTATTCGGCAATACGGAACCATCCTCTCCTACTTTACATCTCTCACCATTCATGCTATACTAAATACGGAAAGGCGGTGAATTTATGAAATTAAAATCTCTTGTATCCACCTGTTTTTTTACAGCCGCAAGAATATGGGGATCTGCGTGGTTGGCACTTTTGGCTTCGCTTATTCCACTATATATATGGAGAGGCACAAACGATGCGTCTCCTGAAAAAGCATTGTTCGTCGAAAACCTGATTCTGTCCGCTTGCGGATTGCTTTTCGGCTTCGTTATATTAACCCTGCTTCAGTCCAAGGATGACAGCAGCGAACGGCTGAACGGCAGGCAAAGCATCCTGACCGCCTGCTGCTCCACCGGCTTCTATATTGCAGTTTGGCTTATCGCCTATTTATTTAATCATAATAACATATGGATCGCTGTTAGCGGCTGTTTTTTGGGTCGTATATTTGGCGTAAATGCCGAAAACCTCCCAACCTTTACCGCCTCCTTGCTTTCTGCGTTGATCTTTGGCACCGTATACACCTGCGCCATTCTTTTAGGAACAAAGAGAGCAAATCGCAGAAGAACAAATTTCTTAAAAGAACTGAAAAAATAATATCACCCGAAACCGCCATCAAAAAGGCGAAAGGGGCTCAGCCAATGACCGAAAAACCCTATTCGGCAATGGCCACCTTTCGTTGAATTTTTGCCCATTCATCCCACTCTCCGTTGATTTTTCTCCGCCAAACTCTCCCTTCATTCAACCGCCCGTGTCTTGCTTTATCCTCTCTCCGATGGTATAATTGTATCATAAAAGAAAAGGAGGCACACCATGACCCCCACAGATTTTGGAAGCAGAATTGCTTCCCTCAGAAACGAAAAGAAACTCACCCAAACAGAACTTGCGGAAAAGCTGAACGTAAGCACACAAGCAGTCTCCAAATGGGAAACGGGCGCGGGCTTTCCCGACGTGCAAACGATCCCCGGAATCGCCCGAATATTGGAAACAACGACAGACTATCTTTTCGGCTGTGTAAAAAAACAGCAAAAGGTTATGGTTTTCAATGTGCTCGAGGGCGATGGCGTGTCCACCGGGCGAAACTATCGAAGAAAATACGAAGCTGAGCTGAACGACAACTATTTACTGCACGGTTGGAAAGTCGTTCAATCCCATCTTTCCAGTACCGAAGAAATGACATATATGATGGTCGTGATCGAACGCGACGATTGACGAAAACAAAAGACGGATCGCACGATCCGTCTTTTTCATTCGCTCTCAAACAGCGCCTCCATCGCAACGCCGAGAATCTTCGCGATCACAAAAATCTCCCTGTCCGTCGCGCTTCGGAGCTGCCCCTCCAGCTTTGAATAGCTCGTCGGATTCATGTCGCATCCCATCGTCTGTATCTTCGCAATGAAATCCTTCTGCTTGATCCCCCGTTCCTTGCGGAGCCGTTCAATGTTCCGCCCGACCATGTTCGCGCTCCCGTATTCCTTTTTGCGAATCTTCATCGCGCCATCCTCCGTTTTTATTCTCATTTAGAATTATATCGTCAAAAGCACTTGACAAAATTCTATTTTGGAATTATAATATAAAATAATTCCAAATCGGAATAAAAAGCAGAATAAAACCCGCATGAGGGGGGAACCGGCCATAGCCACAAATATTATCGTTGTTGATGCACAGGGAAATGAATACGGAGTAACCTCCCCCAAACGGGCGAAAGGGCTTGTTAAAAGCGGCAAGGCACGCTTCATTGAGGAGAACAGGATATGCCTTGCGTCTCCTTCAAAGACGATCCGCGAGGAAGAAACCGCCTCAGAGCACATTGACAAACGTGCGGTGTTCGAGCAAATCGCCGCTGTGCAGAATGAGCTCACCGGTATTGATAAAATTTTGTGCTCGATATAGTGTATTTCCGATCCGGCTTTGAACTGTGAATCCGGGGAAGGCGAGCCGGTGCTTCCCGATTATCATCCAAACATAACAATGGAAAAACTTAAAACGATCCGGGAAATCGCCATGACCAGAGAGGCGACGGTCAACAAGATGCTTGATTTTTATTTGAAGCTGTACCGACAACTTGACAGCGGCAAAAAAGAATAATCTCAAAAAAGGACTGCCGTACAGCAGTCCCTTTTCTTTACTGTTTATCCTATCATGCTCTCGCCGAGCTGTGTCATCGTGTACGGCATCTCGCCGTTATACATAAATGCACCCTTCAGCCGGATATCGCGCGAGGACGAGCCGACGTATACGTCATACCGTCCGTTCTCCGCCACCCAATCGTGCAGGCAGATGTTATAGTACGCGAGATCGTCCGCGCTCAGCTTGAACGTGACTGTGCGCGCTTCTCCCGCCTTGAGGAAGATTTTCTCGAACTTCTTCAGCTCCTTGATCGGACGCGGCACGGTCGAGAGCGGATCGCCTACGTAAAGCTGCACAACCTCCGCACCGTCGGTCTCTCCCGTATTCGTAAGCGTGAACGATACGGTCAAATCATCGGAAATCGTAAGATTGTCATACGCGAACGTCGTGTAGGAAAGCCCATGCCCGAACGGATACAGAATCTCCTCCGGATGCTTGTCGTAGTAGCGGTAGCCGACATCCAGCCGCTCCTTATACTCGATGAACATACCGTTGCCCGGGTATTCCAAATCGCGGCGCATGCACGTCGGGAACGTCTCGGACAGCTTTCCGGACGGATTCACAATGCCCGTCAGCACGTCCGCGATCGCACCGCCTGCCGCCTCACCGCCAAGCCACATCTCAATGATCGCATCCGCCTGTCTCAGCGGCTCGGAGAAAATCAGCGCTCCGCCGTTCTGCAGAACGACTGCGGTCTTTTTGCCGTTTCGCTCGGCAACCTGCAGAAACATCTCGAAATTCTGATTCAGATACGCCGAGCGGCGATCGAATTTCTCCGTATCCTCGGACTCCATTGCACCCATGAAGAAGAGAACGAGATCGGCATCCGCGATATCTTCGGCGAATGCGGCGCTCTTCGGCCACAGCATCTCGGCGGAATACTCGCGCTTTTTGTACATCTCCAGATATTGGATCTCCACGCCGGGAAGACGCTTTTTCAGCTCCTCCAGGGGAGAATCCGTGTATTCCGCGCTCTGCAGTACCTCCGCGCTTCCCTGTCCGCCTACCAGCGGAGAAACCGCATACTCACCGATAACGGCGATCTTTTTGTATTTCTGTGCCGTCAGCGGCAAAATTGCGCCGTTATTCTTAAGCAGCACCGTACCGTCCGCGGCGATTTCTTTCGCAATCGTGTGCTGGCGGTCGCGGTCGTAACCACGCGATGCAGGCGTTCCTTTGAGAAGCAGTGCGAGCACACGGCGGGCGGCATCATCGATCATCTCCATCGTGATTCTGCCGGCGTCCAGCGCGGCTTTCAGCTGTGCGGTAAGATTGCGGTTGCGCGGCATATGCAGATCAAGTCCGGCGGCAACCGCACGCGGTGCATCGTGTACAGCACCCCAATCGGAGACGACCACGCCCCCGTATCCCCACTCCTCCTTCAAAATCTCGGTGAGGAGCCAGCGGTTTTCCGACGCCCACACGCCGCCGATCTTGTTATAGGAGCACATAACCGTATCGGGCTTACTCTTTTTCACCGCAATCTCAAACGGCTTCAGATAGATCTCGCGCATCGTGCGCTCGTCCGCCTCGACACTTGCGCGCTCGCGGTATGTCTCCTGATTGTTCATGGCGAAATGCTTGAGCGAGCAGGCAACGCCGTTTTCCTGCAGACCGTTTATGTATCCCGCAGCGAGTTCACCGGCAAGGACGGGATCCTCGGAGAGATACTCAAAATTGCGTCCGCAGAGGATGTGCCGCTTTATATTGACGCCAGGGCCGAGCAGAAGCGCGATACCGTTATGCCTGCATTCGTCAGCAAGCGCTGCGCCCATCTTTCGCGCCGTCTCCACGCTCCACGTTGAGCCGAGCGTACACAGATTCGGAAAATGCGTGCAGTTTTTCTCGGGAGCAAGGCGCGTACCGTGCGGTCCATCCGCACAGTCGATGCCCTCGATGCCGAGTCGTTCGACACCGTTCAGACGCAGATTTGCCGCACCGGTGAGAATCGTCGTTTTCTCCTCAAACGTCAGTTCGGAGAGGATTTTCTCGATTTTTTCGGTAGTCATACAGATACCTCCGTGGGGATGATTCATCTGTCTGCATTATAGCACATCCGTCGTACGCGGTCAAGCAATTCGAAAAAAATCAGCCAAAAAGATAAAGATGCCGCATCGTAAGGTGTGGCATCTTTTGGTTTTATCGTTTGTCCCAATTCGGCAATGTGTTCACGGATGACTGACGGGGTTTATGCGGCTCCCTCCGGGAGGGAGCTGTCGCCTTTGGCGACTGAGGGAGAGCTCGCCTACGACATATTCTGCTAAATTGTATCGTTACGCAGACTCCTTCCGTCACACTTCGCGTGCCACCTCCCCGAGATATAGTCGCATCTCGTTCGGAGGGGGCTTTGATGTGCCGAATATCAGTGAGAACACATAAGGTAATTGGGAGTATCTTTTTACTTTTTGCACCGATCAGCACATTGGCAAGGATATTCCCCTCCGCTAACTCGCTATGATCGCCTTATTCCATAATGCCTTTCAGAAGTTCCATTCGCTGCATTCGATATTCTTCTTCTGTCAGTTCGCCATACTCATACCGTTTCTGCAAATTATTTAGATAAAAATTAATTCGAGAAGCAATTTGGGTCGAATCATACACCGCTTCGGAATCCTTTTTCCGAAGAAGCCCCGCATCGGTAAGGATATGCGCCCCCATAGATACAGTGAAAAGAATGAGAAGAAAATAATAAATTAATTCAATATAATATACTTGAAACTCCTGAAAATACAACTTTGCTCTCATCAGAAAAGAAACAAGCACCGCTACTGTCCATACAAAAAACGGGATACAGGCATATTTCTTTCCTTTTGGAGAAAGGAGAGCAAAAACAAATACCGCAATTCCAATCAAAAGACAAGATAGATTGTAAAAATTTGAAAAAAAGTACATTTCTAACATATCTATCAATGATTTCAGCACATATTGGAGGTTCTCTATCGCAGACGAACCTCCCATATGACTATACAAAACTATCATTGCAAAAAAGCCTAACAAAACATATCCCACAAGGCAAGCACTGCCAATAACGGCAAATTTTTTCTTTGCACAAAAGAGACGCCATCGCACAAAGAAAAAGCCCGACAAAATAAACAGAACGCAACAAAACAAATCGAGAATATAATAACATATAAGTGCTTCCGGTGCACCGAGTCGGTTATAATAACCTTCTGATATTTCTTTTACAAGCCGTGAAAGTGCTGACATGCTTCCTGCTATTTCATATAAATAAAAAGACAACAAAAACATGACCGATACCAAAAGCACATATCTCAATATACTTTTCCAAACCTGTTTCGTGTTCATTTTTTCAGTGCCTCTGTATATTCTTCTTCAGTAATAAACATATTGTCACGCAGTTCCTGCATGGCTCGGCGCTTGGCTTCTCTTAAATTCTTGTCCGCTATTTCTTCATCAGATGCTTGTTTCCGCTGCTTTGTAGACCCTTCCTCCTTATGTACCATAAGCTGGAACGCGATCACTGTGGAATTGTCCACCAGCTCACCGAATCCGTACAGAAGGAACGACCCTACCCATGAAGCAAGTGCACCGATGGCGATAATCAATAGTCCTGTGAAAAAGCTGAGTTCCATTGTGATAAATCCCATAATCGCCGACGCAATGATCCCGATCCATGCAATAACCGATGCCAATCCTTTGATTTTCTTTCCGATTTCATTAAACATACCTTTGTCTCCTTAAACCATATTTATCCCAAAACGGGATATATCCATTATACCAAAGCGGTATAATAAAGTCAAGAGTATTCTTGAAAAAAGGGGAACAACGTGGAATTTCGTCTGAAAAAATTGCGGAAAGAACGCGGGGTATCGCAAATCAAGCTCGCGCTGGACTTGCACATGAATCAGAACTCGATCAGCCGATACGAAAACATGGAACGCGAGGCGGACTACGAAACGCTGGTGAAATTCGCCGATTATTTTGACGTTTCGCTCGATTATCTGCTTGGGCGGACAGACGAAAAATAAAGCATTGAACGGTACGGTTCAATGCTTTTTCATTTACACGCCGATCGGATAGAGAATCATGCCGAGGACGGCGGAGATAAGGATCATGACGATCGGGGAGACGGGCTTTTTGCGGATTTTCTTCAAAACCGCGGCGGAGACGGCAACGGCGGCAAAGATCGCAATGCCCCGCCAGTCAACGGTGAGCGCGTCTCCGATTTTGCCGATTCCCAAAAGCGTGCCGAGTCCAAGCGTGGCGGCGACCGCGAGGATCAGTCCGATCACGCACGGGCGCACACCGCCGAGGAATGCCTTGACCCCCTCGTATTTGAGCAGATTCTTCACCAGTGCGGCGATCACGAGAATGATCACAAACGACGGAAGAACAACGCCGAGCGTGGCAAGCGCCGCGCCCGCGATCCCGCCCTCATCGGCACCGATAAACGTGGCGATATTCACCGCGATCGGTCCGGGCGTCGATTCCGCGACGGCGATCATGTTGAGAAGATCCGCTTCCGTCATCCAGCCGTGTCCGAGCACCTCCTCACGAATGAGGGAGATCATGCCCATGCCGCCGCCGAAGGAGAGCGCACCGATCTTCAAAAACGTGAAAAACAGTTCCAGTAAGATCATTTGCCTGCCCCCTTCCCGCCGCGGAGCAGTCCGAGCAAGTAAACCGCCAGTCCGATACATCCGCAGAAAAGGATGAACAGCACCGTCGAAAACCTGACAGCGAACAGCGAGGTAATAAGCATGAAAAGGACGGAGAGCGCGAGGACACAGACGTTCAGCGGCGTTTTCTCAAGCCCTTTCAGCATTTTCAGCCCGGCAGAAAGAATCAGCCAAACGACGCAGACCTGAATCCCGCGGAACGCATACGCGACGTACGCAAGAGACAAAAACGCGTCAAAAAACAGCGAGATCACATAGATAATCACAAACGACGGCAGGACAACACCAACCGTTGCGGCGACTGATCCGAGCACGCCCGCATTTTTGTATCCGATATACGTCGCGGCGTTAATGGCGATCGGACCGGGCGTCGATTCCGCGATCGCGACGATGTTCAGAAACTCATCCTTATCGAGCCAGCCGCGCTTCGTCACAAATTCCGCCTCCAAAAGCGCGATCATGGCGTAACCGCCGCCGAACGTGAACGCGCCGATCTTCAGAAACGCGAGAAACAGCGAAAGGATCTTTTTTCGTTTGCTCATTTTTTCAGTCTCAGTCCCTTCGGATAATGATTCTTTGCACGGCCGCCGCTGACCTTGACGCCGCCGACGGTGCATCCGTGCACGGTGATGACCGCCCATCCGTTTTCACAGGAGGCGGAAATCTCCTCGCCGCGGAGATAGGCAGTGAGCGCCGCCGGATCGTCCGCAAGCTCGATTTTCCGTTTGAACGATTTTCCCATTGCCATGAAAAACTGGTGATGCGGCTGGATATATTTTCCCTTATCCTCCCCGATCGTGACGCCGAGGCAGAACGCCGTACCTGCCGGCACGGGAAAATCGGGCGTGAAATACGCGGGATTTCCGTTGTACATCTGCACGTGATCGCGGTCATATTCTGTGAGCGTCTCATCGAGAAATGCGAACAGGCTCGGCGGGAGCTTCTCTTTTTTGGGAGCCATGCTCTTCCCTCTCCGGGATTCGCCGGGCTCGACAGTGCTGTGCAAGAGCGCCATAAACTGTCCCTCGCCGCGTCCCGTATGCGGATAAAACCTGCGCGCATCGTGCAGATTTTTGCACCGACATCCGTCAAAGGAGATGCCGTCCGCGGTGTGATCGCGCACGCAATCGCGCACGGGTACAAGCTCAAATTCGGGATGGCGGGAGAGAAACGCATCCACTGTCATCTCGTTTTCTTCAAGAGAGAATGTGCACGTCGCGTACACAACATATCCGCCGTCCTTCAGCGCACGGGCGGCGTTATCGAGAATCTCTGCCTGTCTGACGGCACACGTGCGCACGTTCTCCTCGCTCCATTCGGGGATCGCGTTTTCCTCTTTGCGGAACATCCCCTCACCGGAGCACGGCGCATCCGCCATAATCAGATCGAACGTCTTCGGGAATCGCTGGGCGATCTGCTCCGTCGTCAGGCACGTCGTGACCGTATTCGTCAGCCCGAGCCGTTCGACGTTGCCCGTAAGGATGCGGCATCTGGACGGGATGATCTCGTTGGAGACGAGCACGCCGTCCGCGCCGAGTTTGTTTCTGAGCTGGGTGCTTTTACCGCCCGGCGCGGCGCACAGATCGAGCACCTTCCACGACGGATCAATATCGATACACTCTGCCGGTGCCATCGCCGCCGGCTCCTGCACGTAGATCATCCCCGCATGATGAAACGGGTGATTGCCGATGCCGTCGCTGTCGAAATAGTATCCGTTTTCGACATATGGAATCTTTTCCGCGGGGATATCGCTGATCTTCTCGAAATCCTCTGCGGAAATCTTGTCCGTATTGACGCGGAAAGCGCGTACAGGCGGCTCGTTCAGTGCGGCAAGATACGTATCAAATCCATCACCGAGCAGTGTGCGCATCCGTTTTTCATAGGAGGCGGGAAGTGTGATCATTGTCCGCCCTCCGAAAGCTGCATCTCGGCGTACAGCATGCACATACCGACCGCCGTAATCGCCGCCGTCTCCGTGCGGAGGATCCGCTTGCCGAGGGAGATCGGCACACCGCCTGCCTCGATCGCAGCGGCAACCTCTTTTTCCTCAAAGCCGCCCTCCGCGCCGATCAGAATTCCGACGGACATCCCCGCGCGGATTCTCCCGAGCGCATCCTTCGTTGCCGCCATGCCATCCTTGTTCTCGTACGGGACGAGCAAAACGTCCATCTCTGCGGCACGCGCCATCGCCGCCTTATAGGAAAGCACCTCCGATACTTCGGGGATTACGTTTCGCTTGCTCTGCTTCGCCGCGCTCTCCGCGATCGCCTGCCAGCGGGCGCGCTTCTGCGGCTTTTTCTTTTCATCCAGCTTCACAACACAGCGGTGCATCTCCACAGGGATGATCTCCGCAACCCCGAGTTCGACCGCTTTCTGAATAATGAGTTCCATTTTGTCGCTTTTCGGCAGTCCCTGAAACAGGTACAGCTTGACGGGCAGATTCGTGTCGCGGCAGTTCTCCTCCACGATCTCGCAGACGACCGTTTCGCCCTCGTACCGCACAAGACGGCACAGTGCGCTTACCCCGCCCGCGCTCACAAGGAATTCCTCCCCGACGCGCATACGGAGCACGTTTTTTATATGGTTATAATCCGCGCCCGTGATATGGTAGCAGTCACCCGCACGGGCAGATTCATCGGCAAAAAAATTGTACATACGTCCCTCCGTTATTCCGCATCCGCGGGAAGTATCAGCAAAGCGCGCCGCTCGCCGCCGTGCATAAGCTCCGCCGTTTTGAGAAAAGCGTCAATCGCATCGGTATCCGTATCCGCACGCACGGCAACACCCCACGGTAATTCGCCCTCGATCAGCGAAAAGCCCGCCAAAGCCGAGAGCAAATCGCGTCCTGCGTGACCTCGCTCTCCCTTTTCAGCAAAGTTTGTATCGATCGCCGCATACACGCGTGTACCGAGCGAAGATACACACTGATACGCCACACGAAGTGCGGTGATATACTCCTCCGCGAAGCTTTCCAGCGGTGCATCCGCCATCCCGTTCACGTCACAGCCGATCGCCATGCCGAACGGGCGGTATCTCTCCGCGAGGAACGTGACAAACGCACGGAAATACGCACATCCCGACTCGCGCACCGTATCAAAGCGAGCGTACTCCGCCGCCGTATCGGAGGGATGGACAACCGTCTCCCAAAACCGATCGGACGCGCGTCCGATCCACTCACGTGCGTTCAAAAGCACAAGCGTCACCGACACGCCTGCTTCAGTCAGCGGGCGGACGCAGGCATCCAGATACTCCGCAACCGCTTTCCGCACGTAATAATCGCGCCCGTCCATACGATAGTAGAGCGTGTTCTCCCCCTCGGGATACATCATGAGCAGATCGGAAAGGTTTACAAACACGGCGGCATGCTTCACCCCGTCCGCAAGCACGGTAGGGACATCCTCGACATCCCACACGACCGACTGTACGCACGTTTCCGATGCAGGCAAATCGGGGGCGTCCGAGAGAATTTCGACGTATTTTTTGCCCTCGACCTCGCCCGATGCATCCGTGACGACGTAGCGGCAGGTGATGCCGTCCTTTCCCGACAAGCGTCGGGACAGCATGAAAGATTCTCCCGTGACCGTCATCGTGAGAGAACAGATCTCGCCCTCCTCACCGACAGCGGCAGGAAAAAGTGAGACGCGGATCTTGTGCGCATCCACCGGCGCATCCAGCTGAAAACGAATCTCACCGCCCGAAGCGGTGACGGAAATAATCTGCATATGTATCTCCTTAAAACATACTGGAAACCACGGCAAACACCGCAAGGCATCCGAGGACAAAAAAGGTATATTTCAAAACCTTATACACGCCGAGCGCAAAGGCAGACGGTGTTCCGTCGTAATCAAACCACAGCCGATAGCGAAGCGTGGACAAACACCACACGAGCTTCGGGATCAGAAACAGCGCCGCCGCCACACCGAAGCAAAACGCACCGATCAAACCGAATAAAAGAGCGCGTTCCAGCGATTCGGACTCTCTGATTGCGGCAACTGTCGCGGCATCCGCTTCGATTATTTCATCGATCCACAAGAAGTCCTCCACACCGCTTCCGTCGTCAATCCGACCGACCGAGACGAACCGTTCCTGCCTGATCTCCCCAAGCCGCGCGCCGCTTATCCAAACGGACAGCAAACACAATACAGCAAGCACGATGCTCACGATGCCGAGCACACGCTCATGCAGAGGGACGTGGAAATCCTCCATTCTGTCCCCCATTGTATCGATCGTGTCGGAAAGCTCCGCCTCAGTGCGTGCTTTTTCCGCCTCGCTCACACTCTCTCCGAGAAGCGCGCCGCAGTCGATGCACAAGCTTCTCCCGTCCGACTGGACCGCGCCGCATTTCACACATTTCTTCATACGTATCTCCTTAAAATATGAATTTTACAGCGGTACGCCATGAAAAAAGAAAGACTTTCATCACGGACGGACACCGTCTGCAATAAAAGTCTTGTTCGCTAAAGCTCGTATGCCACGGGCGATTGCCGTCCTGACGAAGCATACAGCACGGGCGAGCCGTGCAACTACTCCCTTTTACAGGGATATTATACCATATCCCTCCCGCTTTGTCAAGGATAACCTTACTGTCCATCGCCCTCCGTGGGCAGAACGACCTTGGAGATATCCACCTTGCCGCGCGCTCTCTCATGATACGCAATATTCGTGCGGATGAGGTGAAGCATGTGGTTGTTCACGTTTCTGCCCTCCGCCTCGGCTACCGCGATCAGCTTCTTATACAGCTCCTCGTCCAGACGGACGGTGAATGTCGCTTTGTTCTTCATAAAACTGTCCTTCTCTTTCCTTTTTTCTATATTATACCTTTTTCCTATTGTCATAGTTTGAATTTTATGTTAAAATTTAGACAGACAGGAGTGTGAGTTATGTTATCGGTAGTATACGGTGCCGGACTGTCCGGCCTTGACGGATTTCTTATCACAATCGAATGCAGCGGGCAGAGAAACCTCCCCGCACTGAACATCGTCGGTCTGCCCGATCTCGCCGTGCGGGAGGCAAAGGAGCGCATCCGTGCCGCGGCGGACAATTCGGGACTGCCCATCCCCGAAATGGAGCTGATTCTGAATCTCGCCCCGGCAGACAAGCGCAAGGAGGGCTCCTCGCTTGATCTTTCGATGCTTGTATCGATTCTGCAGTGCGGCGGCATCATCCCCCGCGAGATCGGTATGCGCGACAAGTGCTTCCTCGGTGAGCTGTCACTGAGCGGCGAGGTGCGCAAGATTCGCGGCGTCTTGAACATGACGCTCTGCGCCAAAGAGGCCGGCATCAAAGAAATATACGTTCCCGTAGAAAATGCCGCGGAGGCTGCCGCTGTCGAGGGCATCACCGTCTACGGAACGCCGTCCGTGCGTGCGCTTGTGGATCACCTCAAGGGCGAGGATCCGCTTGCCGCCGCCGTGCCGATCGTGCCCGACTTCGCGGACTTTGCCGGCGGTGTCGATTTTTCCGAGGTACGCGGACAGGCGCAGGCAAAACGCGCGATGGAGATCGCCGCCGCAGGTGCGCACAACTTGCTTCTCGTGGGACCGCCCGGCTCGGGCAAATCTATGCTCGCCAAGCGATTCCCGACGATCATGCCGCCGCTTTCCTTTGCGGAGTCGGTGGAGATCACAAAAATTCACTCCGTAGCCGGTACGCTTGAATCGGGCAGCGGACTGATTACACAGCGTCCGTTCCGTGCGCCGCATCACACGATGAGCGCCCCGTCCCTCGTCGGCGGCGGCAAGATCCCCACGCCGGGCGAGCTTGCGCTGGCGCATGGCGGTGTCCTGTTTTTGGATGAGCTGCCGGAGTATCCGCGCATTGTTACGGAGAGTCTCCGTCAGCCGCTGGAGGACGGTGCTGTCACGATCACGCGTGCCGCCGGTCGGTGCACATTCCCCTGCCGTGTGACGATGATCGCGGCGATGAATCCGTGTCCCTGCGGCAATCACGGAAGCGGACAGCAGCCGTGCACCTGCTCAACGGAGATGCGGCATCGGTATCTTGCGAAGATTTCGGGACCGCTCCTCGACCGCATCGACATGCACATCCGCGTCTCCGCCGTATCGTTCTCCGAGATGAGCGATACGACGCCGGGCGAATCGTCCGCGGCGATCCGTGAGCGCGTCATCCGTGCCCGTGAATTTGCCGCACGCCGCTTTGCCGGAGTCACACCCGTGCCAAACGGTGCGCTATCCCCGGCACAGACACGGGAGATGTGCACACCCGACGCGGCAGGCTTGTCCGTCATGAAAATGGCGATGGAGAAACTGGGACTGTCCGCGCGCGGATACGATCGCCTGCTCCGTGTCGCACGGACGATTGCGGATCTTGCCGGAAGCGAAACCGTGACCGCATCGCACGTCGCCGAGGCGATCCAGATGCGATCCTTGGATAGAGATATGACATAAAAGCAAAACAGAGAAACTTGGCACATCTGCAATAAAGCGGATGTGCCAAACTTTTTCTCAACCACTCAACCGCGAAGCGAACTCATTCTCAACCGGCAAGTTATTGTGCTGCCGTCTGCCATGTGCTATAATAAAACTGCAATTCGGATTAAACACACACCTGAGCCGCTTCTGATACCCGTATGAATCATAGATTTTGAAAAAATTTTTCTTTTCGCCCAACCTTTTCCCGATTTTTTGTGTCTGTATAGAAGGAGCCGACAAACGCTTTGCGAAAAGAACAAACAGAAAGGAGACTGGTTGACATGAAAAAGGTGATATGATAAAAAAGGTTGAACCCTGCTGAAACAGTACAGTCCCGCTGTACTCCCCTTAAGAACGGCTTTCTTGCAATCGGACTGAAACATGGTATAATACTTTTGTATCATTTATTATTGAAGGAGAAAAGAAAATGAAAAAAGCATTATTGACAATTCTTGCGCTCAGTGTATTACTCTGTTCTCTTGTGGCTTGCGGTACAAAAAGCTCCGAAGCCCCTGATAGCGAAGAGCAGATCAGCGTTGACAGCATAGTAGAGCTTTTTGAAAAGGACTACAATGCTCAAAAATACACCGCAGAGCAGATATCGAATTTGATTCCGAATCTTGAAGCGAACGGTATTTCCCTTAACGGAAGCATTACGGCGGTAGTTCATCTGACCAAAAAAGCATCCGAACCCGGGCGTTCTGATTGGTCCTGGGCGTACGTCTACGAATTCACAGAGGAAGCGGATGCCATCGCACTTGAAAACAACCGCCGCGCATTCGTTGAAGCTACCGAAGAAAACGGCACGTGCATTCGTTGCGGTTGTATAGTCGTGTTTGGCTCCTCTCCAATAATAGCTTCCATTGAACAATAAATACTATTATTGAAAGTAGCTTTCAAGCGATCCAGATACGATCCTTGGACAGGGATATGAAATAATGAAAAGGGGGACTTGCGTCCCCCTTTTTTTACGTTACTTTTCAGTTTTTACATAATTGATTTTCCGCATACGGTTTATCAGTGCAAAAAGTTCCTGCTTACGCGGCAGATCCAGAAACCGTTCTGTAGTTGTAAAATAGGAAGAATACAAAATATCCATTCCCTCTTCAGCGATTCTTTCATAAAGTTCGTCAACCTTTCTCCGAAGATCAATCACACGGTCTTTATTGGAAATTTCCAAATACCGCAGCATAAAGCCGAGTGCATCAAACTGCCGTTTAGATACAACATCATGCAGTCCGCGCACGTCGATCTGCTCATCCCCGATCAGGATAAATCCCATATCGGACACCGCAAGCATTTCGCTTCCGCTCCCTTCGGGGTAAGAAGAAAAGCGATCACTGTACAGTGTTCGTCTTTGCCCCCACACGGCAGGTATAGGAATCTCCGTTTTTATTCCGTAAGCAGAGCAGATATGTTTCGATTCTTCCGTTACGTCACGGATCAGGTACTCTTCCATCATGTAAATCTTGTCAGCGACGGATAAGTACTCACCGCTTCCGCCGATCACAAGAATCGTTGAAACCCCACGCGTGCGGTACAGTTCCCCCACCCGATCCGTAAACGGTGTGATCGGCTCTTTTACGATCAGTTCTTTCATCATACGGTCACGGATCATAAAGTTCGTAGCGCTTCTGTCTTCGTCTATCAGCAAAAGAGCGGTCCCTCCGTCCACTGCTTCCATAATATTTGCCGCTTGCGAGGTGGATCCCGATGCATGATCCGTAGAGAAATCCTCCGTATCCCCACCGGGCAGCCACTTGATAAAGGGCGAGATATTGACTCGCTTTACACTCCGCCCGTCCTCCGCCGAAATACTGACCGCACTTTCATCTGTGATGCAAAGTTCGCGTCCGTCACCGAGAACGTGATCGTAGATACCCGCAGAGATAGCGTCCAACAGTGTTGACTTCCCCGAATATCCACCACCCGTAATAACCGTGACACCTTTTTTGATACCCATTCCGCGCACGCCGCAGATTTCGATCTCGTCATCCGGTGCAGACTTAAACGGAATCGCCTCCATCATCGGCAGATCCGTTCCCTTGGCTCGCGGAAGGATGCTTCCGTTAGCGATAAAGACGCAATAATCGCTTTCTTTCAGCCACCTACGAATCACTGCCTGCTTTTCGGCAAGTGTGAGCACCTGTTTCATTCGGATTAAATCAAACTCTGCAACGAACCGCTCCACCGCCTCGGGCAAATCTCGGCATAACATTTGAATCGTTTTTCGAATCTTCCGTTTCGGCAGCTGCACCTGCATTCTGATACACAAACACATCTTCGGTGACGGACGTTCACCATCCGGCATCAGATATACGGTCGTCCCTCCGCCGTATTCGTAGTCTCTCTGAGAACACACGGAGAAATATGCGGTATTTCTGACAAGCACCTCGCCGCCCGGTGCGTACAGATAATACTTTCCGTTTTCGTTGTCGGGTCGGGAACGGTTGTATAAATCGACGTTCAATTCGTCGACATATCTCTTGAACTCTCTGAGACAGAAATCCGCAGCGGCGGCTGTATAGACATCCATCCCCAGCTGCTCCACGGGGATTTTTACCGTTACCGTTGGCTTATCCTGTGCCAGTTTGTGCGTTCCCGTAATTTCAAAGCCTATATCCCCGCTGTAATAGGTCGGATCGCAGTCCGACATAGGCGGTACACCCGGACGGGCAGGATCAAGATATACAATGCTGCCATTGTACATTTCCTCGTAAGTATGCGTATTCGGCTCCATGCTGAGCAGTTTCTTTTTCAGACGTTTCACAAGCATTCCTCCTTTTGCTGTACGCGGTGCTAAAAAACAAAAGCACCCCTTTGGGTGCAAAAAAACAAATCCTGTAAAACAAAAAACACACCCTTTCGGATGTGCATCCAATCTGCAAACAGAAATCGATCAAAAAGTCATTCCGTCGGCGAAGACGACAACATCCGAATCCTATACGCTTGTCATACCAATCGCCTCCTTATCAGAATGATTTTTGTTTTTTTACAGTATACCACGGATTCACAGTCTTGTCAATATGTAAAAGGGAGAGGCAGACTCCCCCTTTTCCCTATTCCTCGCCCCGGATCTGCGTCCGCAGGGCGTGGAGCGCATCCGACAAGCCGCCCACGCCGTCGATCAGCCCGATCTCGACCGCCTTCTGCCCATCAATGATCGAGCCAACGTCCGTGGCGATCTCGTCCGTGCGCAGGAGCAATTTGCGGAACTCCTCCTCCGACACACGCGAGTGCGCCGTGATAAACCGCACGATCCTGTCCTGCATCCGCTCGAAATAATAGTACGTCTGCGGTACGCCGACCACGGTTCCGCTCATGCGCACGGGATGGATCGTCATCGTCGCCGACGGTACGATAAACGACCGTTTCGCAGACACCGCCAGCGGCACGCCGATCGAATGCCCCCCGCCGAGCACCAGCGACACCGTCGGCTTCGTCATGCTCGCGATCATCTCCGCCAGCGCCAGCCCCGCCTCGACGTCCCCGCCCATCGTGTTGAGCAGGATCAAAACCCCGTCGATTTCGTCACTCTCTTCCATCGAAACGAGCAGCGGGATCAGGTGCTCGTATTTCGTCGCCTTCTGATCCGTCGGCAGGATATAATGTCCCTCAATCTGCCCGATGATCGTCAAGCTCTGGATCGTCTCGCCGTCCCGCTTCGCCACAACCGATCCGCTTTTGATGATCCCCTCCAGCTTGTCCGATTCGCCCTCCGTGCCGTTCTCTTCGTTCTTCTTTTCCTCGTCGCTCATGTCTGTATCCCCCATTCTTTTTTGGGTAGTATGGGCAATTGCACCGTTCTGTATACATCTTTGGCAAACGCATAAATTTCTTCAGATTTCGGCATCCGCAAAAAATCAAATTTCGCCGATCAAAATGCGATCTTTTTTCGCAGAATTTCGCGATTATCCTTGATTTACGGACAAAGATGCGTTATAATAAATATGTACGGGCATTTTCCGAAGAATCTGCCGCGTCCAAAGTGATAATTTTTTATAAGGAGTATATTTCTATGGGCGAACTCATTTATACCCACGAAGTACAGGAAATGTGCTGCGTGAAGCAGGGTCCCAACCACGGTCCCGCGCCGATTCCCGAAGAGGGTCTTTGGGTAAAGGCCAAGGAGGTCAAGGACATCTCCGCACTGACGCACGGTATCGGCTGGTGCGCACCTCAGCAGGGTGCCTGCAAGCTGACTCTCAACGTGAAGGAAGGTATCATCCAGGAGGCTCTCGTCGAGACGATCGGCTGCTCCGGTATGACGCACTCCGCTGCTATGGCTGCTGAAATCCTCCCCGGCAAGACGGTTCTTGAGGCTCTTAACACCGACCTTGTCTGCGATGCAATCAACACCGCTATGCGTGAGCTCTTCCTCCAGATCGTATACGGTCGTTCCCAGTCCGCGTTCTCCGAGAACGGTCTGAACGTCGGCGCAGGTCTTGAGGACCTCGGCAAGGGCTCCAGAAGCCAGGTCGGCACCATGTACGGCACCGCCGCTAAGGGCGTCCGCTATCTGGAGATGGCGGAGGGCTACGTTACCCGCATGGCTCTCGACGCTGACGATCAGGTAATCGGCTACGAATTCGTTTCCCTCGGCAAGATGACCGACTTCATCAAGAAGGGCGACGATCCGAACACCGCCTACAACAAGGCAATGGGCACGTACGGCCGTTTCGCTGATGCGGTCAAGTACATCGACCCGAGAAAGGCGTAAGGAGGTACATACGAATGGCATTGTTTGAAAACTACGAGAGACGCGCTCCTAAAATCATGGAGACTCTCGCGAAATACGGCATTTCCTCCATTGAAGAGTGCAAGGAAATCACCCTCGCTAAGGGCATCGACGTTGACAAGATCATCCGTGAGACCCAGCCGATCTGCTTTGAGAACGCTGTTTGGGCTTACACCGTCGGCACCGCCATCGCGCTGAAGTCCGGTGCTACCAAGGCTGCTGACGCCGCTGCCGCTATCGGTATCGGTCTGCAGAGCTTCTGCATCCC
>JAFTUH010000053.1 GCA_017466375.1 Clostridia bacterium | reverse complement strand
GTATGAAGTGCTCAGACAGAACAGAGGATAACCGTATGATGATTTTTCAGAAAAGACGGTTTTTGAGAGATGCCGCGAGTCTGGCAGAGGGAGAGATCAGCGTGGACGAATTTCTCCAAAAACATGCCAGTCAGCCGCTTTACTATTCTACACCGTTCGGCGAGGATGCAGGCGGTAAGCAGCAGCTTTGGGTGCTTTCGAGCCGCGACTGTGAAACCAAATACATGCCTGCCTTCACCGATAAAGAAAAATGCCGTACCTTTTTCACCATGATCGGCAGACGGGATTTTATAATTATCAAAGGCGATCTTGCCGCATTTCTGAATGCGTTTGACTCCCATCCGATTCTTCGGGAGCTCGGCGCCGTTGTGGATCCCGATTCATCCGCACCGATCGAGTTTCCGCCGATGACACGTGTGAATAAGTAAAATATACCGCAGGAGCGACGGTCAATGGACTACAGCTTTTGCGGTATATTTTTGTCATTCGAACGGACAGCGTGTGTGCGATATGTACAAATTTCGGTTTGGGATATTCTATTTTTTATGTGCAATGTAGATTTTTTCGTTGCACCTTCTGAAACTATTGACAGTGATTTTCGATGGTTGTATACTGGTGTCGATATTCTTTCTCTCCATTCGGCTGTTAATAATACAGAAGCGAATTGAGAGGATAAAACAAATTTCGGAGGAGAAAAATGAAAAAGGCATTATCTGTTGTATGTATTCTGCTTGCCCTGCTTTTGACACTCATTTCCTGCGGTGAATCCGACACGGATTACAAAGATGAGGACGATGATACGGTAATCTGTCCGTACTGCGACGAAGAGAATGACGCAGGGAACAAGTATTGCAACGAATGCGGAAAGTCTTTGCAAAAAGTGATCGTCTGCCCCGTGTGCAAGACGGAAAATACGTACAAAAATAAATACTGCAAAGAATGCGGCGCGTCGCTTCAGGAAGAAAACAGCGGCAGTTCCAACACAGGCAACTCTAACACAGGCAGTTCTAATAGTGGAAACTCCGACATCGGAAATTCCAATAGCGGTAATGCAAACAGCAGCTCGGTTATCCTTTTGACGGAGAGTGTTATATATTCTAACGGTGAATTTTATGAGCGAGTCGAGCACGTTTACGATGCATCCGGGAATCTGACCTCGGTAAACAGGTATCACCACAGCTCGGCAACGGGTAAAGAGGAGTGCGGTTACTCCCTTTCGTATATGCCGAGTGGTCAGGATAACGTGGTGAAATATACGAAAACCAAGTATGTTTATAGTTCGAGTGTTCGTCGGTATGTTGCGGATTCGAGCGAAACCTTGTATGACGTCTATGACGGTGACGGAAGAAAATTGTACACAACGCCGCTTTCTCCTGCCATGCTGCAATCGATGACGGACATATATTCTTCTGCTACTCTGTCAACAGAGGAAATGTATAAATTCCACGTGCAGTTGGGAGCAGATTCCTGTACCGTATCCGAGAATGTTTTAACAAGCGGTGACTACGTTGCCGTATACAAGCTGTATAAAGGTGATGAGATGATCGGCTGTGAATACGAGTACTATACGTCAAGTAACCAGCGTAAGGTGGATACCCTGTACATATACGACGGAAAAAACATTGTAAAGGAATATGAATACGATCCCGATGTTGAGTGCTTTCTCCTGCGCTATGAATACAAATACGATAAAGAAGGTAATATTTCCGCCCGTACGCAGTACTGCGGACAAAACAAGCCAGGGGTAACAACTTTGGTTTACTCCAGAGATACTATGCATGGCTACCATGAGGAAGTGTCTCACGACGTGGACATATACAACGACGTCTATACGAACACGTATACACTCCTTAGCGATTACACGCCGCCTTCCGGCACATCTTCCGGCGGCAGTTCGGCAAGTAGCTCCGGCGGACAAACAACCGGCACTGCCAAATGCAGCCTCTGCCGAGAAGCAGGGTATAGTATGTGTCAGGGACACACGTGCACGGTATGTAATGGACAAGGCTCGCTCAGATGTAACGGTTGCGGCGGAACAGGCAAGAAAGCGTATTCTCCGTATCCCGACAACGCTTGTCCCGTTTGTTTCGGTGCAAAGACACAGATTTGCCCCAACTGCGAAGGCGCACGCAAAATCTTTTATACAAACTGACCGTGAGAGCGCAGACGAAGTTTTTGTGACTTCGTGAAAAGCTGCCTATGACAGTGAAATAATCATCACCAAGGGGGGAAATCTTCGGATTTCCCCCTTGTCCTTTTCTTTTGAAAGTCGGTTAGGATAAGTATTTATCCGTAAAGATTTCCGCGAAAATATTGACAATTTTGTCCTCATGGTGTAAAATTGTTCTCGGACGGCAATATCTGTTTGTATGACGGTATTGTTCGCTTCCATTCACATAAGCGAGGTATCAACTATGGCATATCTTAACGTCAATTTTTATTCCGAAGTTCTCGGGATGAACACCGCCATGAACGTCCTGCTGCCGCAGCGGACACGGAGTAAGATTCATGACGATCCCGACGGACGAAATCACTATCCCGTCCTCTTTCTCCTGCATGGAATGAGTGACGACTATACCGGATGGATGCGTTATACCAACATCGAGAGATATGCGGAGGAAAAGGATATCGCGGTCATCATGCCCGATGCGGGACTCAGCTGGTACGCCGATATGGCACAGGGCTATGCTTACCGCAGATTTATCGGTGAGGAGCTTGTAGCGCTGGTTCATCGCATGTTCCCGGGTATCTCTCAAAAATATGAAGAAACGTGGATCACTGGTAACTCCATGGGCGGCTACGGCGCACTGTCTGTCGGTCTTACTTATCCCGAAACCTTTTCAAAAATCGGCGCAATTGCCCCCGGATGCGCTCCCGACGGATTCTTTCCCGGTGGAGATCTCTGCCGTGTGATTTCCAGATCCGATCGGTTCTGGTCTGATATTTTCGGCGATCTTTCCGCATTCAAGGGCAGCAAAAACGATCTTGGCGCCCTGGCAAAAGGTATTGTGGACGCAAAGCGTCCCATGCCTGAAATCTTCCAGATCGTCGGAACCAAGGACTTCTTTTACCGGTGCAACGTGGAGTTCAGAGATACACTTCATGAGCTCGGCGTGAATCCGAAATTTGTAGAAGTTCCCGAAGCATTCCACGCATGGCATTACTGGGACGAATTTATACAGCCGATTCTGAACTGGCTCACAGCAAAGGAGGGAGCGTAACATGGCACAGATCACTGTCAATTGGGCATCAAACATCATATGCCGCAATATGAACTGCTCTGTCATTCTCCCCGAGAGAGCGACAACCGCTGTCCCGACACTTTGGCTGCTCCACGGCATGACTGACAATCACACCAGCTGGATGCGGAATACATCCATCGAGCGCTACGCCGCGGAAAGAGGAATCGCCGTGGTGATGCCGGACGGAGAACTCTCCAATTACGCCGATATGGCACACGGTCATCGCTTCTACAGCGCCATCGCGGGCGAGCTCTTTGATCTCATGGGCGGATTTTTCAACCTCTCCCCCCGACGCGAAGACAACTGGATTGCCGGCAACTCCATGGGCGGAGGCGGCGCTTTGAAGATCGGTCTTGCGAATCCCGACAAATTTTCCGCTATCGGCTGTTTGTCTGCGGGAGACACCGTGTTCCCGTTCCCCGGTACAAAGCCGGGCGATAATCTGGAGATCGACGCACTCCTGTACAGAGTCTATGACGGCAGAGAGATCGAAGGAACGGAGGAAGACGTGCTCGGCAGTGCGAAAAAGATTCTTGCGGAGGACCTTCCCGCACCGAGAATCTTCCACGCTATCGGCAAAGACGATTTTCTTCTGGAATCGGCGCATCGCACGAGAGATTTCTTTACGGCACTTGACGGGAATCCGTTTGCGTATACCTACATTGAGGATGAGGGCGCGCATAACTGGGCGTACTGGGACAAACATATCACGGATTTTCTGGATTTCGCAATGCAGAGATAACAAACAGATAAAAAACAGGGCATACGGCTTGAAACCGTATGCCTTTGCTTTTTTGTTTTTACTCCGTTCTCAGTGCCACCACCGGCTCCTTCTTCGCCGCACTGCGGGAGGGGATAATGCCCGCGACAAGCGTCAGAATCATGCTGATGACCACAAGCGCGATCGCAACGGGGAGCGGGAGATACGCGCTCAGATTTGCAATGCCCGTCAAATGATGCAGGATCATATTGATCGGGATGCAAAGCAGATACGTGATCAGCACGCCGAGCGCACCGGAGGTGAATCCGATGATCATTGTTTCCGCATTGAACATGCTGGATACGTTCTTCTTCGAGGCACCGATTGCGCGCAGAATACCGATCTCCTTCGTTCTCTCCTGCACGGAGATCAGCGTAATGACACCGATCATGATCGAGGAAACGATCAGCGAAACGGCAACGAACGAGATCAGCACGTACGTGATCGCGTTGATGATCGTCGTGATGGATGACATCATGATGCCGACATAGTCGGTGTAGGTGATGCGGTGAAGTTCGTCCACTGTATCGTTGTAGGCGGCGATAGCGTCCTCCAGGATATCCTTGTTTTCAAAGGAGGAGGCGTACAGATGAATCGCATCCGGCTCCTCGAGGTGAACGTATCCGAGCTTGCGCAGGTTTGCGTCATACGAGGAGGGGGAGAATTCGCAGATTTCGCCGTAGTAGAGCGCACACTGCTCCGTCGTGTACGATTGCATCGCCATTGCGAGAGCGCCTGCCAGCTGTTCGGTTGTCATGGAGGACATTTGCTCCCGTATGGCAGCTGCATACTGCATACGGAATCCTTCCTCAACCATCTGCGCAAACAGCTCGTTCAGATCGTCCTCCGGCAGCGAGTGCATATATTTGCTGATCTCGTCGGGACTCATATTCATCTGCTGAGCAAACGCGTTTGCCATCGTTTCTTCCATCTGCTCGCGCGTCATATTGCCGAGAGACTGGGCAATGGCCGCATCGATCTGCTCCTGCGCGGGGATGGAGAGAATGTTGATATACGCCTCTGCACGTCTTGCCGTGTTCATACTTTCGATATAGGCACGGAATTCAGCCGCTTTTTCCTCGTCGGTCATCGTTCCCGTCGATTCGTGGAAGGGAAGACCGGTGAAAATATCCACGTTCGGCTCACCGAGCTGTGCTTCGATAGCCGCCGTATCCTTGGTCTGCTCAATGATATGCTCGCTCAGTGCAGTTGTGTACCCGATCGTGCCGACGAGCATCGCGGAAACTGCATCCTCGCTCGGGCGGATGATACCGGTTACGTGCAGATCAATGCCGTTGTCGTACAGGTATTTCATGCCGGCGGCACTCTCTCTCAGATCGGTATACGTGCCGCTCACCTCATCGTAAACGTAGACGGAGGAGGGAAGAACGGTGCGGAACTGCATAGCACAGATCTCTTCAAAAGACCAGGATTGGAGTGACGTTTCGATTTTCGTTTGGTGCATGGCAGCATCGGCAAGCGCATCGATATCCGCCTTGGATTTCAGTCCGAGCGCATAGAGCGTCATATCGTCCAGCTCATTGTTTGCGTCAACGATAAGGACAATCTCGTTGTACGCGGCAGGCCAGCGGCCGTAGATCACGTCGTACTGCTTCAAAAGCAGATCGTTGACGAGTACTCCATCCTCGCCGGGCAGAAGCTCCTGCCACAGATTACTTGCCGGCGACATGGACATCATGGACATCCCTGCCAGGTTGTTCTGGCTGGCTGTAATGACACCCGTAAAATCCAGTCCGAGGTTTTCTAAGAAAATCTCCTGGATCAGCGTTTCCGTATCAGATTCGATAATTTCTCCGTCTACGTTTTTCGTGTATACGGTCATGTCGAAATCATACGTATAATGGATGCCGTTGAGCGCCCTGTAAATCTCGCCATCCTTATCGGCGTACTGCTCTTCCAGATACGTTTTGAAGGAGCCAAGATCGTTTTCGGTTGTTTCCAGCGAGCTCATTGCGTTGATCATGTGATACAGCATGGCTTTCTGGTATACGGCGTCTGTATCGTGCTCAGCCTCCGATTGCGCACTGCCCATAAACGCTTCCATAATGGAGCCGATCTCGATGCTCTGCGCCTCCAGCGTCAGCGGATAAGAGGAGAGCGTGTCCTCCTGTACGGCGTCGATGTACATCGTCATGCCTTGCGATACGGCATAAATGAGCGCGATACCGATGATGCCGATACTTCCCGCAAAGGAGGTCAGCACGGTGCGCCCTTTTTTCGTGAATAGGTTTTTGAGGGAGAGTACGAACGAAGTCGCAAAGGACATCGACGGTTTTTTCTTGTTCGCTTCCTCCCGACGGCGATCGGCGTCCGCTTCGGATGCTTTCGCGATCTCCTCCTCACTCAGCGGCATGGAATCGCTTGTGATTTTGCCGTCGAGCATACGGACGATACGCGTCGAATACCGTTCAGCGAGATCGGGGTTGTGCGTGACCATGATGACGAGGCGCTTTTTTGAGATTTCCTTCAAGATTTCCATGACCTGCACGCTCGTTTCCGTGTCAAGCGCGCCGGTAGGCTCATCCGCAAGGACGATATCGGGGTTGTTTACGATGGCGCGTGCGATGGATACGCGCTGCATCTGACCGCCCGACATCTCGCTCGGACGCTTCTTCAGCTGATTTCCCAGCCCGACTTCCTCAAGCGCTTTTTTTGCCCGCGCGCGTCTCTCCGCCTTCGATACGCCCGAGAGCGTCAGTGCAAGCTCCACGTTCTGCAGGACGGTCTGATGGGGGATCAGATTATAGCTCTGGAAGACAAATCCGATCGAGTGGTTGCGGTAGGTGTCCCAGTCGCGGTCCTTGAACTCCTTGGTGGAGGTTCCGTGAATGCGCAGATCGCCCTCTGTGTACTGATCCAAGCCGCCGATGATGTTCAGAAGCGTTGTTTTGCCGCATCCGGAGGGTCCAAGAATCGAGACGAACTCGCTGTCACGGAAGGAAAGATCGATTCCGCGCAAAGCGGCGACTGTCTCACCGCCGGTGTGATATTCTTTTTTGATATTTTTCAGTTGTAGCATTGTGTGGATCCTTTTACAGTTATAGTTACGCTTCATTATAACCGCGCAGGGATGAGAGCATCAAGTAAATATTGTAAACAAATAGTATTAGTTTGTAAACATTCTGCGTTTTGGTGTCGGAATGAAGAAAAAGAAGCCACACCTGGGGAAGGTGCGGCTTCTTGGGGATTATTTGAGCTGCTTTTCGGCGTCGGGCTGGAGTTCGGGCAGAGAGAACCAGAATGTGCTGCCTTTGCCCACCGTGCTCTGTACGCCAAACTGCGCACCGTGCAAAAGCAGGATACTCTTGACGATGGAGAGACCGAGTCCGGTGCCGGTGACAGCGCGCTTATGATAGTTTGGCACCTTGTAGTACCGATCCCATATCAGCGGCAACTGCTCCTCCGGGATACCCAAGCCGCTGTCCGTGACCTCGATCCGGCACATACCGTCTTTGCATATTTGCCGGATGATGACCGTTTTGTCCTCGCCCGTGTAGCTGACGGCGTTGTTTACGAAGTTGTAGATTACCTGCAGAATCTTCGACTTATCAGCGTAGATGAACGCATCACGGTCGCAAACGAATTCGATTCTGTACCCGTCGCTTGCAAGCTTGGCGTAGCGAGTGAGCGTCTCCCGTACCGTCTCCGTCAGGGAGATCGTTTCGCAACTGAGTGTCTGCGTACCGTTTTTCAGCCGGGAGAGGTCGAGTATATCGTTTACGAGATTGGTCAGCCTGCGCGTTTCGTCAATGATGATCTGCATATTTTCTGCCGTCATCTCACCGGGGATGTCGCGCATTACCTCGCTGTAGCCGGAGATCATTGTAAGCGGCGTGCGGAGATCGTGCGAGATGTTGGCGAGCAGCTCCTTCTGCATTGTGTCGATGGAGGAAAGCTCATGTGCGGCGTAGTTAAGAGCGTCACCGAGCTCTGCCGTTTCCTGCGTATGACCGCCGTCAAAGTGGACGTCATACGTGCCGAGCGCAAGCTTGTGCGCTTCTTTGCTCATCTGCGTGATCGGTCGGGAGATCGCCCCGGAAACGATCACAGCCGTGATTCCGGCGAAAATCAGGAGAAGTACGGTGATGATGGCAAGCTGTACTCTCAGCGTATCCGTCGTAGTGGCAACCGGTTCGATTTCACCGTTCAGAATGACGAGATATGACGTCTCCCCCTCGCCCGAAACGATCTGCGCGGTGATGATGCTTTTCGGAATGTTATCCGAATGTCCGTGCTTGTCCGGCGTAAACAGGTTGCCGCGGATTTCCTCCGTGTAGTAGCCCTCCTGTTTTGCACCTGCATACAGCCGGTTCATGAACGGATCCGACGTGACGTTATGCAGAAAACAGCTGCCGCGGATGTGGGAGTTCACGCGCAGACGTGCGGACGGTCCGCTGATTTCATAAACGGAAATGCAGATGTTCGTCGTCTTTGCGAGGGAATCGGTCAGTGTCTGCAGATCCTCGCTTTCCGCATTGCGGACAACGATGTCCGAAACGGTGCGCATCTCCTGCATTTTCAGCGATTCGTACATCGGCTTCAGCAGAAAAATCTGGAACACCCACAGCGTCGCCAGCGTAACGCCGACGAATACGGCGAGAAGCACGAACACCTTTCGTCTTAGCGGCGGATACTTTGCCGCCGCGGATTTTTTCTCTTTCATATCTCTTTACTCGTGTCGAAGCGGTAGCCCATGCCGCGCAGGGTGACGATCAGCGAGGCGTACGGTCCGAGGGATTTGCGGAGGAGCTTGATGTGCGTGTCCAGCGTGCGGTCATCGCCGAAATAATCGTATCCCCAGACCTCGGAGAGCAGTTTCTCCCGCGATAAGGCGATGTTTTTGTTCTTGAGCATGTAGAAGAAGAGATCGTATTCCTTCGGGGACATCTCGGTGCGTTTTTCGTCTACATACACGATCCGTGCGGACAGATCCACGCGCAAGCCGTCGATTTCAATGATTTCGTTCTGTGCGGGTGTGTCGGCTGCGGCAGGCGTGCTCTGCGTCCGCTTCAGGATCGCGCTGACACGCATCATCAGCTCCTTCGGCGAGAACGGTTTTACAACGTAATCGTCCACACCGAGCCCGAATCCGTTGATTTTATCATACTCCTCGCCGCGTGCGCTGAGCATGATGATCGGGATGTTGGAAAACTTGCGGATCTCACGGCAAGCGGAGAATCCGTCCAGCTCCGGCATCATAATGTCGATAATCAGAATGTCAAACTGTCCGTTTTTCACGAGTTCTACGGCAGTCATGCCGTCTGCGGCTTCCGTAACGGTGTGCCCCTCGAAATTTGCGTATTTTACGATCATGCGGCGAATCATTTCTTCATCGTCGACAACCAAAAGATGGTACATACAGTTTTCCTTCCTTTACAGCAGAGATGCGATCCATGCGGCGATTTTGTCATACAGCGGACAGAGGAGAATCGGCAGAAGAATCGCGGGGAGGTAGTTCATGATTTTCATTTTTGTCACTCCGATCAGATTCAGACCGAGCGCGAGGATCACGACAGAGCCGACGCACGTCATCTCGCTGATTACGGCAGCGGAGAGCAGCGGCGCGACAAACTGAGCCAGCAGGACGAGTGCCCCTTGGAAGACGAAAACGAATCCCGCCGCAAAAAGAACGCCGATGCCGAGTGCTGAAGCAAACACGAACGAGGAGATCAGATCGAGAACGCTTTTGGTGAAGAGCATCGTGTTGTCACCGCTGATGCCCGCCTGCAGGGAACCGACGATCGTCATTGCCCCGACGCAGAAGACGAGGCTTGCGCCGATGAAGCCCTCGGCTACGGATGTCTTTCCGTCCGATTTTTTGAATTTCGCTTCGATTTTCTCCACGAGATTCGTAAAACGTGTGTCAATGTCGATGGCCGCACCGATCAGTGTGCCGATCGCCATTGACAGAATCAGAATCAGTGTGTTTTCGCCCTGCAGTGCACCGCTGATGCCGATAAATACGGTGCAAAGTCCGATTGCCTTCATCACAGCATCCGATACTTTTTCAGGAATGCCCCGCTTGAGAAGCAGCCCGAGCGACGCACCGATCAGTACGGTCAGCGTGTTGGTAAGTACTCCGATCATAGTCAAATCCTCATCATATGTCAGAATCAATCCTGCGGTTCACCGCGATGGATCGTGTATGTATAGGCTTGTCCGTCCTGCTCGAAAACAAAGACGTTCTCGCCCCGTTTGAGTATTGCGGTAATCACAAAGTATCCGCCGCGGGATCGCTCGACAGCCTCGCCGTTTACGGTCAGCGGCGTATCGGGCGAGGAGATGCCGAACAGACGAACCTGCGCGTTATGCACCGTTGATCCGCTGACGGGAGAGGTGATCTGCACGCCCATGCCTGTCGAGGAAGGATCGGTGTAGATCACGCTGTCCGCGTAAACGTCCGTAAGCTCGTCTGTGATTGCGTGGAGATTCTCGCGGATCTCAGCATATCCGTAGAAGATGCTGCCGCGGTAAGTGATTTTGTCGCGTGCATATTCAATCTGCTTTTTCATCTCTCCCGAAGGGGAAAGCCAGTCTTCATAGCTGTACGCTGCATGGGAGATCAGAAGATCGACACCTGTTCCGTCGAGCGCACGGTTCCACCAGCGTACAAGCTCGTCAAACGGTGCCACTGACGTGGAAAAACGCCAATAGATCTGTGGTGCGATATAGTCAATGTATCCGCCCTCGGCCCATGCGATCGGATCGCAATAGATCGATTTGTACGATTCCATGCCGCGCGTCGCAGAGCCGCCGTTTCGACCGTTATCGTTCTGCCAGATGCCGAACGGAGCAACACCGAACTGCACGTCCTCACTTACCGATTTCACCGTATCGTAGACGAGGCGGATCATCTGATTCACATTATCGCGGCGGAAATCCCCCAGGGAACGCCCGCCGCCGTATTTCGCATAGGAAGCAGCATCGTCAAAGCCCGCCGTGATTCCGTCCTCATCCGTCACGGGATACGGATAGAAATAATCGTCGAACAAAACGCCGTCCACGTTATAATTCTGCACGATCTCTCTGACGCCGTCCGCGATCAGCTGGCGCACCTCCGGCAGGGCAGGATCAAAATACAGCCGTCCGTCCGCATAGGCAACCGTCCAGTCGGGATGCTCCTTGGCGGGACTCCCCTCCGGAAGAAGGGCAGGATCCGTCTGCGGCTTGGTTTCCGTGCCGAGTGTGACACGAAGCGGATTCACCCATGCATGCACAAAAATGTTGCGCTGATGCGCCGTCTCCACAAGATAGGCAAGCGGGTCAAACGTGAGTTTTCCGCTTGTCGTGAGCGCTTCGGAAACGGGAAACAGCTCTGATTTATACAATGCGTCGCAAACGGGTCTTACCTGAAAATAGACCGTATTCAAACCGGCAGAAGCGACCGTGTCGATAATCCCGTCCAGCTCTGCCTGCAAAGCGGCGGCGGGAAGATTCGTCTTTGACGGGTAATCGATATTGTAGACGGTAGCGATATACACGCCGCGTACCTCACTCGACGGATCGATGATGGCGCGCAGCCCGGACGCGGGAGCTTGCAGTGTGAGTTCTTCATGGGGATAAGAGGGAAGGGGCTCGTTTCGTTTGCAGGAGACAAGCAGAGACGTGAGCGCACAGAAACAAAGCACGATAGCGAGAAGCCGTGCAAAAAAGCCGTATTTCGCGTAAAGCATCATAACCAAACCTCGCAAAGTGATATGTACGGGTGCTCTGTTTCAGAATATGCGGAAAAACAATACACTATTATAATGATAGCACATATCCCGACGAAATCAAGGGGGATTCTGTAAACATCGTGAAAACATGACAAAAAGCGGTCGGGGGTTCCGACCGCTTTCGATTTAGCCTTCGTAGGCGGTATCAGCCGTGCCGATCAGCATGAAATCGGCAGGATTGACACTTACGCCATCGATCGTCAGCTCATAATGCAGATGCGGTGCGTCCGCGAGCTCAATCAGCGCGCTCTCTCCGACCGTGCCGATCACGTCGCCGATCTCCACAGCGGCACCGGGGCAGATCGCGTCCGGAATCTCGGGTGCGAGATTCTTGTACGTGCTCACGGCACTTCCTGCGTGGGCGATGCGGACACATTTGCCCATCATTGGGTCTTCCCACACATCCGTGACCGTGCCGGTTGCGGATGCGCGTACCGTCGTGCCGAGCTCGGATGCGATATCAACACCGCCGTGTGTGCGGTAGTCCTCCATCGTCAGAGAGTAGACGGGCACCTCCATGCTGTACGGACGGGAGAGTGTCCCGCTGACGGGGGCGATAAAATCGGGCAGTGCGTCCTCAGGCGTGTTCACCTGTGCAGCGTCAGTGTCGGCAGGTGCATCCGTTTTTTCGGTTTCCTCCGGTGTTTTCGTGTCGGGGGCGTCTGTCTCCACCGGCTGTGCGTGGGAGGGCGTGTCCGACGTAACCTCGCCGGTGCCGGAATCAATGGTGACGGGCGGTTTTTCCTCGCCTCGGTTTTTGCCCTGCATCGCCGTCACAAGGATCATGACGGATGCGAAAACGGCGATGAATGCGACGACGGCGATCAGAATGCGGTTTTGCTTTTGCGTTTGTGTACTCTTGTTCATATGCGTGCCTTTCTCCTCGGTGCTGTCCCTCCGAGGCGGGATGCGTTTCGTTTGACAACGCTATTTTTACCCGTCGGACAGCTTTTATGCACATGCAAGGAGATTTTTACGCAAAAACAGAAATCTGCTTGTGTTTTTGGCAGGGATATGCTATAATGAATGCATGAATATAAACGAACAGTGAGGATATCGCATGATTTTACTGGAAAGAACCTCGGTAATGAATTTTGATAACGCTCTGCGCGGTATGCGCAATCCCCTGAACAGCTGGGCGAAGGGCGACAGCTTTGAGGATGAGAACGGCGACTTTATCGTCGGCGAGAACGATCTCTCTCTCGGTGTGAAGCTGGCGCGCTCCGGGTCCGATCACCGCAAATTCCTCCGCCAGATCTTCGTTTCTGTAGATATCACCGCACCGCTGTACTGGTGGAAGGAGTTTGATACGTACAAGGTCGGCACGGTTGCCAACTCCACGAGTACGATGCACAAAATCCACGCACGTCCGTTCACGCGGGACGATTTCAGCTGCGACCGCATGACGGATGACGCGCTTTCCTGCCTTGATGTTACGATTGCATTTCTGGAAAAGCGCCGCCTCGCTTATCTTGAGACGAAGGAGCGCGCACTGTGGGACGATATGATTCAGCTTCTGCCGTCCTCGTACAATCAGATGCGTACGGTCACGATGAACTATGAGAATCTCGTCAGCATGTATTACGCCAGACGGAATCACAAGCTTCCCGAGTGGCACACGTTCTGCGATTGGATTCTCTCCCTTCCGTATGCGGAGAGCTTCATCACCGTCAAGGACTAAACGAAAAAAAGAAACCGGTCAGCCGAAAGGTTGACCGGTTTTTGCTTTATGCGGATTTCTTTTTGGATTTTACCACGATGACGCCGATGACCGCGCCGATCACGAAAACAGCTGCGGCAATGCCCACAAACAGAATCGGGGAGGGACCGCCTGCCGTGTTATCGGTAGGTGCGGGATCGGTTACAGGCTCCGTGTCGGGCTCCGTATCGGGCTCAACGGGTGTCTCGGCTACCTGCTCCCATGAGAGCAGGAGGAGGGAATCGATACTGCGGAGCTTCACGTACAGACCGTCTTCGCGTTCCGTCACAGTCGGGGATGCAAACTTGCCGATGTACGTTTGGTGACGGTTGGAGTCCTCGGTGAACATGTGGATCAGCTTGAACTCGTGCGTGTAAGCGGTCGTTCCCTCGGGATAATCAAGACGGATCTCGATACCCTCCATCGGGATGTCGTTCAGGACAGCGTCTCTGAAGGAGCTGCCGCCGTCCGTGGAAACGCGCAGGGCGAGATCCATGAAGCGGCTGTTTTCCGCTGTGTATGCCTCGCCGTGCAGCGCGGTCAGACGGCCGATCATATAGTCTTTGACAGCGTCCGTGCTCTCGTATTTCTTGCTGAGCGTTTCGGGCAGCTCGGTGAAATCGGAAATCTCCGTCTTCACCTGTTTCTCCGTGTAGAGAACGGTATCGTTGTCCTCTGCGAGGAAATTGTCGAGGTAGTACGTCTGTGCACCGTTGCAGTTGACGCTTACGTAGGAGACGTAGGTGTGGATATCACCACCGTTGATCGGTGCTTGGATCGCAGCGGATCCGTTTACGGAGAGTGTCGCACTCTGTGCCGCACCGTCGAGGTTGAGATCGAATACAAACGTGTTCCAGCCGGATTTCAGATTTACATCCACCGCGGAGGTCGCGCCAAGGAAGGTCAGTTTCTGACCGTTCAGCTCAAACGCAACAGGTGCGGCAACGCCGTAGTTGACTGCGAACGAGGATTCAAGCTCAACGTCAACGTCTGCCTTGGCGGGGTCGTCGATCCACAGATCAAAGGAGATCTTGCCGGCAGAGAGGGAAGGGATCGAGCGAACGGCGGAAGCGCCGACGCTGAATTTCATGGATTTTTCGCCGACGGATGCGTGATCGGTTGAATTTTCGATCATACCGCCCGTGAACGCCCATCCCTCAAATTCGGGCGTTGCATTTTCAAAGGAGTCATACGCACCCTTCGTGCGGTACAGATACTCTCTGAAATTGTCGATACGGTAGGAGTAGTGTCCGTCACCTGTGAAGGACATAATCAGGCTGTCGCCGACCTGCGAAGCTGTCGGATTCGTACCGTCGAAGCGGGTTCCCGTCAGCATACCCTGGTATGCCGTCTTGAGGAACATATCCTGGATGCCTTCAAACGTTTTCATGTTGTCATATGAGACGGCAACCGCGATCGGGTAGCGGCGGTAGGATGCACCGCCGAGCGCGTTGTGACCGCCCCAGATGAGCAGCTTGGAGCCTTCAAAATCGTACATGAGCGCCTGTGTGTTCGTTGCATATACGTTGGAGAGAACCATTTCCTCCGTCCAGGTGAGACCGTTGTCGTAGGAATAAGATACGGCAAAATGGTTTACGGACTCAAACTGGCAGCGTGCATACAGCGCAAGTGAGCCGTCGTCACCGCAAATGATGCCTGCCTCACATACGCCGGACTCACGAACCTGCAAACCCATACCGCTCGTGTAGTGGATGCGGCTTTCGCTGACTTCCCACGTCTTACCGCCGTCCTTGGAATAGATAACGATTACCTGCGCCGCAGGGTAGTCCATGCCGGCAGTCGTTTCATAATAATCATCCGCGATTGCGGCAGGGAATACGAAGTCTACGCCGGGACCGTCCTCGCCGTCGTAGGAGGCACATTTGGTAAAGTCTACGTAGTTCTGGAAATACTGCGCCTCCTCGGGCAGGATCATCTCCGATTTATGCCAGGACTTACCCAGGTCATCGGAATACATGACGCGCGTGGAGAGCTTGCCGTTCTCCATCGTGCGCGTTCCCTGTACGAGAATACGACCGGCGACCTCATCGTAATAATCGCCGTAGGGGATGCACAAAAAGTCATCAGAGCCGTCGGCAATGATACCTCCACTCCACGTTCTGCCCTCGTCGTGGGACACCTGATAGGTGAACGGTTTATCGTTTACCGCGATGCCGGAGAAGTTAAAGAGCGTGCCGTTCGGCAAAAGCATGTACCAGTGACCGTACATACGGTTAAAGGTTTCCGTCGTGCCGTAGGAGACCTCGTATATGTGCTCCTTATCGGAGATATTTTTCGCGTTGGCGTTGCCGGAGAGGATTGTGATCGGCACCATGCTGTTTGCGGGAACCTCCGTCACGCGGACGTAGAAATCCGTTCCGTCATACCAGTGATAGAGAAGCTCCTCGCCGAGGAAGAAGCGAACGTCAGATTTGTCCGACGTGACACAGTTTACCCCGACATCGGCGGCGGAGAGAACGTATACGGTATCGTACAGCGTGTTTGCCGTGGTGTTCGTGACCGTTGCGGTCGAGGTGGAAGCGAAGCTGTTTCCGCCGTCTCCGAATACCTCGTCATAATACGCTTCGATCATGCCGTCCAGCGGCGCGGTGAAGTCGGGATCGGTCGTGTCATGGGTTGTGCAGTGTACTTTGATATAGCGGCCGGTCGCTTCAAAATCGTACAGATAGGTGTACTGCCCGTCACGGAGAAGTTTGAAGGAATCGGTCTGCTGATACGCCTTGTTGTCATCGCTTACCCAGATTGTCAGCATTCCTTCATGCAGACGGGTGATGTCATCGCTGTCCTTCAGAACAACAACATTCACCTTCTTAACCTCGCCGAGATCGCGGATAACGCTGTTGTTGGTCGTATCCAGCGTGAACGTCGGCGCATCATACGGGATGCCCTTCATTTTGTAGGTGACGACATCGTTCTGCGTCACAAGCGTGCTTGCCGAGGGATTTTCGCCCTGTACATACACGTCGATCGTCTTGGTGACGCCGAGTGCCTCGATTTTTGCCGTCAGCGTGACCGTTTTTCCGTTTTCTGCGGGACGCATAACTTTACCGTCGGCTGCGATCACGGAAGGATCGGAGCTTTCAAAAACGACAGGGTAAACGGTGTCGAGATACGGATCGTTGATCGTGATGCCGCTCAAGGAAAGGTCAGTCGTGACTGCATTGGCAGAGGTGTTTTTGCCTGCAATTTTCTCAAAGGTAATCTGATCGATGACGGAATCGCCGTTCGATTTTCCGACCTTCAGATTCGTAATATCAAATTCGATGTTGTCCGCATCGCTTTCGGCAGCCTTGAGGGCGCGGATGCAGTTCAAGGTCAAAGTCCCCTCGGCAAGCTCCCACCATACAGGCTTGAAAGAAACGCTCTCATAAACGGCGACAGTCGTACCGTCGAGCGAAAATGCAAGATCACCGTCCGGCGTCCACGCAAGACCGATGTGGAAGGTATCGCCTACCTGCTTGTCTAAAACGTATGTATAATCCTTTACATCATCGTGTACAACGAAGACAAGACCGGCTTCCGTGTTGATGATACCGAAGGAGACCATCAGCGGCTTGTTGTCGGACTCCGTCTTGCCCGTGATCCATGCCGCAAAGCCTGCGTTCGGAATGTAGGAATAGAACGTGTTATCCGTTACACCAAGCTCGTAGACCGGCATTTTGTCTGCGTGGAAGTCGAATTCGATGACAGTCGTGCGGCTCATGTCAGTGAGTGCGGCACCGAAATCCTTGGTGTCGGTATACGCGGCGATGGTGCGGATTCCGCGCGGATTGTTGCCGCGGGCGTTGTATCTGTCGTAGAAGAACAGACCGTTATCATCCTTTACACCCTGGGCAGACGTTGCGCCACGGTTTATATCCGTGATTGCGAGCGCATCAAAGCCGCGGGAGGATTTCGGAAGCGTGACCCAGTACGTGCTCGTAAGGAGAATTGTGCCCTCCCACATCTCCGACCCTACCTGGATGATCGCGGAGAGCTCCGTATTATAATCCGTAATTTCAACGCCGAGTTTTTCAAAAGATACAGCGTATTCCGTGTTCTTCTTGTTCGCGGAATTCTTGATTTCGGCATTGCTTGTCGAGAGGACCGTGCCGTTTACGGAAACGGTGATCTCTTTGATATCGGGATTCTTGATGCCGATATACAGCGTACCGTAATCCCACTGTGCGCCGATACGTGCTGTGTCGATAGAGGTATGCAGATTCCAGCTTGTCTCGTTCGGATTGCCATTCAGCTTAATGGCAGCTTCCGCATAGGATGCGCGGATGACTGTGCTCTCTGCTGCCTCTGCTGTATTGGAGGATTCTGCATTTGCAGGGAATGCGGGAATCATGCCGAAAAGCATGACGCATACCAGCGAGAATGCAAGAACCTTTTGAAAAATGGATGCCATAGGGTATTCCTCGATTTCCTTGAAATGTGCGGCAAAACCGCTTTATCCATTATAGCAAAGATTTTACAAAAAATCAATAGTGTTTGTGCGATGCTGGCGTCGAAAATCGGACAAAATGCGTTTGGAACGTCAAAGAATAAAAAATCGGCCGGCAGATGTCTGCCGACCGATGGGGGTTATGCGTTTCTTCGTTTTTTTGCAATTACGGTTACAGCCGCTGCCGTAAGCGCGATCACTGCTACGCCGATCCAGAGAACCGGTGTGACAGATGCCGTATCAGCCGGTGCTTCCGTGCCGTCACTCCAGGAAAGAACAACGGGGGAGAAACCGAGCATCGTGACGTACAGACCGTCCTCTTTTTCGGTGATGACGGGGGATTCCCAATCGCCTGCGGTTACACCGTGACGCTGGGAGTCTGCCGAGAACATATGGATCAGCTTGAAATCGTGCGTTTCCGGTGACGTACCTTCGGGATAGTCGAGACGGATCTCGATGCCGCGGATCGGGATGTCGGAAAGCTTTGCGTCCTTCCACGTCTGTTCACCGTCCGTCGAGACGAGCAGGGAAAGATCCATGATCTTGCTGTTCTGAGCGTATGCGGAGCCGTATTCGTCGAGCATCAGCTGTGTCAGTGTATCGGCAAGAGCGTCGGTGTTTGCGTACGCTGCCTGCAGTGCAGTCGGTACATCGGTGAGCTCATTTGCCACGACAGCGGTCTCTTTTTCCACGTAAACGATCTCGTCATTGTCCGCGACGAGGAAGGAATCCATGTAGTAGATCTGCGGTCCGTCGCAGTTCACATGTACGTAGCAAACATAGTTGTTGATCGCGCCATCGTTGATCGGGGCGTTGAAAGAGACACCGTTCACGCTGAGGGAAGCGGACTGCTGGGTATTGTCAAGGGCAAGCGTAAAGGTAAACGTGTTCCAGCCGGCCTTCAGTGCGGGGTCAACAGCGGCAGTGCTGCCAAGGAAGGTCAGCATACCGTCCTTAACGTCGAAAGCAACGGGAGCAGCGATAGCGGAATCGAGTGTGAAAGAGGACTGCAGACCGACAGAGAAGTCAGCCGCAGCGGGATCGTCGATCCACATATCAAACGAGATCGTACCGTTCGACATGGAAGGGATCGAACGAACGGCAGAGGCGCCGACACTGAATCGCATGGAACGTGCCCCGTCCGTAGCTCTGTCATCGGCCGTTTCGATCATACCGCCGGTGAGTGCCCATCCTTCGTATTCGGGCGTTGCATTCTCGAAGGAGTCATAAGCACCCTTCGTGAGGAAGAAATAGTCAGCAAAATCGTCAATGCGCATCTGATACGAGCCGTCGCCTTCAAAGAAGCAGAGAAGGCTGTCGCCGAGCTGGGTAGCCGTCGGGTTGGTCGTATCAAAACGGTTGCCAGTAATCATGCCCTGGTAAGCGGTTCTGCAGTAGAGATCCTGAATGCCTTCAAAGGTGATGCCGCCGTCATAAGAGACAGCAACGTTCAAAGGATAACGGCGGAACGTGCTTGCGCCCCAGGCGAGGTTGCCGCCCCATGCAATCATGTCCGCGTTGTCAAAATCGAACATAATCGGCTGGGTATTGGTTGAGTAGATGTTGGAGAGCGTAGCCTCCTCCGTCCACGTAATACCGAAGTCGTAGGAGAATGCTACTGCGAAGTGATAGACGTTTCGCCACTGACAGCGGGCGTAGTAAACAAGCACACCATCGTCATTCTCCATGATAGTAGGCTCACAGATAGCTGTTTCGCGGATAGATTCGCCCACACCTTTGGGGTAGCGGATGCAGCTCATGCTCGTGATCCAGCTCTTACCGCCGTCCGTACTGTAGAGCGTCGTGCCTGCATTTTCAGGATAGTCACCGATATAGTCCGTGTCCGTCATATCGGGACCGCCGACAGCAATGACATAGTCTACGTTGGGACCGTCCTCACCGTCGTAGGAGGAAACCTTCAGCATGCCGAGATAATTGGCAAGTCCGCCGGTCAGATCGGGATTCGTATACACAATCGGAGAGACGAACCAGGTGTTGCCGCCGTCATCGGAGTACATGGCGCGGTATTCGGTCTCAACAGGATCCCAATTCACGCGGTAGCTTCCGTACATGAGCATCCGTCCGCTTTCCTCATCATAAAGAACGTCGTAGGGAACAGCGAGGTGCGATCCGGTGCCGTTTGCCATGATGGAATCCGACCATGTTCTGCCGTCATCATAGGTGATTTGAAACCACGCATCCTTGTCGCTGACGGCCTGCGGATGGAAAGAGGCATAAGAGCCGTCCGCCATCTCGGTAAGCCAGCGTTGACCGCCTGTAAATGTTTCTCTCGTGCCGTATACGACCTCGTACACGTATTCCTTGTCGGAAATGTTCATCGCGTTCGGGTTACCGGAGAGAACGGTCAGCGTGACTTCACTGCCTGCCTTGATTTTGCTGACGCGAACGTAGAACTTCTCACCGTCGCAGTAGTGATAGAGAAGCTCGTCCCCGAGATAGAATCGAACGTCCGCCATGTCAGCCGTCACACAGCTTACGCCTGCCTCGGCGGGGGAGAAGACGTACACGCGGTCATAAACGGCCTTCTCTCCGTTGTTTTTGAGGATTATCGTGTTTGCGTTGGTGAATGCGTTGCCGCCGTCACCGAAAACGTCGCTGTACATGACTTCCATCATGCCGTTGACAGGTCCGGTGAAATCGGGATCAGTTTCATCGTGCGTATTGGAGTGGACCTTTATGTAACGGCCTGTTGCGGTAAAATCGTAGATGTACGTGTATGCGCCGTCGCGGAGAATCTTGAACGAATCGGTCGGCCTGTAATACGCGTTGTCGTTGCTCACCCATACGGAGAGCATACTCTCGTTCAGTCTGGTGATGTCGTCGCCGTCTTTCAGGACGATGACGTTTACCGTTTTGACCTCACCGAGATCGCGGATCAGACTGTTGTTGGTGGTATCCAGTGTGAAGGTATCACCGTCGAATACGACACCGGCACCCTTTGTTGTACCTGTATCTTTGGTTATTACGAGGATATCGGAGTTCGGATTCTGTCCTTTGACGAACAGATCGAACTTCTTGGTAACGCCGTATTCTTCAATGAAAGCCGTCAGGGTAACCGTCTTTCCGTTTTGATTGGGTCTGGTGACGGCACCGGTCAAGGGATCAATGACATCCGGATCGGAGGATTCCCATACGATGTTAGCAGCGATTTCAAAATGAGGCGTGGAGATAGAGGCGGGGAGGAAGAGATTCGTTTTGATCTCGCCTGCCGCCGCGTTTTCGTTTTTGATCGTATCAAACCTTAAAGAATCCGTTATGCAGTCGCCGTAGCCTTTACCGACCGCGATATCCGTGATATAGATCTCGAAATTGTCCGCAGCGCTTTCAGCCGGGAATACAGAACGCTGGTTGTAGATGAAGAGCTGATTGCGCGGAACAGTCATAAAGTAGGGCTTGTAGCTCATGTCCTGATATGTGGCGATTTCCGCGCCGTCGATCAGAATCGTGACGCTGTCATCGGGGTTCCACAGCGTTGTAACGCGGAACGTGTCTCCAACGTATTTGTTCAGTACATAGGTGTAGTCTTTTGCATCATTGTGTGCGACGAATACAAGACCGACATCCGTGTTGATGATACCCATCGTAGCCATGTAGGGGTTTTTGCCTACCGGATCATCGTCTGTCATCCAGTAGCCGAAGCCGGCGGTCGGCATATACGAGTAGAACTCGTTGTCATAGCCGAGCTCGTACACGGGCATCGCGTCTGCATGGAACGTGAACTCCAATACGTTGCTTGTGGATCTGTCGGCAAACTGCGTGAACGTGTAGGACCCGGAGCAGCGTACTTCACGGGGATTTGCGCCGCCTTCGTCATAGCGGTCATAAAAGTGCAGACCGTCTGCGGAAACGATTACATTCTGGTTTGCAGTCGGAAGTCCGTCCAACTCAACGAGAGCGAGGCGGCTGCGTCCGCGGGATGCATTCGGGAGATCAACGCTTTGCGTTGCGAACCATTCAATGCTTGAAAGCACGATTGTGCCGCTCCATGTATCGTTGCCTACCGTGACGGAGGCGGAGACGGTTGCACCGTAATTGGAAATCTCTGTACCAAGCGTTTCAAAAGGAACGGCATATTCCGTGCAGGTGTTGAGCGGATTGGTGCCGACAGTACCGTTTCCGGACGTGATTGTCATACCGTTGAGCGTAACGGATACAGCCTTGGCATCGGGATTGCTGATTGCGATGTAAAGGGTCGAGAGATCCCATTGCGCAGCAATTTTCGCCTTTTCGGAAACGGGAGTGGAGAGATTCCACCCGGATTCTACTGCCATGCCGTTTGTCAGAATTTCCTGCGTTGCGTACGAAGCGTACAGATAGTTAGTGCTTCGCGGGCTGATGAGCAGCGGCGTGTCCGCAGCTGCAGGAATCGGCGGAATCATGGGAAGCAGCATCACCGCCACAAGAATGATAGACAGGAGTTTTGTCATTGTACTGTACATGAACGTATCCTCGAATCTTAAAGAATATAAGTATAAGTATATCAATTATAGCAAAAATTTCAAAAAAAAGCAATAGTAATTTGACGTGTTTTGAGGGATACGCAGAAATCGGCCGGCAATTTTTGCCGACCGATTCCGGTGATTTGTTTTTATGCGGCTTTTTTCTTGGACTTCTTTACAAAGATTACAGCGATAACAGCGGCGAGCACGATTACAGCTGCGCAGACGCCGATGACAATCACCGTGGAGCCTGTGTCCGAATCGGCGGGCGAATCCGGAACGTCAGGCGTGTCCGGTGTATCCGGGATCGGATCGAGCAGCTCCTCCCACGCAAGCATGACGGGGCAGGAATCGCTGATGCGTACGTACAGACCGTCGCTGCCTTCTTTGAGAAGCAGAGTGTCAAAATCACCTGCGCTGTACTCGTGACGGAAGGATCTTTCGTCATACAGAGCGATCATTTTGAAGGCATGAGTGGACGCCGAAGTGCCGGCAGGGTAGTCAATGCGTACGGTAGCGCCCTCAATCGGAATATCCGAGATGCCGGCAGCCGTCCACGTTTTGCCGTCATCGAGAGAGTAGCTGAGATTGAGAGTGTAGAAAGCAGCGTTGTCTGCATTGAACGCCTCGCCCATTGCCTCAGCCATTTTTTCGCTCAGAAGCGTTTTTGCCTGATCTACCGTTTTGCAGGTGTCCTTCAGATTGGAGGATACCTCAGCCAGCTCGTCGAGCGTTGCCTCCGTGCGTCTTTCGGTGTAGATGATCGGGTCGTTATCTACAACGAGGAAGGAGTCGAGGTAGTAGGACTGCTTTCCGTCAAGATTGAAGCTGATGAAGCAGATGTAGTTGTGGAGCTCACCGTTGAAGATCGGAGCTTCCGTAGCTGCACCGCCGTTTACGGAGAGTTTAACGAACGGATCCTCGCTCTCGAGATCGATATCAAATACAAACGTATTCCAGCCGTTTTTGAGATCGACGTTTACAGCCTTGTCCGAGCCGTTCCACGTAAGCTTATTGCCGGTCAGACGGAAAGCCGCCGGAGCAGCATCGCCGTAGTGGATACCGAACGAAGACTCAAACTCAAACGCAAAGTCGGTCTGTGCAACATCGTCGATCCAGAGATCAAACGACACAGTGCCCTTGGAAAGGGAAGGAATCGAGCGGACAACGTGTGTCTCTGCGTTGATCAGCATGGATCTGCCGCCGTCCGTTGCGTGTTTGGCACTTACTTCCGTGGCACCGCCGATGATTGCCCAGCCTTCGTACTCGGTATTTGTGTTTTCAAAGGAGTCATAGGCACCCTTCGTGCGGAAGAAGTAGTCACCAAACTCGTCGATACGCATCGTGAAGCCGCCCTCACCGGAGAAGCAAAGGATGACAGAGTCACCGATCTGCGTGGCGAACGGGTTGGTAACGTCCATACGGGTAGCAGTGTTCATGCCCTGGAAAGCGGTACGGGACGTAACGTCCTGAATGCCGCCGAACGTCTGCAGATTATCGTTAGAAACCGCGATATTGATGGGATAACGGCGGAACGAGGTCTGACCGAAGGTGGTATTGCCGCCCCAGATCACGAGATCTCTGCCGTCGTAGTCAAAAAGAACGGGCTCGGTATTGGTGCCGTAAATGTTGGAATCGGAAGCTTCCTCCTGCCACGTCAGACCGTGGTCGTAGGAGTAGGAGACAGCGAAATGGTACTCGTCGGGATACTGATTACGGCTCATCATAATGAGTGTGCCGTCCTCTGCTTCCCAGACGCACGATTCGGTGATACCAACCTCACGGATGGAGTTGGAAATGGCAACCGAGTCGGAGTCGCGGATAACGCTCGGACCGATGACCCACGTTTTACCGCAGTCGGTGGTGTACGCAACGCGGTTTACGCACGGGATCTTGTGAAGCTCAGTCTCAGGGATTTCCATGAATTTCTCGGGATCGTATCCGTTGCCGACGAAATCGTATCCGCCGAATGCAACAACGTAGTCAACGCCCGGACCGTCCTCACCGTCGGAGGAGGCAAGCTTTACGGGCTGACCGTAGGAGTTGAACAGCGGGAAGGGATCGCCCTCAACAGTGTACGTTGCCTTTCTCCAGATACCGCCGAGGTTGTCGGAGTATACGAATCCGGATACCTGGTAGAAGGGGTTATTTTCGACCGGCTTGGTGGAACCCTGGACGACAATACGTCCGTTTTCAGGATCGTACAGTGCACCGCGTGCTGCCGACACAACGTCATTGGAGCCTGTTGCGGATTCCTGCGTCCAGAAGTTTCTGCCTTCGTTGAAGGAACGTTTGAAGTAGAACGGACCGGAGCCGTGACCGCCGTCAATGAATGCGTACAGCATACCGTTCGGACCGTCCATGTATTCGCCGTGTTCAATGTATACTTCGCGTGTGCCGTATACAACCTCGTATACGTACTCTTTGTTAGAGATATTCATAGCGGACGCATTGCCGGAGTAAATCGTCAGCGCAGCTTCTCCGCCTGCCGGGATTTTCGGAATGCGGACGAAGAAATTCTCGCCGTCAAAGTAGTGGTAAAGAAGCTCATTGCCGAGGAAGAAGCGTACGTCGGCACAGTCAGCCGTCTTGCACTTTACGCCTGCATCGGCGGGGGAGATTGCGTGAACGGTATCAAATGCGGCAGTATCGGCACTGTTGACGATTGTCAAGGAAGACTTCGTGGCAAACGGAACCCCGTTGTCACCGAAAACGTCGCTGTAGTACGCATCAATCATGCCGTCGATCGGGCCGGTGAAGTCGGCATCTGCGGCGAGCCATGTGGTGGTGTGTACTTTAATATAGCGGCCGGTTGCTTCAAAATCGTACAGATATGTATACTGACCGGCGCGGAGCATTTTGAAATTATCGGTCTGCGTGTACGTTTCGTTGTCATCACTCGTCCAGATCGTGACCATGCTCTCGTTCAGACGGGTGATATCGTCGCCGTCCTTCAGGACGATTACGTTGACAGTCTTCGTCTCTTTCAGATCGCGGATGATGCTGCTGTTGCTCTTGTCAAGGGTGAAGATCGGCTCGTTGTACGGAACGCCCTTGCCGTCCATGGTGACACGGTCACTGACTTTGACGAGAATGTCCTCTGCCTTTTCGGTGCCGGGCACGAACAGATCAAACGATTTCGACACGCCGATCTCCGGCATCGTTGCGGTCATCGTAACCGATTTGCCTGCACCTTCCGGGATCGTCAGCTTACCTGTTTTCGGGTCGATAACGGAAGGGTCAGAGCTTTCCCAGGTAACATCCATAGTGGACGGGAAGGGCTCTGCCTTGTGCTTGGCAGCGAGGAACAGATCGGAGAAAATGTTGTTCGGATCGGAGTTTCTCTTTCTCAGCGATTCAAACGTGAGCGAGTCAAGGATAGAATCGCCGCTGTTTACGCCGATTGCGATCGAGGTGATATCCATGTCGAAATCGTCAGCGGCGCTTTTTGCACTGTCAATAGAGCGGAAACAGCCGAACGATACGGAGGTGCTTTCGGGTGCTTTTGCACCGTATCTCGCATAGTAGGAAACGTAGGGGAAAACAGCAGCCTGTTTTCCGTCAACGGTGAGGATCATCGACTGATCGGCCTTCCAGATGATGCCGATACGTACCGTGTCGCCAACTTCTCTGTTCATAACGTAGGAGTAGTTGTTTGCGATACTCTGCGCAACGAAGACAAGACCAGCTTCGGTATTTACGATACCCATCGGGGCGGTGCCTAACTGACCTGCCTTGCTGATTGCAATATTCAGACCGCAAGTTGCGACGTTAGGCATGAAGTCACTGTCCATACCAAGATCGTATACGGGCATTTTATTCGGTGTGAACGTGAATTCAAGAACCGTTGTGGTGTTTGCGTTGGCAATATCAGCAAACTCTGTGCCGTTCAGCGTTACCTGCGAGCGAATGGAACGCGGATTGAGCCCTGACGGATTGTAGGTGTCAAAAAAGTTGAAGCCGAGCGTGGTTTTTCTGACGCCTTGGTGATTGGTCGGCACAGCGTCCTCAGCAACGATTGCCGTGCGGTACGTGCTGGAGGAGGAAACGGCGATGCGGCGGGTAGGTGTGTCCGTAGCGAGCCACTTGGTGCTCGTGAGCACGATTTTGCCCTCCCAAACGGTAGAACCTACCTGAATGGAAGCATCGATCTTCTTGCCAAAATCGTTGAATGTTACACCGAGCGTTTCGAAACTCACAGCGTACTCGGATTGCACCTTGTTCGTCGAAGACTTGATCTCAGCGTTTTCAGGTGTCAGCTTCACGCCGTTGACGGTGACAATCAGTCTTTCTTTATCCTGATTGCGAATCATGAGGTACAGGTTTTCCATGTTCCAAAGAGCACCGACAAGTGCGGTGTCTGTGATATTCGTGGAAAATGACAGGCCCGGATCAGTAATACCGTTGACAACGATTTCCTGATCGGTGTATGCGGCGTTCAGAATATGTTCACCGACGGCGGTGTCAGCGGCCTCGACTGTTGTGAAGGTGATCGGAGGGATCAAACCGCACAGCATGATGAGTGCCAGCATGAATGAAAGGATCTTCTTTTGTACGTTCATACGCTTCTCCTTTGATGGCGAAACACGCCAAAATATACATACGCATTATATCAAATTCAACCAATGCAGTCCATGGAAAAATGTTGTCCCTTTCGCTATTCTGACAAAAACACCCGATCGACAGTCAGCCGATCGGGTGCCTTGACTTATGCGTTTTCTTTTCTTGATTTTCTTACGATCACAACGCCGAGTACAGCGACTGCGATGACAACCGCTGCGGGGATCGCGATGCGTGCAAGGGACGGGCTGTTCTCAGCAGGTGCGCCGTCAGCCGGCTGATCCCACGCAAGAATTACGGGAGAGAAGCCCATCATCCGTACGTAGAGGCCGTCCTCTTTTTCCGTGATTTCGGGGGATTCCCACTCACCTGCGGTAACGCTGTGGCGCATGGAATCCTCAGAGAACATATGGATCAGCTTGAAATCGTGCGTTTCAGCAGAGGTGCCTGCCGGATAATCAAGACGGATTTCGATACCGTTGAGCGGGATGTCCGTAAGCTTTGCATCATTCCACGTCTGTGCACCGTCCGTGGAGACGAGCAGGGAGAGATCCATAACGGTGCTGTTTTTCGCGTAAGCTGCACCGTGGGTGTCTGCCATCAGCTGCGTGAGCGTGCCTGCAAGTGCATCCGTATCGGAATACGTAG
>JAFTUH010000052.1 GCA_017466375.1 Clostridia bacterium | reverse complement strand
TGTTTTCAATTCCTGCAAACATTCATCTTTTTTACCAAGCTTCTTGTATGCCTGTGCTTTTGCCTCACAGTTCCAAAGTTTGTGACACACGAAGAAATCTTCGCAGCCCTCATCAAAAATCGAGAGTAATTTCTCGTGAGCACAGCACCAAGACAGCACTTTTTCATATTCTTTTTGTTCAAGTAAGGCTATTGTTTTTAGTTCAAAAAGTTGATCCATAATCAAATAACACTCAAACAAACTGTTTTCAGTAAATCTTGCGTGCTCTAAATAATCCTTACGGTATTCTAATATTTGTGCCTTTCCAACGATTTTTTGTCTATATCCATTTGCGCTGTTTTTTTCCACCGCATCAACGGCTTTTTCAAATTCACCTATTTCACAATATATTCTTCGCAACATATTAAGAGCTCGGTCTACTTTTTTAATATCTCCGCAAGTATTTACGACTTCTGTGCAGACTTTAACAGCTTTTTCGATTGCGTCATGCTTTTCTTTTTCATCTTTTGAAATCCGATTAACCATTGACAAAGAAAATGCAAGATAGATTTTCAAATCAGGACTGTTTGGATATTTTTTCAAGCCCTCGCTGATAATCTCAATTTCTTTATATGTGTTCATGCTGTCGTCGGCAGCCTTCATAATTGCTTCTACATCATCATTATAGCTGCTTGTATGATACCCAAAAAGGCGGTCTATGGAGACACCGAAAAATTCCGCAATGATTGGAAAGAGACTGACATCGGGAGCGCATTGATCATTCTCCCATTTTGAAACAGCTTGTTCCGAAACGCCAAGCTTTTCGGCAAGCTGTGCTTGAGTAATTTTCTTTTCCTTGCGGAGTGTATATATATTTGTTCCTATATTCATAAAAAAATTCTCCTTGAAAGTATTTTCGTGATCACTGTAATCATTATATCATTGTTTTTTATAACATCCAACATATCAAAAAGATATTTTTTGTGAAGTAAAGTCAACCGGTGGTTGGATTTGGAAAAAAGAACGGTATAGCCTTTTTTAAGGTTATACCGTTCTACCTGCTTTATCGCAGGTGTGCCAATCGGGTGGCTTTTGTATGTATCCGGTTATACGGAAGCAAAGCGGATCTTCGGCGCGATCTGACCGCCGACTTCCCATGTGCCGTGAATCTCTTTGACCTTGCCCTCGTGCAGCAGTTCGGTGAGCACCAAATACGCGAGCGGCTCCGTCTGGAGGAGATCCTCCGTTTTTTTCTTTCCCACGATGGCGGCGCGCAGCTCGTTGATATCTGCCTCTCCCTCCGAAAGACGAGCGAGGACGGCTTTTTTTGCGTTTTCTTCCGAGATTCTGTTGAAACCGCGGACCTTGCGCGCAAACTGCGGGAATTTCACCGTTTCCACCCGATCCTTGTACACGACGCCTGAGGAGAGGGCAGGGAGCAGCTTATACGATGTCACACTGTCGGGCAGCGCGCTCGGACAGGAGGCAAGATACGCGCCGTCCGCGTCGAATCCGACGAACATGGGCATATTGATTCTCGAATAATAGATCCGGTCGGGGGCATCTTTGTCGAGGACGAGACCGACGATCTCGCTCGGCATCTCGATGAATGCTTTCGCCATCGCCTCGGCTGTGTCCGCGCCGTGATCCTTGTACCGGCTGATCAGCTGGCACATGATATCGGAAATATGTACGGACGCGCCGCCGGCGACATGATTGTACTGCGGCATATTCGCATAAATCTTGCAGGGGATCGTGTAGCCGTCTGCCTCCAGACTGTCCGCGATCCGATCGAACGCCTCCCTGTACGGGCGGAATTTGCCGTAGCTGCCGTTGGCAACGTAGCAGATCTGTATCTCGCCGTCCTTTTCCGTGACGAACGGATGCGCCCACGAAGCGTCTCCGCCGGACGGTGTGCGTCCGTGGATGATGCCCGTTTTTCCGATCAGCTTTTCCGCATCGGTCTCCCGCAGAAGCGTCCCGAAATCGCCTTTTGTTTTGCGGTACGAGATCCGCGTCCCGTCATGAACGGCGAGACCGGAAAAGAATCCCGCATCCAGCCCCTCTTGTGCTAAAATCATTTTCATGAGAATCGGGGCAGCGTTTTTGTCCCCGACATAACCTGCGATATTGCACATAGTTGTATCTCCTTGCGTTTTTATTTTCTTTCCAAACGAAGTGCGTTCGTCACCACAAACAAGCTCGATAAGCTCATCGCTGCCGAAGCGATCATCGGGTTCAAGACAAGTCCGAGCGTGGGATACAGGACACCTGCCGCGACCGGAATGCAGATCACGTTGTAGAAGAACGCCCAGAACAGATTCTGCTTGATATTGCGGATCACGCGTTTGGAGAGCGCGATCGCCTCCGCTACGTCAGACGGATCGCTCCGCATCAGTACCACGTCTGCCGCATCGATGGCGATGTCCGCGCCCGCACCGATCGCGATGCCGACCGAGGCGCGTGTCAGCGCCGGTGCGTCATTGATGCCGTCGCCCACCATGGCAACCATGCCGTCTGCCAGCGATTCGCGGACAGCGGATTCTTTGCCGTCGGGGAGCACGCCTGCGCGTACGTCCGCCTCGGGAATGCCCACCGATTTTGCGACTGCTGCCGCCGTTTTCGGATTGTCACCTGTCAAAAGCACGGTGCGCAGTCCCATTTTGTGCAGCGAGTCGATTGCGTCTTTGGCCGTCGGGCGTACCGTATCCGATACACCGAGGATGCCGAGACACACCCCGCCTTTCACGAAGAACAGCGGTGTCTCGCCGCGATTTGCCGCCTCCTCTGCCGCCTCACGGATCGCCTTGGGAATTTCGGCGCACGTCTCGGCGAATGCACGGTTGCCCGCGAGTGCCTGTTCGCCGTCCACTGCTGCCGTGATGCCGCGTCCGGGCGTGTCGGTGAAGTTTTCAACCGACCGGATCGGGATTTCCTCCTCCTCACCGAGCGCCGTTACGGCACGGGCAAGCGGATGCGCGCTGCCTGATTCAAGCGTACAGGCGAGGGAGAGAAGCTCCGCTCTTGTGACTCCCTCCGCCGGGATGATTGTCGATACAGACGGCGCGCCTTCTGTCAGCGTGCCGGTCTTGTCGAGGATGACCGTTGTCACCTTGCCTGTGTTTTCGAGCGCTGCCGCGCTCTTGAACAGGATTCCTTTGCGGGCACCGACACCGCTGCCGACCATGACGGCGACAGGCGTTGCCAGACCGAGCGCGCACGGACAGCTGATGACGAGCACCGAGATGCTCCGCGCCAGCGCGAATCGGAAATCCTCCCCCGCTATCAGCCATACGGCGAGGGTGACGATCGCGATCACTGTGACTACGGGTGCAAAAATGCCCGCGACCTTATCTGCGAGGCGGGCAAGCGGTGCTTTCGTCGCCGCCGCCTCACGGACGAGCCTGATGATTTTGGAAAGCGTCGTGTCCTCGCCCACGTGCGTCGCGCGGCAGTAAAGCACACCGCTGACGGATACCGTCGCCGCGCTCACCGTGTCGCCGACCGATTTGTCCACGGGCATGCTTTCGCCTGTGAGCGCGCTTTCGTCCACGCCGGATACGCCGTCCGTAACGATGCCGTCCACGGGGATTCTCTCACCCGGTCGGACGAGGAAGATATCCCCCTCCTTCACCTCGGAAACGGGGACGGATACCTCCGTACCGCCGCGGATCACGTGTGCCGTTTTCGGTGCGAGATCGGCAAGGGAGCGAAGCGCGTCCGTCGTGCGTCCCTTGCTTTTCGCTTCCAGCCATTTGCCCAGCGTAATCAGCGTCAGGATCATCGCCGCCGATTCAAAATAGACGTCGTGGCGGTACGTGTCCACGCGTGCGGCATCTCCCGTCACCGTGCCGATAATCACCTCGGTCAGGGCGAAGATGCCGTATCCGATCGCCGCGGCAGCACCGAGGGAGACGAGCGTGTCCATGCCGGGGGATCTGTTCAAAACCCCGCGCACGCCGCCGACGAAAAACGATCCGCCGATCACGCAGACGGGGACGGTGAGAATGAGCTGTGCGGATAGAAACCATACCGCGCCGTCCGTGCCCGTCATGCAGGCGGGGATCTGCGCACCGATCATCTGTCCCATGCTCAGATACATAAGCGGCACGAGGAAAATCAGACTGAGTAAAAACCGCTTGAGCAGCGGCGGGGACTGCGTGTCGGCGAACGCATCACCCTCTCCCTTGTCGGGGACAGCCTTGTAGCCTGCCGCCTTGACCGCCGCCATGATCGCCTTCGGGGAACCTCCCTCGACGTCCATGGAGTGCGTGAGCAGACTTACCGTGACGGAGGTGACCCCGTCCACGGCGGCGACCGCCTTCTCCACGTGGGATACGCATACGGCACACATCATGCCGCTGACCGAATATTTCTGCATAAAGATCTCCTTTTCGAAAGGATGTGTCGAAATAATACTTGATTTTTATAGGGGATTCGTGTATAATGAATACAGTACCGCGCAAGGCATAAAACGGACGGCACCGATATATCTATTATAGTACAAATCGTGCCGATTCACAAGATGTCCTTGCAAAAATCGTTGTTTTTTTCACAAATCACGACGCGCGGTATCGGAAAATCGGTAATTTTTTATGGAGGTATACATATGATTATCAGAATCATCGTGAACATCGTGCTCGGTGCTCTGTACGGCTGGATTGCAGGTAAGATCATGAAGTCCAGCGGCAGCCTGCTCCGCAACATCATCCTTGGTATCGTCGGTTCGTTTGTTGGTGGTATCATTGCGGCGATCCTCGGCGCGATCGGTCTGTCTATCGGCGGCTGGATCGGCTCTCTGATCTTCGGCGTAGCCGGTGCCTGCCTTTGCATCTGGCTTGCACGCAAGTTCCTGAAATAAGCGCAAACAAAAACACCGTCTCGTGAGAGGCGGTGTTTTTTTGGTCTGTTTTCGCCCCGTCGGGCATAGAATAGAGCGTCAGGCTTCCTTGCTCTTCAGCTCCATGAGGCACTTGCGGCAGATCTTCTTCTCCTTGAAGAGCAGGATGTCGTCGCCGTCATTGCAGAACATGCAGCACGGCTGATACTTCTTCAGAATGATTCTGTCCTCGTCCACGAAGATTTCCACCCCGTCCTTCGGCTCCAGCTCGAGCTGACGGCGTGTCTCGATGGGCAGAACGATACGGCCCAGTTCATCAATTTTGCGTACGATTCCGATGGATTTCATTGCGTTCCCTCCACAATTCCGCACGGTTCGTGCGTTTTTTCTATTTACTTACTAATTTTACCATGGATTTCCTTTTTTGTCAATGGTTTTATCAAAAAAATAATTATTTCCTATTTTTGGGAGATAATTGGAAGAAATCGGAGATTGTTGGATGATTTCTGTCGAAAACGGAGGTGCGGCATGCTCGGCGTTTGCTTTTTCATCCTAATTTCGGTGTCGGTTGCGGCGGCGATCCCCACGGGGAATTTCGGCGCACTGTCCAATGCGATCGTGGACGGCGCAGCGCAGGCGGTCACGCTCACGCTCTCTCTTGCGGGGATGATGGCACTCTGGTGCGGCGTCATGCGCGTATTGCAGGAGGCAGGGGTGATCCGCCTCCTTGCCCGGGTGCTGTCGCCCGTTTTGCGGCTCGTGTTTCCTGATGCATGGCGATCGGGCAGGGCATGCGAGGAGATCACCGCCTCCGTCAGTGCGAATATTTTAGGCATCGGCAACGCGGCAACGCCGCTGGCACTGTCCGCGATGGCAAAATTGCAAGAGGAGAATCCCACGCCCGATACCGCCACGGACGATATGATCACGCTGTCCGTGCTTGCGACAGCGCCGCCCGCACTTCTGCCGACTACGCTGATCGCTTTGCGCCGTGCGGCGGGGGCTGCCCGTCCGTATGAGATCGTTTTGCCCGTGTGGATCACCTCCGCGGCGTGTGCGCTGTTCGGAATCGTGCTCTGCCGTTTGTTCGCCCGTGCGGGCAGGGGGCGCCGCCGTGATTGAGATCCTCTCGGGGGCGATCATGCCGTGCGTGCTCCTTTTAGCCGCGATCCCCATGCTGTCGAAAAGACGGGATTTCTTCGCCCGCTTTACGGAGGGGGCAAGGGAGGGACTCACCTCCGCCGTCCGCCTTCTTCCCACCATGATTGCTTTATGTGTCGCGCTTGCCATGTTCCGCGCGTCGGGTGCAGTCGATCTTCTCACGGGGGCGCTCGGCGGTGCGGCGGCAAGGCTCGGGATCCCCGCGGAGATTCTGCCGCTGCTCGTCACCCGTCCCGTGTCGGGATCTGCTTCCACCGCCGCCTACGCCGATCTTCTCGCTTCGGTCGGCGCGGACAGTTTTGCCGCCCTCTGTGCCTCCGTGCTGATGGGCTCGTCCGATACGCTCGTGTATGTGATCACTGTCTATTTCTCGGGCACGGCGATCGGGGGGAAACCGCCCGTGAGACGGACACGCCACGCCTTTTTTACAGCGGCTTGCGTCATGATCTTCTGCGTGTTTCTCGCCTGTGCCGTGAGCCGGCTGTTTTTTTCGGAGGCAGGCGCATAGGCGGAATTTTCACTGTCAATACTGATGGTAAGAATCAGAAAACGGAGGAAAAGCGCGTGCGCGGAAGTGAGAAAAGAATCATTTATGTCAAGGATACGGGCAGCAAGCTGTTTGAGGAGGCGTATTTCGTTCTGCGCCGCGGTGTTTCGGAGGGGGAGACGCCGCTCAGCGAGGACGATATGGTGCGCGAGGCGTCCCGCATCGTCGAGGAGGGGAACGTGTGCTATCCTGCCAGTGCGCGAAAATCCCGCCGCAGTCAGGCGGTGACGCTGTTTTTCTCCGGTGCGGGTGCGGCGATCGCCCTGCTCGGTACTCTTGCGTGGGTGATTGCGTGGCTGTGAGCGGCGGAAAATTTACAAATCGTTCTTGACTGGTGGGAAAAGCCGTGTTATAATAAAATTGAGATATTTTGTCCGTGATCGCGCGGCGGCGACCGTTTTCGCTCTCCGCGCACCTTATCATTTTTATTGAAACATACGAATCACTGAGGATGTACCGCACGCTGTCTGTCCGCAAGCCTCCCTCCGCCGCCCTCGGAGAATGCTTGGGAAAATGCGTTTTTTTGTCGTGTAAGAAAACGATGCGTGTAAGCCCCGTCTGCCTGTTTACGGGGTATTTCTGCCTAAAATCCGTGTGTACGTCTGCCATGATCGGGACAGGTATCGAAACATACAAAACCGAAAGGAAGATTTTATGGCTAAAAAAGCAAACAACACAAAGCTCCGCGTTATGATGCTCGGCGGACTGAACGAAATCGGAAAGAATCTTTGCGTACTTGAGTACGGTGACGATATGATCGTCGTGGACTGCGGTCTGGCATTTCCCGACGAGGAGATGCTCGGCGTCGATCTTGTGATCCCCGACATCAGCTATCTGGAAAAGAACGTGGATAAGCTGCGCGGCATTCTGCTGACGCACGGGCATGAGGACCATATCGGTGCTTTGCCGTACGTGCTCAGAACGATCAATCCGCCCATCTACGGCACGCGGCTGACGCTCGGTATTCTGGAGAATAAGCTCGCCGAGCAGAGACTGCCGCACAAGGTGAAGATGACGACTGTTTCCGCGGGCGATACGGTCAAGCTCGGTGCGTTCTCTGCGGAGTTCATCCGCGTCAACCACTCGATTGCGGATGCGTGCTGTATCGCGATCACGACTCCCGTCGGCGTCGTGCTCCATACGGGCGACTTCAAAATTGACGTCTCCCCCATCGAGGGCGAGATGATGGACCTCACCCGCATCGGCGAGTACGGCAGACGCGGCGTGCTCCTTCTCATGTGCGAATCCACGAACGTCGGCCGCGGCGGTCATACGCCGTCGGAGAGAAAGGTAGGCGCGTCGCTTGATTCCATCTTTATGAATAATGTCGATAAGCGCATTATCGTCGCGACGTTCTCCTCGAACGTGCACCGCGTACAGCAGATTATCAACTACAGCGCGAAATACGGCAGAAAGGTCGCGATCACGGGACGCAGTATGCTGAACGTAGTCGGCGCGGCAACCCGCCTCGGCTACATGACCGTGCCGGACAACTGCCTCATTGATATTTCCGAGATTGGCAGATATCCCGCGAACAAGATCACGATCGTCACGACCGGATCGCAGGGTGAGCCGATGTCCGCGCTCTACCGCATGGCGTTCTCCGATCATAACCAGGTCGAGCTGACCTCGGGCGATCTTGTCGTGCTCTCCTCGCATGCGATCCCCGGCAACGAGAAGCTCGTCGGCAAGATCATCAACGAGATGTACCGCCGCGGCGTGAACGTCTATCACGAGGAGGCGGAGGTTCACGTATCGGGACACGCCTGCGCGGAGGAGATCAAGCTGCTCCACGCGCTTGTGAAGCCGAAGTATTTCATGCCGATCCACGGCGAGTACAGCCATCTGATGCAGCATAAGGAGCTTGCCGAGTACATGGGCATGAATCCGAATCACATCTTCGTGTGCGATATCGGACAGGTGCTGGAGCTTGACAAGAATTCGTGCAAGAGAGCCGGTACGGTGCCTGCCGGGCGTGTGCTCGTGGACGGCTACGGCGTCGGTGACGTCGGCAATATCGTGCTGCGCGACCGCCGCCATCTCGCGCAGGACGGCCTGATCGTTGTCGTAGCGACGGTGGATGCCGAGACGCGCACGATCATGAGCGGTCCGGATATCATCTCGCGCGGATTTGTTTACGTCCGCGAGGCGGAGGATCTGATGGAGCAGGTACGCACGATTGCGCGTGATTCGCTCACGGAGACGATCGATGCGGGCGTGATCGAATGGACGCAGATGAAGCAGAACATCAAGGATGATCTGTCGAAGTATCTGTACTCCAAGACGAAGCGCAAGCCGATGATTCTGCCGGTGATAATGAATGTGTGAGGTTTTATGCAGGAGGTGTTAAACGTGGAACACCTCCTGCACCACCGCCACGGTCAGAGGAAGGGGAGAAAGATCCCCTTCCTCCGACACCACTATCCCCTGTGGTGCAGCGGTAAATGTACGCTAACGTACCACTTCCGCTAAAACGCAGCCGTTGCGTCTTGTAACCCCTCTGCTATCGCTGACGGTACGTCTGTAAGATCGCGGTAATGTCTGTCTGTAACAAAACCGCTGTCCACGCGTGCTGTTTCCGATCGAAAACTGTACGTTAGAATCCCAACCGACTCCTCGCACCGCAGGTGCGTCTTTTACGATCGCGTTTACGCTATGGACGCACTAAAGCTCGATCATGACTCTCCTCCAAGATGAAGCATAAGTGGTATGTTAGCTTATGTTTCGTTGAAGAAACGCTATGAGGAGAGGGATTCCAAAGGGAGAGGGCTCTCCCTCTCCCTTTGTGCGCGGAGGAGGTCGTAGGAGGGGCTGCGCGACACGCCCCTCCTACATCGTGTCTCCTGCACGAACGGTTCGTGCATCCAACCCACTGTTTGCAGACAGTAGAATCAGAATAAAAACACCCCCCGAAAGGACTCCCTACCATGATAAAACACGTAATCCTCTGGAAACTGAAGGACGAGATTCCCGAAGCAGACCGGGCAGGCAAGATCGCCGAGGCGAAAGAGCGGCTGGAAGCACTCGCAGGCAAGATCCCCGGACTTCTGTCCATTACAGTGCATACGGGCGCACTTGCGTCCTCCTCTGCCGATATGATGCTCGATTCCGCGTTTACCGATGCGGAGGCACTCGCCGCGTATCAGACGAATTCGCTTCACGTTGAGGCGGCAACGTTCGTGCGCTCTATCGTGGACACGCGGCTCTGCCTGGATTTTGAGGTGGAGGGATGATCGAACTTCTCTCCCCCGCGGGGGATTTTGAGAAACTGCGTGCCGCTGTCCGCTACGGCGCGGATGCCGTCTACCTCGCCGGTGAATCGTTCGGCATGCGCGCAGCCAGCGGCAATTTTACCGATGACGAGCTTGCCGAAGCGGTCGAGTTTGCGCACGGGAAAGGCGTGAAGATCTACGTCACCGTCAACGTCATGCCGCGGACGGATGAGTATCCTGCTTTGCGCACGTATCTCGGTACGCTCGCGAGAATCGGCGTCGATGCCGTGATCGTTTCCGACGTCGGCGTTCTGATGCTCGTCAAGGAGGTCGCCCCCTCCCTTGAGATACATATTTCCACGCAGGCGAGCGCCGTTTCTGCCGCCGCGTGTACCGCTTGGTATCAGCTCGGCGCGTCCCGCGTCGTGCTCGCCCGTGAGCTTACCATGTCGGAAATTGTCGAGATCCGTAAAAATACGCCGCCCGAATTGGAGCTTGAGGCGTTCATCCACGGCGCGATGTGTATTGCGTACAGCGGACGGTGCCTGCTTTCCAATTATTTCATCGGGCGCGATGCCAACCACGGCAGGTGCGCACAGCCGTGCCGCTGGATCTATAACGAGCGCGTCATCACCGAGGAGAAGCGTCCCGATGACCGCATCGTGATCGAGGAGCATGACGGCGACAGCTTTGTCATGAGCTCGCGCGATACGTGCATGATCGAGCACATCCCGGCGCTGATGGAGGCGGGGATCACGTCGTTCAAGATCGAGGGACGCGTCAAGAGTGCGTACTATACCGCCGTCGTCACAAATACGTATCGCATGGCGATCGATGCGTACCTTGCCGATCCTGCCGGATACGTGTACGATCCTGTCTGGAAGCGGGAACTGGAAAGCGTCTCGCACAGAGAATACCATACCGGATTCTATTTCACGCCGCCGCATGAGAGCGCGAATACTGTCACTGCGCCCGGCTACATCCGCGAGAAGGCGTACCTCGCCACGGCGGAGACGGACAGCGATGAAAACGGACGTGTGACATTCATACAGAGAAATAAGCTCGTATCGGGAGCGCCGATGGAGCTGCTCACGCCCGGAAAAGCGGGCATCCCGTTCGTCGGGACGGATATGCGGGACGCGGACGGCGCGCCGATCGATGCCGCTCCGCACCCGCTGATGCGTTTTTCCATGGTCGTACCTGTTCCCGTGAAGGCGGGCGATATCATCCGCGCAGGCGGGGAGGAGTAAACGATGCTTCTGATCGAGATTCTGAAAACGATTCTTCTCGGTATTATTGAGGGCATTACGGAATGGCTGCCCGTGTCCAGTACGGGACACATGATCATCGCCGAGGATTTTCTCAAGCTGAACGTAAGCGATGCGTTCTGGAATATGTTCCTCGTCGTTATCCAGCTCGGCGCGATCCTTGCCGTCGTCGTTTTGTATTTTAACAGACTGAATCCGTTTTCAAAAAAGAAGTCGCCGGCAGAGCGAAAGGGTGTGTTCTCCCTGTGGGGGAAGATTCTCGTCGCCGCCGTGCCTGCCGCCGTGATCGGGCTTTTGCTGGACGATTTTCTCGAGGCGCACCTCATGACGCCGCCTGTCGTTGCCGCCGCACTGATCGTGTACGGTATCGCGTTTATCGTGATTGAAAAAGTGAAGAAAAACGACACACCCAAGTGCACGTCGGTGGAGGAGATCACCTACGCCGGCGCTTTGAAGATCGGTTTGTTTCAGGTGCTCTCGCTCATCCCCGGTACATCCCGCTCCGGATCGACGATCCTCGGCGGCATGCTCACGGGTGTGGCAAGACCGGCGGGGGCGGAGTTTTCGTTCTTCCTCGCGATCCCCGTTATGCTCGGTGCGAGTGCGCTGAAACTGCTCAAATACGTGCTTGAGGTCGGCTTTTCCTTTACGGGAGAGGAGCTTCTGATCCTCGCCGTCGGTGTGGCTGTCGCGTTTGTTGTCTCCTTCGCCGCGATCCGATTCCTTGTTTCCTTTGTCCGCCGGCACAGCTTTGCCGCGTTCGGCTACTACCGTATCGTGCTCGGCGCGATTGTCCTCGCGTATTTCTTTATCACGAAATGATCGGATGAAAGGATACCGCTATGTCAAAGACGTGTAAATATTTCGGCAAATGCGGCGGATGCCAGACGCCGAATCTCACTTATGAAGAACAGCTCAGCATGAAAATGGCAAAGGTGATCTCCCTCATGGGACGGATGTGCCATGTCGATGAGATCGTGCCGATGGAGGATCCGTACAATTACCGCTGTAAGGTGCAGACCGCATTCACGCGCGTCGGCGCCGAGATGATGGCGGGCATCTATCAGAGCGCATCCGGGCGCGTGATCCCGGCGAAGACGTGCCTGCTGGAGGATAAGACTGCTTCGAAAATCAGTCATACCGCCGTCCAGCTTGCCAGGTCGTTCAAGCTGACCGTATACAGCCCGAAAAACGGGCGCGGACTGCTCCGTCATCTGCTCGTGCGCGTCTCCCAAAAGACGGGCGAGGCGATCGTCGTGATCGTCACGGGCAAATCTCCGTTTACGAAAGCGAAGGCGTATACGGAGGCGCTCGTCAAGGCGTGCCCGTCCGTTGTTTCCGTCGTCCACTGCGTGAATGACGGCGATCTTGCCATGAATCTCGGCAAAAAATCGACCGTGCTTTACGGCGACGGCTATTTCACCGACGAGATCTGCGGTAAGCGATTCCGCGTGTCCGCGCGTGCGTTTTTGCAGGTCAACCCCACGCAGACGGAGAAACTGTACCGTCTCGCCATCGAAGGCGCACAGCTGACCGGACGGGAATCCGTGATCGATGCGTACTGCGGTGTCGGTACGCTCGGGATCCTTGCCGCGCCCCATGCCGGCTATGTCACGGGTGTTGAGGTGATTCCCGAAGCGGCGGCGGATGCTTCCGTCAACGCGATGCTGAACAGCATCTCCAACGCGACGTTCCTTGCGGGCGATGCAGGGGAGTATATGGAGGCGCTTGCCGCGGAAAGAAAGCGTACGGACGTTGTGCTTGTGGATCCGCCCCGCGCGGGATGTGATAAGAGATTTCTCACCTCGCTCACGAAGCTCGCTCCGAAGCGTGTTGTGTACGTCTCCTGCAATCCGGAGACGCTTGCCCGTGACGCACGGTATCTCGCGAAAAACGGGTACAAAATGACGAAGCTCACGCCGGTGGACATGTTCCCGTTCACCACGCATATCGAATGCGTCGCGGTGATGGTGAGAGGATGAGCCCTCTTCGTGGAAAGGAATCCCTTATGAAAAAACAATCCCTCAGCGGGCCCGCGATATTCATGTACAGCGTGATGGCGCTGACGGCCCTCATCGCCGCCGCCGGCTTCGTGATTCATTACACGGGTATCTGTGAAAACACAGCCGTTTTGTGGACGGGGATCGTGTCGTTCATGATCCTGTACCACTTCGGTCTGCGCATCTTCATGGGCGAGATCACAAAGCGCTTCGCCATTGATTACAACCACTTCTGGTTTAAGGAGAGACGGTTTGAAAAGCCGCTGTACCGCCTTCTGTTTATCCGGAAATGGAAGGATAAGGTCCTCACGTTCGATCCCGCCGCGTACGATTTTGCCAATCGGACACCGCACCAGCTTGCGACTACCATGTCGAAATCCGAGCTCGACCACTGGATCAACGAGATCATTTCCGTGGTGAGTATCTTTTTCAGCCTGATTTGGGGCTGTTTTCCCGCATTTTTCATCTCTGCCGTCGCCGCGATGCTGTTTGATGCACAGTTTATCATCGTGCAGAGATATAACCGTCCGATCGTGCTTCGCTTGATGAAGCGTATGGAACGAAAAAAAACCGCCGCGAAACAGCCGGCGAACGTATAAGGAGAATTTTCATGAACATCAAAGAATTTATGGGCGTCCTGCCCGGAGAGAAGCCGCTGGACCGCCTTGTCACGGACGGCGGATTCTGCGGAATCTTCCGCCGTATTGCCGTAATCGGTGACAGCCTGTCCTCGGGTGAGTTTGAGTCGGTGAAGGCGGACGGTACGCACGTCTACCACGATATGTACGAGTATTCGTGGGGGCAGTATATCGGCAGAAGCTGCGGCAGTACCGTATACAATTTTTCCAAGGGCGGCATGACGGCGAAGGCGTATATGGAGGAGTTCGGCGACAAATTCGATCTCTGGAACCGCGATAAGCTCTGCCAGGCGTACATCATTGCCCTCGGCGTCAACGATATCCACGGACAGAAGATGGAGATCGGCACGGTCGACGACGTGTGCAAGGAAGACTATACGAAGAACGCGCCCACGTTCGCCGGCTACTACGCGCAGATTATCCAGAAAATGAAGGCACTTCAGCCGCGTGCGAAGTTCTTCCTCGTCAGCGAGCCGAGTGACGGCACCCCCGAGGGACGGGACGTCAAGCGAAAGCAGGTGCGTGATCTTCTCGCGCAGTTCTGCGAGTTGTTTGACCGGACATACCTGATCGATCTGTTCACCTACGCGCCGAAGAATGACGAGCCGTACTGCGACGTGTTCCGCCTCGGTCATCTCACGCCGACGGGGTACATCCTCACCGCCAGAATGATCGAGAGTTATATCGACTACATCATCCGTGCAAATCCGAAGGATTTTGCACAGGTCGGTTTCATCGGCACGGATCTGTACTACGAGCCGGAAGAGCCGTTTTACCGGGAGAAATAAAAAAGAGGGGCTTGCCCCTCTTTTTGTTTTGTATCGGCCTATTTGCTTTTGGCGGTTTTCACAAGCCTGTACTGCGGATTTCTGATAAGGATGCCGTCTGCGGTTACGATCAGTTCCACTTCCTCATCCAAATGAAACAGGGCGCGCATTTCTTTGGGAATTACCAGCCGTCCGAGTGTATCTAACTCTTTTGTTATGCCGATGTCACTTTTCATAATTTTCCTCCGATTCAGTATGTGCAGGAAGTTGCAGTAGACTTCCAGCATCTTACAATTCTATTATAACTTATATATAATAGAATTGTCAATACTGAAATGCAGGTAGCGGGTTATGAATGAGTACGGAACAATAAAAATCAAGTTGGACGAGCTTATCAAAAAGGCAGGCATCAGCAAAAACAAATTGAGCCACCGGGCGGAAATGCAGCGCACGCAGATCAATAATTACTGTAAAAATCAGATTACAAGGCTGGATACGGACGTGCTTGCGCGCCTTTGTACGGTGCTGGATTGCAAAATTGAGGATCTGATCGAGTTTGTCCCGCCCGAAGATAAATCGGATGAAGCATAAAAGAAACCCTGCGGTTTGTCCCGCAGGGCCTCTTTTTATTTTCTCCACGGATTCACGTTGTAGCCTTCCGCCGGCGTTTCCCCGCCCAGCGGCAGGATCTCGCCGTCTGCTGTCACGGGACGGACGTAGTGTGCCGATGCCAGATTGCCTGCCGTCGCGATCAGTCCGCGAAGTTCGTCATCGGAGAGATCGCCTTCGATTACCACGTGCGCCGTACGTACACCTGCCGTGTGTACGATCATCCCCCCAATTTCAAGATCTTCTTCGCCGACCGTCTCCACCGTCACGGAGATGCATTTCGCCGATGAGCCGATCCGCGCGAGGTATTCGTTCAGAATCTCCTTTGCAGACGGAATACCGTCAGGGTAGGTGATCTCCTCTTCCGTCCAGACGCCGCTTTCACAGATGAAGTACCATACGCGGCTTACCGGTTCGATCCATATATCCGGTGAGGATGTGTCAAACGCAACTTCCGTATTCGCAGCATCGTCCGCGGTGTAGTAATAGTCTCCGTCTGCGCTTTCGGGTTTCATGCCGTCCGTCGGTGCCCCTGCATTCGGAGCAAAGTCCGCTTCCTCTTTGCATGCTACATCGACGTTGAATCCGCCCATTTCAAGCGCAGTCCAAACGCCGCACACGACAACAATCGCCGCCGCTATGCCGCCGAATGTGCGCCATGTTCTGTTTTTGGCAAATGTCTTTTTGCCGATGAGCTTGTTTTCAGCAATTGCCTCACAAACAAGATCGTCATCGATCCCGCTGATCGCCTTCATAAAAAATTCCCGTTTCATACCGTGATTCCCCTTTCCGTGAGAAACGCCGCAGGCGTGTGCGCATCCGATGCAGCTTCACCGAAGCGCTGTTTGCCGTGATGCCGAGATCATGTGCGATCTCCTCCACGGCGTCTCCGTACCAGTAGCGGCGGACGAACAGCCGTCTCTCCTCCGCGCTCCGTGTGCGAAGAAAATCGGATACAGCCGCGGCGACGAGAGCTGCCATTGACTCGTCCTCCGCACCCGCCGTGTCCGAAACGATATCTCCGATCTCAGACAGCAGAACGTCTCCGCCGCTTTGTCTTCGCGCGGCGTTGTTGTAGCGGTACCGATCCAGCGCGAGATTGCGTGCGATACGGCAGACGTAGGGCGAGAGCGGATCCGGCTCGTGCGGCGGCACTGTGTCCCATACGGCAAGCGCGGTGTCCGCGGCGATCTCCTCCGCATCTGCGTCGCACTTCAAAATGTTCAAAGCAATGCGGCGAATCAGCCGTCCGTATTTCTCATTGAGTGCGGCGATTGCCTCCTCCGCGCGGGCGAGAAACAGCGCCACAATCCGACAGTCCTCCATGAGCGTCCCTCCTTTCGTAGGATATAACGGGATTTTTTCGGGAATCTTACGGGATTATCTTTTTTCGGCAGTGGTTTTTTTGCGCGGCTTAAAAAACAGCGCGAATGCCGCATCGTACGGGATGCAGATCGGCACGAGACACGCGCACGCGATCGAAAAGAGATACACGGGCGTGATAAGATCGGCAGTCGCATTCTGCACGGTGACAGCGTACATGCCGCCGCCGGACAGAATCAGCACGGATACAATCGCGGCTGAGAACGTCCGGATCTTCACAAAAGGATGGCGGATCAGCGCGGCGATCAGGAGCACGCCCCCGATCACGGCAGAGAAGGTGCCGCACAGGCGTGCCCATGCGCCGTATGCATCCTCTGCCCACGCATGAAATTCAGCATCCAGTGCCGGATCAGATACGATGCGCCCGGAGAGGACCGAGGCCGCGATCAGGCACAAGATCCCCACGGCGAGAAGAACGAGCGAGACGGAAAACGCACCGATACGCAGAGAGCGCTTCTTTGCCAATACGGATGCCGCGCCCGAAAACAGCACGGCGGCGATAACGGTTACGGAAACAAATGTGTACATGATTCACCTCAAAGCGGAGTGTATGTATGTATTATACCACCGAAGCGCTCCAAAAGCAACAAAAACAGCCGATCCCAAGGCAGGACGGCTGTTGTTTGGCGCATGCCGAATATTATGAGGATTTAGGCAATTGCAGAATCACATCCAAATCAGCTTGCGAATCGGCTTTGCCGCAAGGAGGAACGACGCGCCCGCGATGCAGAGGAGAAGCTCGACACCCATGTACGCACCGTTGTAGCAAATCGAGTAGATAACAGGATTGCTCCACGGGCACCAGACGACGAAGAAGATCGCGCCGGAAATGAAGTGGCTGATGAAGCGGAGCGCACACGCGAGGATGATGCCTGCCAGCGCGCCGCGCACGCCGTGCTTTTTGAATACGCCCGCAAAGCCGAGCAGCGTGAACGCGAGCAGGTAGTCAAAAATGACGGAGCCGACCCACATCGTAGGCGTCATGCCCCAACTCATGAGGGAGGAGAGCCCCAGAAAGAGCTGACCGCACGCGTAGACGAACGCCGAACCGAGCCCGATCTTTGTGCCGTGACGGAGCGCGATGAGCATCACAGGCAGCATACTGAGCAGCGTGATCGAGCCGCCCAGCGGCATTTTCCATAATTCGATGAGGCTGAGCACGGTTGCCAACCCGACCATGATCGCACACTCCGCGAGAATTTGTGTTTGGGTGATCAAACGGTGCCCTGTTTTTCGGATAGCCATTCGTATGTCCTTTCCGTATTGTTGCGATGAGAGACGGGGATCGCGGCGCATATAAAAAATCCGCCGCACGGTTTCGGTACCGTACGCCGGATCGCAAAATCAATGTTTTTGACTTTTTGAAGCGTGTAACGAACAGCTCCCTACGCCGGTATTACCCGTATCAGGTTATAGGGTTCGGATCACTCCGTCTCAGCTTCGATAAAAATCGACGCACCCCTGCCTTTTGTGCCGTCTGGCACGACTATATGATAGCATATAGCCCGTGCTGTGTCAAGAGATTTCTCGGAAAAATCTCCCGCTTTTACAAATTAACGCTTTACTTTACTGAAATAATCCGTTATAATATATAAGTAAAAACCCACGAAAGGAGATGCCCGTGCGCACGATTCTTCTTACTTCAACCGATCCGTGCTTCAATCTTGCCGCGGAGGAGTACCTCCTGCAAAACGGCGGAGACGATATCCGCATGCTCTGGCGCAACAGCCGATCGGTTATCATCGGTAAAAATCAGAATACGTGGGCGGAGGTCAATGTCCCGTATACGGAGCGCGAGGGGATCGCCGTGGTGCGTCGGCTGAGCGGCGGCGGTGCCGTCTTTCACGATCTCGGCAACGTCAATTATACGTTCATCACGGCGTATGAGGAGGGCGGCGGCATCGATTTTGCCCGCTTTACGGCGCCGATTCTGCGCGTATTGAATCGGCTCGGCGTGCCTGCGGAGCTCGGCGGCAGAAATGATATCCTTGCCGACGGACGGAAGATTTCCGGCAACGCGCAGGCGGTCGTGCGCCGTTCGGACGGCTCGGCGAGACAGCTCCATCACGGCGCGCTTTTATTCGGCGCGGATCTTTCCGTACTGGCTGAGGCACTCATTGTCCATCCCGAGAAGATCCGCACGAAGGGGATTGCCAGCGTCCGCAGCCGGGTGATGAATATCCGCGATTTCCCCGATTTCCCGAAGAACGTGGACGTCGAGGCGTTCATGCGCCTGCTCGCCGAGGAGATCGGCGGCGGAGGTGAGATCGGGACGCTCACCGCGGCGGAGGAGGAGGGTATCCGCGCCCTTGCTGAGGAGAAATACCGCACGTGGGCGTGGAATTTCGGCGCATCCGCCCGTCACGAGACGGAGCTCACGGCGCGGTTTTCCTACGGAACGGTTACGGCATCGTACACGGCTACCCGCGGCGTGATCGGTGAGATCCGTCTGTACGGCGACTACTTCGGCACGGCACCGATCGCGGAGGTGGAATCCTGCCTTGCGGGTGTGCCGCTTGTGCGCGAAAAATTGCTGGCGGCGATCGGAAACGCCCCGCGTCCTGTCGGTGAGTATATCGCGGGAGGAGCGCCGGAAGACATCGCTTCGCTCATTCTCGGAGAGCATCAGATATAATAATATGAAGAAAACGGAGACAGCTATGGCAAAAAATTATATGGACGAGCGCACGGAGCGCCTTTTTCAGGGAATCCTGACACTGAAATCGGTGGAGGAGTGCCGCGCGTTTTTTGAGGATCTATGCACGGTGAAGGAGATTTCGGAGATGTCCCGCCGCCTTGCCGCCGCGCAGATGCTGGACGATAACAAAATCTATACGGAGATCGCCGAGGAGACAGGACTCAGCACGGCGACGATCAGCCGCGTCAACCGTGCGCTGAAGTACGGGAGCGACGGCTATGTCCGTGTGCTCGCTCGCCTCAACGGGGAGGAAGAATAATGCCGTACGAGAATCCGTATGACGTGATGGCGCCGATCTACGACCGCATGAACGCGGAGATCGATTACGTCCGCTGGGCAGATTTCGTGGAGGCGCAGTTTGCGCGATTTGCGAAAGAGAAGCCGCAGCTCGTGCTTGATCTGGCAGCAGGGACGGGCAGCATGACGATCGAACTTGCCCGACGCGGGTACGATATGACCGCGGTCGACAGGAGCGAGGATATGCTCTCGGCGGCGGCGGACCGGATCGCGGATGCAGGGCTTACGGGTGTGCTTCTGCTGCTTCAGGATATGACCGAATTTGAGCTGTACGGCACGGTGGACGCCGTTGTCTGCTGCCTTGACAGCGTGAATCATCTCACACGCCGCGGCGATCTTGCACGGTGTTTTTCGCTTGTCCATAATTATTTGAATCCGGACGGGCTGTTTCTGTTCGACGTCAATACGCCGCATAAATTCGAGAACGTCTACGGGGAGAACGATTTCATCCTCGACGACGAGGAGGGCGGCGCAGTCTGCTGCTGGCGCAATCTGTACGATAAGGAAACGGGCATCTGCGATTTTGATCTGACCGTGTTTACGGAGAGAGCGGACGGCACGTATACTCGCACAGATACTGTTCAAAGGGAGCGGTGCTTCAGCGAGGATCAGCTTCGCCGTGCGCTCACGAAGGCAGGGTTTGAGGTGCTCGGATTTTTTGCCGATTATGACTTCACGCCGGCAGAGGAAACGGATGATCGGTGGTACATCGCCGCGCGGTGCAAAAAGGAGATTTGACAGGGAAAAACGGGCGAAAAATAAAAAAATAAAAAAAATCAAAAAAATTAACAAAAGGTGTTGACAAACGGGAAAGAGTATAGTATAATATAACACGTCGCAGGGAGCGCGGGCAAAACCGAAGCCGAAAACAGCGAGTGAAAAGCCGTTTTTGTGAGGAAGTTGTGCACGAAATGGGAGCATAGCTCAGCTGGGAGAGCATCTGCCTTACAAGCAGAGGGTCATAGGTTCGAGCCCTATTGTTCCCACCATTTTCCCCTGCATCCAGTATGGCCCGGTAGTTCAGTTGGTTAGAACGCTAGCCTGTCACGCTAGAGGTCAGGGGTTCGAGTACCCTTCGGGTCGCCAAGTAGCCTAAGGTCATCTACGGCTGCAGGTTGCCTCTGTAGCTCAGTTGGTAGAGCAGGGGACTGAAAATCCCCGTGTCGTTGGTTCGATTCCGACCGGAGGCACCATATGCGGATTTAGCTCATTTGGTAGAGCGCCACCTTGCCAAGGTGGAGGTGGCGGGTTCGAGCCCCGTAATCCGCTCCAGAAAAAAGCACTTGCAATCCGCAAGTGCTTTTTTCAACTAAATCCGCCGAAAGCGGAATAAATCCACTGACGTGGATGAAATCGCTGAGCGATGAAATCTGCTTTTCAGCAGGTTAAGATAGGCGGATTTAATTTCATCTGAGGCAGTTCCGAAGATTTCATCCGAGCCTTGCGAGGATTTCATCGTGCGAAGCACGATTTCATTATTGCTTTACTTCAAGTTTTGAATTATGCTTATGTTAAGAGGTGATAGTTATGGCAGAAAATAAGCTCGCAGATTTATCTATGGAGTTTGCGGTAAAAATTTTAAAAATAACCGATTGCATCAAGGGACACTATTCTCTTAACAATCAATTGGAGCGCAGTGCAACGTCTATTGGAGCAAATATCAGAGAGGCGAAATATGCGCATAGCAAAGCCGATTTCGTTTCAAAATTACAGATTGCATTAAAAGAGTGCTATGAAACGGAGTATTGGCTTGAACTCTTAAAAAAATCCGAAATTTTGTCAGAAGACATCTCAAAATCTCTTATGCACGACTGCGGTAACATTAGAAGAATGTTGATTTCTTCGATCAATACTACAAAGCAAAACATGAATCAAAGCCGCGACAATTTGTAATACCGCGATTACAATGTTTAATATGCAAAAATGCACGAAATTCTGTGAAAGAATTATATAATCTTCTGGATTTTAATAGGGGTATGAAATAATGTCATACCCCTACACTTGACTTTTCGGGCTTTATATTATATAATAAAGTATCTCATATACCTGTCCATTTTTAAGATAGGTATACGCCACGCGCAAAGAAACGCGTGGTTTTCCGCAAGGCAATTTGTTTTTCTATGCCGCCGCAAAGT
>JAFTUH010000051.1 GCA_017466375.1 Clostridia bacterium | reverse complement strand
TTATGGGGAGGTTTTTGTGTAAGGATCAGCCCATCATATCGTTCAGACTTTCGGTGAGCTCGAGCGCGGCATACAGATCATCGATCTGCTTCTGTGCCGGTTCGGCGTGCTCAGCATACAGGGAGGCAAAATTCGATCTGCGTTCCATGTGCGCCTCAAACCACGGCGCGTAGAAAATCTTGAACACGCTGCCGGAGAGACCGAGATAGTTCATCGCGGGATCGTAGCAAATGTTTTCAAGGATAATATCAATCATACGGGACGCATCCGGATCCTGTGCAAGCTGACCGGAGAGCACCTTGTCATAGAACACGGGAATCGTCGTCTCAGCGCTCTCAAAAGCGAGCAGCTCCAGGGTAGCGCCAACCATTTCGGGATCGCGGATCGTCGTGGGAACGGCCATAAATCCGCCCCAGTCCAAGCAACGGTAGTTTTCCTGCTCTGCATTATATTTCGGATACGGCAAAATACCGTAATTCACATCGCTTTCCAGCAGTTTCTTGCTCGGTCCGAGGCTGCCGGGCGCGAACAAAACCTGACCGGACTGCATCTTCAAAAGATCGCTCTCCTGTCCGGTGGACGGAACGTGCGAAACGTGCTCGCGCGACCACACGGCGATCGTTTCGATGACATCAAATGCCTTTTCAGTGCTCATATCAAACACGATTCTGTCATCGTCCCCTCTGTGTGCGAGGAACTGACCGCACGCCGACCAGAAATTCAGGTATCCGTTGCCGCCGACACCGTAGATGTCGCCCTCATCCCACACGCCGTCGTTATTGACGTCACGGGATGCCGCACGCGCCATCTCCTCCATCTTATCGAGCGTCCAGCGGTTTTCATCAACAAGGGTATACGGATTTTCGAGGGAAAGATCCTCAATCATATCCTTATTGAACAAAAGCGTATTCGGCGTGGGGATCATATAATCGCTGACGCCATAGTGATAGCTTTTTCCGAGGCGGAGGGCATCCATCTGCTCCTGATTCCACCAATCCGCAGAGAGATCGATGTGCGGAAGCTTCTCAAACGGATACAGAACGCCGCTCGTTGCGTACGATGCAACGCCTGAGATGCAGTGCATGAGAATCAGCTGCATCCCGTCATCGCCCGTACCGACGTTCTGATCGACTGCCGGATACATATCCGTGTAGCTCTTATACATTGTGTGTGTAAGCGTGACGTTCAGAGCGTCTTCTACTACGCACTTACGCATATAGATGGCGCTTTCCATCGGATCGGACGAATCCTCTTCGGCGAAGAAAAGATCGGAGTACGCCTGCCAGTCGAACGCGACAACGTGAAATTCTTCCGCGCCAAAATCCAGTTCGGCAACCGGAACACGGTGCGCGCGCTCCGGTTCGGGCGGCTCCGTTTCAGCAGCGGTTGTATCCGCATCGGCGTCCGTTATATCCCCGCCGGACACATCGGCAGGATCTCCGGTTGAAACGGGAGCCGGCGGCGTATCCGTACCGCAGGCAGCGAATGCGGACAGAACAAACAGCAAAGCAAGGCAAATGCAAATGATTTTTTTCATTGAATTGTCTCCTTTTTTTGATACTATTATAATATCGCATCCGCACTCATTTGTCAATAGCATTTTGTCACCGACAGCAAAAAAACAGCGATCCGTAAGGATCGCCGTTCTTATCGTTATTCTTCCGCATCACTGATACCGCGGAATTTCTTGCGGTATGCCGTTGGTGTCATACCCACCGCTTTCTTGAAGCTCTTCGTCAGGCTGGACAGCCCGTTGAAGCCTGTCCGATCGGCAATTTCGGCGACGGGGATTCCCGTATCGCGGAGCAGCGTTCTCGCCTCAGAGATACGCAGCGAATTCATATACGAGTGGACAGTCATGCCCGTCTCGCGCTTGAACACGCGGCAGATGTAGTACTGATTCTTATGCAGTACCTCTGAAATCTCATTGAGCGATACGTTCTCCGGCGCGCGTTCGTTGATATAATTCATAATATCCGCGACGACGCCGCAGTACTCCTTCTCGCGCTTCCGATCAAATCCGGTGCAGATATGCAGAATGCGGAACACCTCCGAAAAGGCGAGCAGCTCCTTCTCCTCGCGGAAAGCGGCTACTGCACGGCAGAACAGCTCGTCCAGCTCTTTCTGCTGGCTCTCGGATGCCTGCCAGAACACCAGTCCCCCGCGCATAAATCCGCGCACAAAATCATAAATCTGCGTTTTGTCGATAATGATTTTATTACGGATATACGGCACGTCGGGATCCGGGCATATGTAGTGCAGTGCTGCACCGTCGATCAGAAGAACTGCGCCCTCCGAAAAGGCCTCGATCGTATCGCCTACGATGACATTTCCCGTACCGGATACGATCTGGATCAGTTCAAGTTCCCGATCGTGTGAATGACTCACGTTCAACAGTGGATGATTGATACCTTTTTGCTGATACTTGATTTCTGCGTTCACAGTGCTACCTCATTTTCTGAAAAAATATTTCTCTCTCTATCACTGAAAAAATACTCTTTCAAGTTACAATGTCTCCTGACAATGTGAATTTGGTTTGCAAGCGGTGAAAAAAGAAAAATGTAAGAACGTTTTTGTCAATTCTTTCCCTGCAAAATTACCCGCAAGGACCACCTCACGGAAACACCCCTCCTCCCGCATACACGGAAGGAGGGGGCTGTGCGAAATGATTTCCTGTCAATACGTGGGGATTAGCCCATCATATCGTTCAGAGACTCCGTAAGCTCGAGAGCTGCATAGAAGTCTTCGATCTGCTTTTCAGCAGCGGCAGAGTGCTCCTGCCAGGTAGAAGCGAACAGGGAGGTTCCCTTCAGGTGAGCATCGAACCAAGGCTGATAGAACAGCTTGAAGATCGAGCCGGACAGACCGAAGTAGTTAACTGCAGGGTCATAAATAACCGTATCGAAGATGATGTCGAGCATATCAGAGGACTTGGGATCCTGTGCGAGCTGACCGTCAAGAACCTTGTCATAGTATGCGGGGATTACAGTCTCACCGGAGTAGTATGCAAGAAGCTCAACAACTGCGCCAACCATCTCGGGATCGCGGATCGTGGTGAGAACACCCATCAGTCCGCCCCAGTCGAGGTGCATATAGTCTTCCTGCTCTGCGTTGTACTTGGGGAACGGCAGAATACCGTAGTTAACCTCGCAGGTACGGAGCATCTCAGCAGATGCGACGTTGGAGAGCCAGAACAGGCACTGATTGGAATCCATGCCGAGGCAGTCGAGACCGTTACCGGAGACAGAGATCTGCGTAACGTGATCCTTGGACCAGTCTGCAATCAGCTCGAGGATATCGACAGCCTTCTCGGTGTTCAGAACGATCTCAAGCTTGCCGTCTTCGTTCTTCTTACCGACGTACTGATCGGAGGAAGACCAGAAGGAGATAAGCTCGGAGCCATCGTAGTAGGAGATACCGTAGTTATCGGCATCGTCCCAGGTACCGTTGGTGTCCGTGTCACGGGTAGCAGCACGAGCCATCTCGTCGAACTTGTCGAGCGTCCACTGGTTGTTTGCAACGAGGTCGTACGGATTCTCAAGATTGAGCTCGTCAACCATATCCTTGTTGAAGAATACGATGTACGGAGTCGGGATCATGAAGTCGTTAACGCCCCAGAAGTAGCTCTTGCCGAGACGGATCGCATCCATCTGCTCCTGGTTCCACCACTCAGCATCGAGCTGAAGGTTCGGCAGCTCCTCAAGCGGGAACATCGTACCGTTGGAAGCGTAGTTGGAAACGCCGGAGATGCAGTGGATCAGTGCGAGCTGAATGGAGTCGTCACCGGTACCGACGTTCTGGTCGATTGCGGGATACATGTCACCGTAACCGGTGTACAGGGTAGAGGAGATCTTTACGCCGATCTCTTCCTCGATCATGCTCTTTCTGGTGTAGATTGCGCTCTGCATCGGGTCAGAGGAATCTTCATCAGCAAAGAAGTAGTGGGAGTAAGCCTGCCAGTCAAAAGCGACCATGTGGAAGTCAGCATTGCCGAAATCCATAGCAGAGGTATCCAGCTTGTTGCTGGAAGCGGGAGTGTTGCCCGGATCCGTAACGTCGCCGGAATCAGCGGGGTCGGTAGCGTCGCCGGAATCAGCCGGATCGGTTGCATCGCCGTTGTCGCCGGTTACTACCGGGGGTTTCTCGTCATTGTTGCAGGCAACTGCGAGGGGCAGAACGAGCAGCATAGCGAGAAGAAGACAAATAATTTTCTTCATGGGGGATTTCCTTTCTAAAAATAGTATGTAAGGCAAGCGGGGGTACTCCGCCAGCTTATCACATGAAATTCTACCACAAATTGAGTTTAATGTCAACCGCTTTTTCGTAAATTCTTGACCTTTCCGTGCAAAACTTAACGGGCAGTTGAGCAATTCGGGGCAAGTTTCAACGGAAAACATCCGCATATCCGATGAGGCACAGCGCAAAAACGGACAAAGGGCCTCCGTCTTTCGGCGGAAGCCCTTTTGATCATTTCACGATCTTGCAGAATCTGTCGTAATTCCGGAAGAATCCGCTGTCCTGCGGCTTGTACTCGACAACGGAGAACGAATCCGCGATGATGGCGCGCGCCTCTTTGAGATCCTTAATCTCCCCGGCGGAGATGAGCTGCACGGCGATGTTGCCTGCCGCCGTTGCCTCAATCGGGCCTGCGATCACGGGAACGCCGGTTGCGTCCGCCGTCATCTGGCAGAGGAATCCGTCCTTTGTACCGCCGCCGACCATGTGGATCGCGGAGAACGGTTTGCCCGTGCATTTCTTCAGATTTTTGAACGTATACGCATACTTCATCGCCAGGCTCTCATAGATGCAGCGGATGATCTCGCCGTCCGTCTCGGGGACGTACTGACCGGTCTCGCGGCAGAAATCGCGGATACGCTGGATCTGGTTGCCGGGCGGAGAGAAGCGGGGCTCATCGGGATCGATAAAGCACTGCATCGGCTTCGCCTCACGCGCGAGTGCCTCCATTTCGGCGTAGGAATATTCCTTGCCGTCGCGTCTGAACTGGCGGCGCGTCTCTTGAATCATCCAAAGACCGATGATGTTGCGGAGGAAATCCGTCGTTCTGCCGTAACCGGTCTCATTGGAGACGTCCATCTCGACAGCCATATCGCTGACGCACGGTGCATCCAGCTCGGTACCGAAGAGGCTCCACGTGCCGCAGGAGATGTAGACGAAATCCTTATCCTTTGCCGGAACGGCGACGATGGCGCTCTGCGTATCGTGACCGCAGACGGCGGTGATCCATTTCGGCGTGATGCCAAGCTCGTCGCAGATCTCCTTTTTCATCATGCCGATTCTCTCGCCGCTGTCGACCAGGCGCGGCAGGATCGCGGGATCAATGCCGACCTCTTTGAGGAAAGGCAGATTCCACTCCTTCGTTTCGGGATCAAGCATCTGCGTAGTGGATGCGATGGATCTCTCAGCGACCACCTCACCGCAGAGGAGGTAGGAGAACAGATCGGGCATAAGCACCATTTTGTCCGCGACGGAATAGACGTCGGGATCGTTCTGTTTCGTAGCGAGGAGCTGATATACGCTGTTGAACGCGAGTGTCTGGATACCGGTCTGTCTGTACAGCGGACCGTCGCCGATCTGCTTACGGACAGCCTCCAGCACGGGCGCGGTACGCTCGTCACGGTAGTGATACGGATCGCCGAGGAGGTAGCCGCCCTTGGTGAGCAGACCGAAATCGACGCCCCACGTATCGATACCGATGCTTTCGTAGCCGTATTTTTCCGCCTTGACAAGACCCTGCTTGATCTCGTGAAAGAGGCGGGGGAGATCCCAATGGAAGCCGCCGTTTATGTAGACGGGCTCGTTATCGAAGCGATGGACCTCCTCGAGGGTGAGTTTGCCGTTCTCCAGACCGCCGATGATGGCGCGGCCGCTGGAGGCACCGAAGTCAAAAGCCAAAACTTTCATACCGTTCTCCTTATTCGCATAAGCGATTGTGATATTTTATTGTAACACATTCCGCAGGGATTTTCAACCTATATCGGAATTTTTTGCGTGCGGTAAAAAAGCAGGGAGAGCTTCCGCTCCCCCCTGTCTTTATTTTCTTGTAAACCAGCGCATGGCGTGGCGTGAGAACGTGTGCTTTATACGCATCGTATACGGATCGTAGTACCGACCGGCGACGTGTCCGTCACTGCGCACGATCGCCCAGCCGAAGTCCCAATTCTGATGCTCGTACACCATCGGAACGGACGGACGGACGCGAACAAACGGGCGCGTTTCGGCGACCATATATCCCGTTTCGCTGTAGTAGTAATGCGGTCCGCACTCAATAAACAGCTCGTGACGGGGCAGATTCGTCTCGTCCCACAGTCCTTCACAAATGCCCGTGATCGCCACCTTCAGATTCTGTCCGGCGTTGGACGCCTCATCGAGGGCGGCAGCCGAGCCGCGGATCGTATTTCCGTCCGCATCGTGGGCGTAGATCTCCTCCCACACATCCTGCACGAAAAATTTGAAAGAATAAAAATCGTAGATAAAATTCTGCGAAGGTGCCTCCGCACACGCATCCTCGGAAAGCGTGTGGTATTTCGACGTGCCGATCGCGCCGTAATGCGGGTCGGGGTTTTTCGGCTCATCGTAGCCATGGCTGTCAAGATACGGGCGCGCAAACGCCTGATGCCCGTCTTCATTATACATAAAGAACGACATGGACGAACGGCTGCCGAAGCGGTCGGGGAGCGTAACCGGCTGACGGAGCGTCATGATGCCCGCTGCCCATCGGTCCTCAATGAGGTACGTCGCAGGAAAATCGGAAACCTCGCGGATCATTTCGTTATTATCGGATGCCCCGTCGATGTGTTCGTTATGGCGGAACTCCGTATAAATCCTGAGATCTGCCGCACGTCGGATGGCATCCCGGAGCGTCTCGGGCGAGCCGTCCACCACGTTTCTCTGCATATCCAGCGCAAGGGCGCAATACCGCTTACTCTCCATCGTCCTTCTCCGTTCCTTTTCTGCCGAGGCTTCTGTACGCGCTCGGCGTTGTTTTTTCTCCGTCCTGAAACGCTCGCCGCATCGCAGATGCTCCGCTGAATCCTGCCTCCGTGGCAATCTCCTCTACGGTTTTATCTGTGCTCACAAGGAGTGTTTTTGCGCGATCCATGGCACGGATTTGCCGGATCTCACGCAATGTTTTCCCATACATGGTCTTTATGATGCGCGTCGTATGCCGCAGAGAATACCCTATCCGTGCGGAAATGTCCGCAAGCGTGCAGGAGGGTTCGTTCACCATACATTCGATCAGATACGCCGTATCCGGCATACGGTGAACTTTTGCCGGATTCTGCGTCTCGTCTCCGAAGGCATCTATATCGCAAAACAGCCGGTACACGATCTGCGCGGCGAGCACCTTCAGCCGACAGTACACCTCGAACGTCAGAACAAACGGCTCTTTTTCAAACGCCCGCACATGCTGCAAAAGAGCGTGGGATACCGGAAACGGTACACCGGCTGCTTCGTCAAGGGCATGGCTGAAATAAGAATAAAATCCGTCCGGCACCTCCGTCTTTTCCACGGAAAGGTGCAGACTGAAAAGGGTACAGTCACCCGTTTTATCGTAAGAATAGTGCTCCGTACCGGGCTTCAGAATCAGGCACTGCCCTTGGGAGAGAGGGACCGCTTGATCCTGCACGGTAAATGTATATGCTCCGTCTGTCACGAAGTGCATCTCATACGTTTCATGCGCATGCAAGGTCGGGATTGCCTCAAGAATCGACTCCCCCGCCCATACCTTATAGATTCCGATACTGACGCCGCCGTAATCGGAGGTGATCAGCTCCATATGCATCTGTTTCATCTGTTCCCCTCCCTTTCATGAGTATTATACCGCATCCGGCCTGCAAGACAACGCAAAAACGGACAAGTTCCAAAAAATCTGTCCGTTTCTGCATGATTCAGTTTTATTTTGCTGCCCGCTCCGTATACACCGACGTACTCACGCAGCTGTCCGCGCCGATCACGGAGGTGATCTCGTAATAATATCCGACCGCCTCTGCAGGAATCTCGCCGACGATTTTTCCGTCCGCAAAGGACAGCGGCAGGATCTTCCACGCTTCCGTCATCACGCCGTCCGCATCTCCCTCGGGCTGTGTATACGCAAACGGTGCGGTGAGGTAATACACCTTCGCACCGACGATCTCCGCTCCGTCGGAATTCACCACCGTTCCGTCGGGGAATACGGCAGGCAGACGCTTGCCGCCTTTGACAACGGAATCGGCAAATACATACGATTCGGGACGCACCCACGTCTGCGAATGCCCGTGTCCCATCTCATGCACGGCGGAAAGGCGCGTATCCGCGTTATTCTTCACCGTATGGAGATACGACAGCACGTTCGAATTGAGCGAGAACGGCGTGTCTGCGTTCCAGCACTGCCAAAGCGTGGGCATTTTCACCGTATCGAAATTCTGCTCGGCGAGCCAGATCTCGGGATTGCGTCCGCGGCGGAAATAGCGACCGAGGCGGGTGAGCGACTCCGTCTGATAGCCCGAGCCGTACACGGGGATCGAAAACGCAAATCTGTCATCATATCCCATGGCGACCGAGACGATGCAGCCGCCCCACGACACACCCGTGAGACCGATTTTGTCCGCATCGACTTCGGGGATCGAGCGAAGAACATTCGCCGCAAGGATCGTCTCCGCAGCGGCGTGGCGCATCCAATGCGTTTCGACCGGATTCAGGGACTTCCACATCACGTCATTCATCGGGACGGCGCGATACCCCTCCTCGCAGAAATCGCCGCACAGACTGTACGACCACCGATCGTTAAAGCCCTCTGTTCCCCAATTCTCGTTTTCGGGCATATCGCCCGTTTTCGGAAAATGACCGCAGTTGGACATAGCGATGGCGGCGTATCCGCGCTCCACCCAGCGATGCACCCACTCGGCGTAGGCAACGCCCGATCCGCCGTGTACGAGCACGATGCCGGGCACCTTTCCCTCCGTCTTTTCGGGGATACCGAGGTATGCAAACGCCTTTGTTTTCAAGCCGGCAAACGGCAGACACTCATACGCGATCGCCTTGATGCCCGCGTATTTGCCCGTCGGGTTCATGTTCGGATATTCTTTCCACACAGGCACCGTCTTTCGCACTTCGGCAAAGGAGGCAGCGAGGAAATCCCTCTCCGTTTCACCGAGCCGCGGCAGCTCGCGGAAATCACGGATGTAGTAGGCAGCGATCTCCTTGATCTCCTCGGCGAAATCGTCCGCGGACGGATCGTACACGCCGCACACGGTCACGCCCACTTCCTTAGCGGCACGAAGTCCGTCAAGATTATCATCAAAGAACAGAATCTCCCACGTTGGGACGCCGAGCTTTTTCGCGATCTCTTTATAGATGTCGGGATTCGTTTTTGTCGTAGAAAAATCGTCGCACGACCAGATATTATCAAACAGATCCCACAGTCCGACCCGCTTTGCACACGGATCGAGCGTGATATGCGGAGATCCGGTCAGAATGGACAGCTTGTGTCCGCGCGCCTTCAGCTCTCTGAGCGCTTCGATGACATTCTCCTTTACGGGAATGCGGTACAGATACTCGTCCATCATGTATTCCGCGATCAGACGGAGGAGGTCCTCCTTCGGGAGGTTCACACCCATTTCGATCATACGCTCGGCAATCCCGTTCAGACCGAGCGGCGAGAGCTCCTTCAGAATTGCGCTGTCGCACGCCATTCCCTGCTCTGTCAGAATCCGCCGCATCACGCCGGCGAATGTCGGCATGGAATCGACGAGTGTCCCGTCAAAATCGAAGAGATAATGCCGCATCAGAGGTAGCCTTTCCCGTTCAGAAATTCGCGGCTGGCGGCAAGGGATGCAAACGGATCGCCGCCCATATGGTTGGTATCCTGCTCAACGACCGCCCATTTTGTTCCTGCGTCCTCACAGGCGGCAAGGATTCCGTCCCAATCGAGCTGACCGAGACCGACCTCGCCCATTTTCGGCGTTTTCCAGTCATCGCCCTCAATGCGGTAATCCTTCAGATGAACGACCTCGGCACGTTTCCCGAGCGCACGGATCTCTTTTTCGGGAGAACGTCCGCTGAACTGCACCCAATACGTATCCAGAATAAAGGATACGGCATCGGGATCCGTCTCTGCGACCATGCGGTCGAACGAGCAGCCGCCCTCGTGCATCATGTATTCATAGGAATGGTTATGATGACCGAAGCGCATTCCCTCGCTTTTGAGGATCGCGGCAACACGGTTGACCTCCGCAATATAGCGATCGACCGCCGCACGGTCAGCACGCGCCCACTCCGGGATACAGCCCATGCCGCAAAGCTCGCTGCCGAGGATGCGGTTGTACTCGATCACGCCGGAGAGGTTCTCCTGAAAATCCGCAAATCCCTTATGCGTGGTGACGACCTTGAGTCCGTATTCATCCAGAATGGGACGCATATCCTTTGCCTCCAGCGGTGTGCCGGACACCTGCACGGTGGTATACCCCATCTGTGCGATTTTTTTACAGGTCTCCGCAAAATCCGCGACCGTTTTCGTATGCTCACGCACGGTGAACATCTGAACGCCTATTCTTTTATCCATAAAAACATCTCCCTTTTCGGTTTATACCCATATTATAAAACATTTCTCCGGCGATGTCAATGACAAAAAGGAGGGAGTTTCCTCCCTCCTTTTATCATAGTATCAGACAATCGGCGTTTCGTGATCGATGCAGACTTTATCGAGGCAGTATTTGCCCTCTGTCGGCGCCTCACGGTTCTCCCACTTTCCGTTTGTAAAATCGGGGAAATCGACGCTTGCGCCCGTCCTTATCGACTGCGCAGACAGCGGACCGATCGCCATCCACGTGACCGTATCGTACGCGTCGATCGGCGTGTTCACCTCACGGCGCACCGCATCGATAAAGGCACGGCACACAAGCCAGTCCATACCGCCGTGGGCATCCTTGACCCTGCAGTGCTTGTATTCCTCGTACAGCGGATGCTCGTATTTCTCAAACATTTCCGCCTCGTTGTTCTCGACAGGCTCCGCCATCCCTTCGGTAAAGATCACGCGTCTTTCCTCGCTGGACATCGCCTTCGTACCGCGGACGGAGATATTCCGGCTGTAATACGCGCGCGGGAGCGTCGTATCAAGCGTCAGATGAATCGTCGCGCCATTTGCACAGGTGATGATCGTATCGACGATATCGCCCTGCTTATACGTATCCGTGGCGTACGGACTGTCCTCGCCGAGGTGCTCCGCCGCGTACGCTTTGAGTCCTGCCGCCTTGGAAGCAACGGAGGTGAGCTTCACCATGCGGTTGCCGCGATTGACGGAAAGGATCTTCGAGATCGGGCCGAGCTCGTGCGTGGGGTAGTTCTCGCGGTTCTTCTCCCTGTACTGCTTCAGGCGGTAGTGCGGGATCTCCTCTTTATCGAGATCCTTGAACAGCTCAATTTCGTTCAGGTTATGATGATACCCGCCGGTGCAGTGGACGACCTCGCCAAAGATGCCCTTTTTCACCATATTGAGAAGCGTCATCTCGCGGTGATCGTAGCAGCAGTTTTCGAGCATCATAAGGGGCATGCCCGTCTCCTCGTACGTGCGGATCAGATCCCAGCATTCCTCAAGCGTATCCGCACAGCCGACCTCGACGGCGGCGTATTTACCGGCGCGCATCGCCTGCATCGCCATCTGCGGACGTCCGCTCCAGCCGATCATGATGACGACCGCGTCGATCGTGGGATCGTTTATGATATCGCTGTAGTCCGTCGTCAGTCTGGGCGCGTATCCGCCGTGCTCGATGACGGTGTTCTGTCCGTTTTTCAGCCGCTCTTCGGATTTATCGCACAGATACACGATCTCCACCTCGGACATTTTCGCAAAATGCCGCACGATGCCCTTGCCTCGTCTGCCGAGACCGACGTAGCCGATTCTGACTCTTTCTTTCATAGATGCAGCCTCCTATTGGGGGAAGTATGTTTTTGTACACTTATTATAAAGCATGCAGGACGAAAATACAATACACTTTTCAGCACAAAATTTATGATTTTGAACAGTACGCCGAAAAATCGAGAAATCCTCTCCGTCACACGAAACTTTCTTCCTTTTTCGCCGTCTGTTATTATATACGCAAAACATCCCTTCGTACGGATAAGGAAAAAGGAGGAGCAGAAATGAAAAAACGGATACTCGCATGGCTCATTTTGGGAGTGATTCTGCTTGCGGCAGGCTGTTCGGATACACCGCCGGAGGTACCGGACGCCATCGGCAGCGCTGCAGACACAAATGATACCCTGCCCCCGCAGACGGATGAAACGGCACCGATCACCACTGCACCGGAGCCTCCTGAAACCGTACCGGCGAAGGAGACCCCATACACGCTGAAGATCCCCCGCCCGGACATCATGATCTACAAAGAGCCGGGATACGATTTCGATCCGGTAGGCAAGCTTGTGGACATCGGCACGTACACCATCGTGGAGGAATCGCTCGACGCGGAGGGAATCCGCTGGGGCAAGCTGAAATCCGGCATCGGCTGGATCGATCTTGACAAGGTTGACGACGCTGTGGGCATGATCCCGATCACGCTGGAGGAGATCAGCAGAGCGGAATACAAAGCGCTGGACTGCCATTCCCACGTCATCGAGGACGCACCGCACACGCGGTATCTGCTGTTTGAGGCGTACGAACCGCTCAGAGACATCCGTTTTTGCTACATGGATTTCGTCGAGGACGGATTTCAGCCCGGCGAGACGCTCTGCACCCTGTCCGAAATGAAGCCCGGAAAACCGCTGGTAATCGGCGTGATCTTCCACGGAGATTTCACCACATTCGGACTGAGCTTCACGTGTGACGGCGGCTATAAGGCGAGCTACCGTATCTACGAAAGCGGCAGAAACGGCGGCATCGAAATGCAGGAATATCCGATACAATAAACAGAAAACCACCCGTACGGGTGGTTTTTGATTATCTGCGATTCAGTCCTGTGCCACAAAATCCGAAATGCTGATTAGACCTTTGTTCAGCGCAAAAAACCGATCGTTGTACTTTTCCACCATGGCGCAGGCGCAGGAGATCATGTACTGGAAAAGTCCTTCGCCGATCTGACTCTCGCGGAAAGATGCCGTCTGCCGGAACATGATCCGTCCGTCAGACAAATCGTAGTCAAAGTTACCGTCAACCATTCCGTAGGAAGCAACGCAGGCGGCGATCGCGCCTTCCATACGCTTTTCCTCACTCATCTCGAACGGAAGCGGAGACATCAGACGAATCAGCTGTCTATCGGCATCCACGAGCAGAATGAACTGCATCTGAAGGTCTTCGCCTTTTACACCGAAGTGCACCAGCAGTTTCTCCTCGTCTTTTTGGAACCGCCAGTCTCTGTTCTCGAGTGCCTGACAGAGTGTCCCGTAAACCTGTTTGGCATGCGCCATTTTCATCTCATCAGCCATTGTTGTATCCTCCTCATTCATTCGTCAGCGATGCGTAGAACTGCTCAATGGTAAGCATGCCTTTTGCAAGCATCAAAAGCTTATCGTTAAATTCGTCGATCACGTTGCAGGAGAAGTACAGCATATACGTCAATACTTCTTCACTGAGCGAGCTGTCCATAAAGCTGTTCGTCGCGCGGAAATAGATATCGCCGGACTGGATATCATAATCAAAGCAGCCGTCCACGAGCTTGTTGTTGATCGCACTGACAGCAACCGCGACCTCCAGGCGCTTTTCCTCTTTGATCTGGAACGGAATGTGCGAAAGCAGGCGGACAATCTGTCTTTCCGCATCCACCAAAATCGTGAGTTCCATGGGCAGATCGTCGCCCCTCGCGCCGCACTCGATTTTCAGCTTTTCTTCATCCTTTGTATAGTGCCAGTCGTTGCTCTCCAAAGCTCTACAAAGCGTGGCAAAGGTCGCCCGGGCCTGCTGCAGTCTCTTTTCTTCCATGAGTATCTCCTTTATGTAATTCATGTTGCGCGGTTGTCATCGGAATGAGGATCCGTATCTTTTACAATATTATAACAAATCTGCGCTCAAATAGCAAGAGGGCAATAAAGTCGATTTCACAAGAAAATTGCGCGAGGCACCTCCTCGGAAAAGGATTCAAATGTTTCAGACCGCTGTCACAAAAGATACTGTAATTATCTTCGCACAGTCTGCCGCGGATATATTCATAATTGTCAGTCACTCAGCGTTTCGTTACAGAATATCCACCGTTTCATTATTAAGAGCCTTGTTCATACTTCGGACTGCACAGAATTTCCCGCACATGGAGCATGTATCGTCGTGTTCGGGCTTTCTCTCGTCGCGGATGCGCTTTGCCGTTTCGGGATCAAGCGCACATGCCCACTGCTCCTCCCAATCGAGTGCCCTTCTTGCATCGCCCATTCGATCATCAATATCTCTTGCGTGGGGGATCTTTTTGGCGATGTCTGCTGCGTGAGCTGCGATCTTGGACGCAATAATTCCCTGCTTAACGTCGTCCACGTTGGGAAGTGCCAGATGCTCGGCAGGGGTTACGTAGCAAAGGAATGCCGCACCGGACGCCGCCGCGATCGCACCGCCGATAGCCGAGGTGATGTGGTCGTAGCCGGGGGCGATGTCAGTAACGATGGGTCCGAGTACGTAGAACGGTGCACCCATGCAGATCGTCTGCTGCATCTTCATATTTGCTTCGATCTGATCCATCGGCATATGTCCCGGACCTTCCACCATCACCTGCACGTCCTTTTCCCAGGCACGCTTGGTAAGCTCGCCGAGGCGGACAAGTTCTTCAATCTGGCAGACATCGCTACCATCGGCAAGACAGCCGGGGCGGCAAGCATCTCCAAGAGAAATGGTCACATCGTATTCACGGCAGATATCAAGTATTTCATCGAAGTATTCGTAAAAGGGATTCTCCTCTCCCGTCATACACATCCAAGCGAACACAAGAGATCCGCCGCGGGAAACAATGTTCATTTTTCTCTTGTGCTTTTTGATCTGCTCGATGGTCTTGCGGGTGATACCGCAATGGAGGGTTACAAAGTCCACACCGTCCTCGGCGTGCAGGCGAACGACGTCAATGAAATCCTTTGCGGTCAGAGTTGCCAGATCGCGCTGATAATGGATCACGCTGTCGTATACGGGAACCGTCCCGATCATGGCAGGACATTCGCCGGTCAGCTTTCTGCGGAAGGGCTGGGTGTTACCGTGGGAGGAAAGATCCATAATTGCCTCAGCGCCCATATTCACCGCTGCCATAACTTTTTCCATCTCGATATCATAGTCTTTACAGTCACGGGAAACGCCTAAATTGACATTGATCTTTGTACGAAGCATGGAGCCGACTCCGTTGGGATCGATACAGGTATGGAGCTTGTTTGCGCAGATAGCAACCTGCCCTTTTGCAACAAGATCACGGATCTCTTCTTCGGTTCTGTATTCCTTGGCGGCAACTGCTTTCATTTCGGGGGTGATGATGCCCCGTCTTGCGGCATCCATCTGTGTTGTGTAAGTTCTCATTTTTCGTTGGTTCCTTTCAAGCATCCTTCATTTTGAAAACGACCCTGTCAGAGCAAAAGCGTGATTCACGGGACCCGAGCCTTGCCCTAAATCGAGCATATCGGCAAGCGCAAGAGAGATGTATTCTTTTGCCCTCCGGACGGAGGTTTCGAGATCACAGCCCTTTGCAAGATTGGCGGCAATGGCACTTGACAGCGTACATCCCGTACCGTGGGTGTTGGGATTATTGATTCGCCTGGCTTCAAACCATACCGTTTCACCGTTTGCATACAAAAGGTCATTCGCATCGTTTATGCTGTGACCGCCCTTGAGCAGAACGGCACAGCCGTATGTATCGCCGATGAATTTTGCCGCAGAAAGCATATCCTCCTTGTTTTCCACAGCCTTTCCCGAAAGCACCTGTGCTTCGGGAATATTCGGCGTAACGAGGGTTGCAATGGGCAGAAGCGTCTCCGCCAAGGTCTGCACCGCATCGCTCTTCATCAACGAAGAGCCGCTTGTTGCCACCATAACGGGATCCACCACCACGTTTTTTGCCTTATGGTATCTGAGTCTGTCTGCAATCACGCAAATCAGCTCAGAAGAGGCTGCCATGCCGATTTTTACGGCATCGGGATAAATATCCTCGAACACCGCATCTAATTGCTCCCGCAGAAAATCCGGTGTTGACTCCTGAATCGCTCTTACGCCGGTTGTGTTCTGTGCCGTCAGCGCCGTGATCGCACTCATGGCATAAACACCGTTCATCGTCATTGTTTTCAAATCTGCCTGAATACCGGCGCCTCCGCTGCAGTCGCTTCCTGCAATGGTCAATGCTGTTCTCATTTTCATAAAATACTCCTTTCGTTCTCAGCATCGTTTTGTATAGCGGCATAAGGTGGTGCCCCCAATCTGCCGCTGATTGTCTTAAATCAAAGCAAGCGCTTTTGCTCTTTCTTTCAAATTCTCTGCTGCCGTCTTCGGATCATCCGCCTTCATAATGGCGGACACCGCACAAATTCCGGCAATCGGGATACCTGCAAGAACGTCAATATTCTCCTTGTTCAGACCGCCGATAGCATTTACGGGAATCGGTACAGCTTTGCAGATATCCCGCAGAGTATCTGTAGAGGTAAGCACGGTTTTTACCTTAGTCGTAGTCGGATAGATCGCACCGACGCCGAGATAATCCGCGCCCTGTCCGTACACATCCAGTGCCCACGGTACGGTTTTCGCCGTTGCACCGATGATCTTGTCCTCGCCGAGAATCTTCCGCGCCTGTGCAACGGTCATGTCCTCCGCTCCCACGTGTACACCTTCTGCATCGACAGCAAGAACCACATCCACCCGATCGTCAATAATCAGCGGCACGTTGTACCGCTTTGCGATGGCATGTACCTTCTCGGCAAGTTCGATATACGCACGGGTGCTCTTATTTTTCTCCCGAAGCTGGAGGAGGGTTGTCCCGCCCATAAGTGCCCGTTCTACACGATAGAGAAACTCTTCCTCCGTGTAGTTCGTGCTGTCGGTGATAAAATATAAACTCGGATCAAACTTTTTCATTCTCTTTTCCTCACACATACAGATAATCGTTCAAAACCGGCTGCAGACCTTCCTCAGCAATATCCTTGTACATCTTATCAAGGCTGCGGTTATCGTCGATCTCGAACTGCTCGTCGCCCTGTCCCGCATCGGATTCTTTGCCCGTGTATTTGCTTTCGTGGTCGCCGATGCCGGTGGACACGCCTGCGGAGACCTTGGTTGCGGCAATTTTTACGATACCGTTGCGGAACGCGGCACTCTCACGGGATGATACCGTAATACCAACATAGGGCAGAAAAATACGGTAGGCGCACAGCACCTGACAAAGCTGTTTTTCGTGCACGTCCAAGGGGTTGATTTTGTCATTGTTGATGATCGGTCTGAGTCTCGGGCAGGACAACGACATCTCCGCATGAGGATACTTTCTCTGCAAATAATAGACGTGCAAAGCACTTGCCAGGGCATCCTTTCGGAAGTCCGAGAGTCCCAGCAAAGCCGAAAACGCCACCCCTCTCATACCGCCGCGAAGCGCTCTTTCCTGTGCATCAAAGCGGTACGGCCACACCCGCTTGTGACCGAGCAGGTGCAGCTGTTCGTATTTGTCGGTATCGTAGGTCTCCTGGAATACGGTTACATAGTCAGCTCCGCATTCGTGAAGATATTTGTATTCGTCGGTGTTGACGGGATAGATTTCCAATCCGACCATACGGAAATATTTGCGTGCCAGTTTGCAGGCCTCGCCGATATATTTCACGTTGCTTTGCGCACGGCTCTCGCCGGTCAGGATCAGAATCTCCTCCATGCCGCTGTCGGCAATAACTTTCATTTCGTGCTCGATCTGCTCCATACTGAGCTTCATACGCTTGATATGGTTGTAGCAGTTAAAACCGCAGTACACGCAGTAATTCTCGCAGTAATTGGCAATGTACAGCGGCGTAAACAGGTACACCGTGTTGCCAAAGTGCTTGCTTGTTTCCAGCCGTGCTCTCTGCGCCATCTCTTCCAGAAACGGCTCTGCCGCAGGAGACAGAAGCGACTTAAAATCCTCAACCGTGCAGGTATCGTGCTCCAAAGCCGCCTTCACATCAGCGGCGGTGTATTTTGCATAATCGTAGGCGTTCATCTGTGCCATCACACTTGCGCAGACGTCTGACTCGATCACTTCCATCCCCGGCAGATACTCCATATGGTTCTTTCGAGAGGACGGATCGGTTTCCAGTCGATGCTTTTTTGCAAGTGCTTCCGGCGACAGATGCTCCGAATCCACAAAAAATTGATTTTCCATATTATTTCTCCTATACATTGGAATTCCGAAGGAACTCGCGGGCGGAACAAGATATGTGTATTGTAAGAATCGTATATTTCCGCCCATTAATCTCTGAGGAATCCGGTCAGCGGATCGGAGGCGGATGCTCCTCTTGTCAGCACTCGACCTAAACCGGACAGGTATGCTTTCCGTCCTGCTTCAATGGCATTTTTGAAAGCGGATGCCATCATGGGGAGATCACCCGCAGTAGCAAGGGCGGTGTTCGCCATGATTGCCGCAGCACCCATTTCCATCGCTTCGCAAGCCTGTGAAGGCTTTCCGATACCGGCATCCACAATAATCGGCAGGTCGATTTCGTCAATGAGGATCTGAATAAACTCTTTCGTGGTAAGTCCTTTGTTGGAGCCAATGGGAGAAGCCAAAGGCATAACGGAAGCTGCGCCGGCATTCACAAGGTCACGGGCAACATTCAGATCGGGATACATATACGGCATAACCACGAAGCCTTCTTTGGCAAGTATCTCGGTAGCCTTAACAGTTTCCTGATTGTCGGGAAGCAGATATTTGGAGTCACGCATAATCTCAATTTTCACAAAATCGCCGCAGCCCAGCTCACGGGCAAGACGGGCAATGCGGACTGCTTCTTCGGCATTTCTTGCGCCGCTTGTGTTGGGAAGTAAGGTGATCCCCTCGGGAATATAGTCGAGGATGCTTTCCTGTTCCTTGGTGTTCGCACGGCGAACGGCAAGGGTGATGATCTCAGCCCCTGCATCCTTTACAGCGGCTTCAATCAGCTTCATAGAGTATTTGCCGGAGCCGAGGATAAAACGGGAACTGAATTCGTGTCCGCCAATCATCAGTTTATCGTTGTTCATTTTTATGTCCTTCTTTCATTAAGTATCAAATTCACCTGCTAAAATACGCAGGACCGTATGTGCCTGATGTGCGGCGCAGAGCATTACACGGGAAGCTACGAGACTTCCTTCCGATTGCACATCACTTGCGCCGTCGCCGCACAGATAAAACCGGCTCATAACCTTTCGTGTTTGTATAATGTTTGCGCTACCCATTCCTGCCATACCGGAAGCGGCAACAAGGTATTTGTCCGGCATTGTTTCAAGCACAAGATTTGTCAGCATCGCCTTGTCCTCTGCGTCGTCAAAGGCTTCACAGATGATATCTGCGCCACGCAGCAGATGAGCAGCGTTTTCTTCCGTAACACGAGCGGTGTGGATTTGAAGCTCGACATACGGCGCAATCTCTTTCAGATTTTCCGAAAGCGCTTCCGTCTTGTATTTGCCTATCTGCTTTGCTTTGTACTGCTGTCGGTGCAAATTGGTAATATCCACACGATCAAAATCAATGAGGAGCAGCTTACCGATACCTGCCCGCGCAAGCGCGATTGCGATAGCGGAACCGAGACCGCCAAGACCGCATACGGCGACCGTTGCCGATGAGAACTTCATTTGCAGCTTCTCTCCGTGTCGATCGGTTAAAGCCGTAGTCCATTCTTCTTTTGTCGGGAGCAGATTAACCACCTCCTACAAAGCTGACGACTTCTACGATGTCGCCGTCTTTCAAAACGGTTTCGCCGTACTGCGCTTTCGGGACAATATCTCCGTTGCGTTCTACCGCGATTCGTTTTGGATCATAGTTTGTGGCTGCAAGGTATTCCGCTACCGTCTTACCTGCAGCGTTCAGTTCTTCGCCGTTGATCTTTACCATATAAACACCTCCAAAAAACAACAAAAAGGAAGCTACCGATTCGGTAACTTCCTTCATGTACTATGATATTCCCGACGCATTGTGTCAGGCATCCCTACGTTGGCATTATCCAAATCAGGTTCTCGGTCGAAGGTCACACCTTCCTCTCAGCCTGTCATACAAGCTCCCGGTTGTTCAGTTGTCGCTATTATTATACTCCCATATATCTGAAAAAGCAAGAGATTTTATAAAAACCGTAAAATTTTCGCAAATCAGGGGTGACACAATATGCACAGCATTCGTTGAACGGCATCAAATCATTAAAATTTATCGTAATAAACCGTTTCTTGTATTGAACGCTTTCGGTAATGCAAATCCAGCGGTTTTGCATCCTCCGACGGATATCCCATAACAAGAAGCGCAACCGGCTCGATATGTTCCGGAACACCAAATGTATCGCACATGGCAGCGGGATCAAAATGCATATCCCAGCAACAGCCGATACCTTCATTATGCGCCGCAAGCATCATATGCGTAGCGACGATCACGGCATCCACCGGAGAAGAAAGTGCGCCGTCGTATTTTCTCACCCAGCTTTCATCCTTGTTATGGCAAACGAGCATTGCCGTTGGCGCATGAAAATGGCACTTGGTACACGCTTTCAGCTTCGCAATCGATTCATCCGTATTCAGCACAAGGATCCTTTGCGGTTGATAATTACAGCCCGTCGGTGCTTTGTGTCCCGCCTCAAGAATCTTATCGATAGCTTCTTGCGGCAGATGCTCGGGCTTAAAATTTCTTACAGAATATCGTTCGGTAATCAGCTTTTCAAAATCCATTTTACCCCTCCGCGGGTTTGCATTTTACGATCGCTTCGGTTACGTCGGTCAGAACCAACTCTCCCTTTTGATTATACACCACAATCGTAATTTCCGCAAGTCCGTTTTTGGCATTGCGCTTTACAAGGTTAGTCACGGTGGCTTTACCCGTAAGCACATCGTCGGCAAAGACAGGCTTTAACCATTCGATTTTTGTAGATTTGCCCGCAAGCAGCTCCTCTCCGAAGAAATCCACCTCAAGATACTTTGCCCATACGGACATAAAAGACATAACACCCGGGGCAATCAGTTTGCCGAACGGAGTACTTTTTGCATATTCCTCGTCGGTATGCAGCGGAATATTGTCATACTCACGAGCGAAGGACAGCATTTTTTCTTTTTCAATAACGGCAGGGGCAATCTCTGCCGTCATTCCAAGTTTTATTTCGTCAAAATACATCTTTTCACCTCGAAAGCAGTCCGTCAACAAATTGTCTGGCAAGTCTTGCGCTTCTGCCGCCGCGCTCTAATGCAAAACGCTCCGCAAGCCTCTCAAGTTCATCAATCGGCATATCAATATGGTTTTCCTCCGCCAGATGATGCACGATATGCAGATATGTTTCCTTGTTTGGCTTCGAGAAGGTAATATGAATACCAAAACGCTCCGAAAGCGAAACAAGCTCCTGCATCGTATCATTGCGATGCACGTCGTCGCCCTCTCTGTCGGAGAAGGTTTCTTTGATAATGTGACGGCGGTTGCTTGTTGCATAGATCACCACGTTCGCAGACTTCGCCGTAACCGATCCTTCGAGCACCGCTTTGAGCGCGTTGAAATTGTCATCGTCTTTCAAAAACGAAAGGTCATCAATGAACAGCACGAATTTGAGCGGATTGCCTGAAAGCTCATCCAAAACCTTGGGGATACTGCGAAGCTGATCCTTCCGCATTTCAATAATGCGAAGTCCCTCGCCCCACAAGGCGTTGGCTACCGCTTTTACGGTAGAGGACTTTCCCGTGCCCGCATCTCCCGTCAAGAGAACGTTGGCGGCGGGTTTGCCCGCAAGTAACGCTCTTGTGTTGTCCATGACGATCTGTCGCTCACGCTCGTAGTCAACGAGATCCGGGAGCTCTGTCTTATCGGGATGGAGAACAGGAACGATACACCCACCCTCGTCCACGTAGAACATCCTGTGCTTTGCATAGATACCGTAACCGTATTTACCGATATTCTCGGCGCGGTGCAAATAGATATCCTTCAAGTGAAGCCTGGTGGTAGTAAAATCCGGAAGGAATCCGTTGTACTTTAAGGGAGCGCAAAGCGCTTCCTTATCCAGCACGGATACCTCCTGCAAAACATCCAGCTCCGCTTCCAAGGCATCGCGCATATAGTTTGGAACGGATTTCTTTGCACCTACCGTTTTCACAAAAACGTTTTCGCTGTTCCAGCAGAGTTCCTTGACATACTCTCCGAGATTGCCGCCGTTTGCCGCGTACAAAAGAGAGACAAATTCAGCGTAGCTTGCGACGGACGGATGCTTGATGTGGGAAAACAGCGCATCAAGCACCTCATCCTCCAAAAGATCGCGAAAAATACAAAGAGCGAATAATTGATCCTTTAGTTCCTTCATATCAGTTCAAAATCGCCCCCGCAGCGCCTCCCGAAACAAGAGCTGCATAGCGTTTCAGATAGCCGGTGAGCTCTTTTTTCTTGGGCACAAAATTCTTCATACGCTCGGCAAGAACATCGGCATCTACCTTAAGCTCAATAGTGTTTTCGGGGATATTGATGCTGATGATATCG
>JAFTUH010000050.1 GCA_017466375.1 Clostridia bacterium | reverse complement strand
GGGGTCAATGGTTCGAAAACGAGCAGGGCAAAACGGAATTTGCAATGGCTGAAACGCCCAAAACCCTTGTAAAATAAGGCTTTTTCGGCAATAGTCTTTCCGTCTTGATTAGACAAAAAATTCCGTACACGCGAGTGTGCGGAATTTTTTACTTTTTCACTTTTCACTCTTCACTTTTCACTAATTCGGCGCGCACGGAATTTTTTGAAAGTAATAAGTAATAGTGAATAGTGAAGAAGTTAATTAGTTGATGTTGAAAAACTCTCCCAAAGTATGCTATAATAAAACCAGAAAGGCGGTGGAGATATGAAAATCAATATTAGTGAATTGTTTAAGTATCGTCAATACATAGATGCTCCTGTTTGCTACTGCTTTGATAGAAAAGATTATAAAGTATGTGATATTTCTGTTTATCAAACCGAACCCGACACACCTTTTCAAAGATATATATCTTTATTACAGGTAGACGAAAAAACAATTCAGGATAACTACATTCAATCATTAAATGATAAACATATTTTACGCGAATACCAAAACACGAATCTTTGTTTCAATGCCTTTGTTGATGATAAAGTTCTTTGGGAAGATTGGTGGAAATACTATACTACGGCAATATTTGAACTTGAAAAAACTTGGTGTGAAGAAAATAATATTGCTTATGTATATGATTTATGATATCATCTTTTTTGTCAACACGTCTCAAAAAGAAAAACCAGCCAATCGGCTGGTTTTTCTTTTTGCAAGTGCCATCCCTTTGCGAACCGGATGCACAGAGTGCGCCCGGTTCTAATCTGAAAGCAAAGCGAAAACGATTAAATATCGTTTTCGCAACGCTTTTCACCACAAAGCAAGGAGTCCGCGGAGCGAGTGTATCGAGCGACACGGCGCGACTATGTGACTGGTGAGTCGTGACACCGGTGCAACCGTACCTCCACAACGGACGCTGGCCGGTACATCAGCGGCAGGCGTTCCGATAGGCGCTGGGAGAGAGCTTTTCGTGGCGGGAGAAGAATTTGGAAAAGTCCAAAACGCTTTGGAAGCCTACCGAATCGGCGATCTGTGAGACGGACAGCTCGGTTTCCGACAGGAGCTTTTTTGCCCGTGCTATCTTTGCGGAAGATATGTATTGCTTCGGCGAACAGCCTGCTTCTTCTTTGAAAATTCTGTACAGATACGGCTGGGTGATTCCGATCATCTGACAAAGAGTTTCTACAGTCAGAGGGAGATGGAGATTCGTTTTGATGTAATTCACGGAGAAATCAAAGTAGATTTTTGTTACGGATTTCCGCACGACGGGCTTGCTTTCGACACAGCAGTGGAATATGTGCAAAAACAGCTCTGCAAGGCGGGAGGAGGACGCGAAAACGACCGCTGAGGTCAGCTCCCGTGCGATGGCTTCGATCTCATGAGGATTGTGGAACGAAAAAATCTTCGTAACACTGTCCGTTCTGTGGCAGTCAAAAAAATACTGCATGGACGGATCCTCCGAGATGATCCACAAAAAAGACCACGGATCTGCTTTGTCCGGGTGGTATTCTTCCTCCATGCCGGGCGTAATCAGAAAGCCGTATCCCCTGCCGAGTGCTTGCCCGTTGAAATATCCTTTGCCGGACAGCACGTAATGAATGATGTACTGATTTCTGACAGAGGGACCGTATCTTGTTACGCGCGGAGAGGAGGAGAATCCAACCGTATATATGTGCGGAATCTGTACGTTGTTTGTGGAAATCATTTGATGCATATCGGAACGGACTCCTTTTCTTTTTGTTATGATTTTACCATACGGTGTTATCGTTTGTCAATGTACAATTTTCCTTCTTTTCCGTAAAATGAAGAAAACGGAGGTGACAAAATGATACGGGAAGCACTACTTCAGATCGGTGAGTATACCGCTGCGGGTTTGTACGAGGAGCAGGACAGAAGCCTGTTTTACCGAAAAGCACTCGGCATCCGCCGCTTTTATGAGAATTGTGATCTGGCCGTATACGGCGGGGAGAGGCTGTATCCCTCCGGTGCCGCGGCACAGAAAATGCACGTCATTCCGCACTATTATCACGGTCTCGGCGTCAGATGGTCCGTTTTTGCCAAAGAGGAGAGCGAACTGGCAGAGCGTATCCGCAGAGATTTTTTTGCATACCAATCCACCGTGCCAAAGGAACATACGGTAGCAGGCGATATGTATACCCATTCCATACCGCATTATGAACGGATACTGGCGGAGGGACTGCTTTCCTACGTACCGCGAATCGAAAAAATAGCGGATCGGGATCTGCGGGAAGGCTTGCTTCACGTTGTGGCGGGCATCGAATGCTTCACAGCGCGGTGCGTGCGGTATCTTGTGTCAGTGTCGGCGGATCCCGCGCTGATTGCGGCTTTGGAGAAAGTGCCTCTGCATCCTGCCGAAACGGCGTACGAGGCAATCGTTGCGTGGAATTTCATTTTGTATCTGGACAATTGTGATAATCTCGGCTGCCTTGCCAAGGGACTGTATCCGTATTATCGGGGAGAAAATCTGATTCCCCTGCTGGAGAATCTGTATGACAATCTGGATGCCAACAATGGGTACTCCATGGCACTGGATTCGTCGTGCCCCGAACTCACCGTTCAGTGTCTGATCGCGGCGCGCGGAAAGCGCCGTCCGATGATTGAGCTTTTCGTGGACGGGGATACGCCCGAGACGGTGTGGCAGGCGGCGTTTGAAACGATGAAAAGCGGCGGCGGTCAGCCTGCGTTTTATAATGGGCAGGCGCTGTTCGGCAGTCTGAAAAAACGGTTCCCGGATATCCGATCGGAGGACCTCGGCAGCTTTTGCGGCGGCGGCTGTACCGAATCCATGATAGCCGGCTGCTCTAACGTGGGATCGCTGGATGCGGGTATCAATCTTTTGCTGATCCTTGAAAACGTCATCCATGGGCATCTGTGTGCCTGCGCGGATTTTGCATCATTTTACGGCATTTTCATCCGCGAGACGGAGGCGGTTGTCGAAAAAGTGAAGCAGGAGATCAACAATTCAAGGCGGTCGCGTGCGGTGTACGATCCGCTCCCGATGCGCACGCTTTTAATCGATGACTGCATTGATACGGGCACGGAATACAACAGCGGCGGCGCCCGGTACAACTGGAGCATCATCAATTTTGCGGGGCTGATTAACGTAATCGATTCCCTGTGGAACATAAAAAAGCTGGTGTTTGAGGAGCGGAAATATACCGCCGAAGAGATGATTCTCTTTTTGCGGCAAAATGACGCGGCGTTTTTGCGCGAAATGATCCGGCAGAAGGAGAGCTTCGGAAAGGACCAGGAGCCGGTGAACCGTTTTGCCGAGGAGATCAGCCGCCGGATTTTTTCCATGACAAAAAGCGGCGCACTGTGCTTCGGAGAGGGATTCCTGTCCGCGTCCATCCAGTTTAATTCGCAGGCTGCCGCGGGAATGGGTATCGGTGCCACACCGGACGGGCGGGCGGCAGGCGCGCCTCTGTGCGATTCACTTGCGGCCATTTTCGGCAAGGACACATGCGGTCCCACGGCACTTCTCAACAGCATTACCTCGCTGGATTTAAGCCGTGCCGCAGGCGTTCCCGTGGTAAATTTCAACCTGTCGCAAAGATTCGATGACAGCATCCTGAAGGCACTGATTCTGGGATACATGAACGGGGGCGGCATACAGATGCAGATTACGTATGCATCGAAGGAGGAGCTTCTTGACGCCTATGAGCACCCGGAACATCACGGCAATCTGATCGTAAGGGTTGGAGGATACTCGGAATACTTTAACCGTCTTTCCGATCCGTTGAAACGAATGGTGATCGATCGAACCATCCAAGGCGGAATGTGAATATGACCGGTACGGTACTCAATATTCAGCGTTTTTGCACCGAGGACGGTCCCGGTATCCGAACAACCGTGTTTCTGAAAGGCTGTCCTTTGCGTTGCGTGTGGTGTCATAATCCCGAATCACAGGCGAAGCAAAACGAAATTTCGTATGATGCAGATAAATGTGCGGGCTGCGGACGTTGCGTTGCGGTATGCCCGCAAGGCTGCCATTCGATTGCGCAAAAGCATCTTTTTGTGCGTCAGGATTGTGTAGGCTGCGGTGCCTGCACGGCGGTATGTTCTTCGGGAGCCTTGGAAGTTTACGGAAAAACAATCTCTGCGGACGAGGCTTACGCAGAGATAAAAAAAGACAAGCACTTTTATGATATGTCGGGCGGCGGCGTAACGGTATCGGGGGGTGAACCGCTTTTTCAGCCGGATTTTACAGCCGAGCTGCTTAAGGTATGCCGTGAGAATGGAATCCATACTGCCATAGAGACAAGCGGCTTTGCGGATGAAAAAGCATTGCTTGCGGTACTTGCGTATTGTGATCTCGTCTTATTCGATATTAAAGAAACGGACGAAGAGCGGCACAGGCAGTATACGGGCGTATCCTTGACGCCGATTTTGCGGAATTTAAGCCTTATCAACGAAAGGGGAATCCCGTTTCAGATCCGGGCACCTATCATTCCTTTGCTGAATGACAGAGAAGCGCATTTCAAGACATTAAAAACGATTCGTGACGCAATGAAATCTTGTCAGGGAATTCAACTTATGCCGTATCACAAGATCGGTTCGTACAAATATGCTCTTCTGGGCAGAGATTACGGCTGCGACGGGATATCGGAACCGTCAAAAGAAACGGTGGAAGTTTGGAAATCGTTGATTTAAGAGGGCATCTTTTTTGGTCAACACATCTCAGAACGGCACTCCTCAAAAGAGGAGTGCTTTTTCGTTTCCTCATCCCTCAAAATCGGCGTCATGCCGATGTCACGGATGCCCTGCATTTGTACAGTGCCGTATATTGTCGAAAATCGCGAAAAACGTAAAATACTGTTGAAATTGCAGGAAAATACTGTTATAATATGTACGATAAGTATAAAAATATTGGGGAATTAAGGAGAGAAATCCATGGAACTGTTGTCAAATTCAACATTTGATATAAAGGATTATTGCGGCAACATTGTTTTGCTTTATACCGAGGACAATGCCGAGTATATTGCTAAACTCAGAGAGCTTCTCGATTATACCGGATATGCGTATTTGTGCCATCCCATTGCCAAGTATACGGTCGAAAGAAGAAATTTCGTTGAAGAAGTCGACAGAATGCTCAATGGCTGTGCCTGCCTCATTCCCGTGCTCAGCAAGACACTTCTTTCGCCCGACAATCAGCTTTTCAGAAGCCTGTATTGGTATTCCGTCGGATATATGCGGGCGAATTTTCACGAGGCAATCATTCCGCTTTGCGTCGGTGAGGAGAAACTTGATCTTGCGGGTACCCCTCTGCAGGGGATAGATATCGTTTACGATACCGATACGCTGATGCAGACTCTTTCGGATAAATTCTCTTCACGGCTTCTGCGGTATAACTATTACGAGAACAGAACGGTCAACCTCTATGCCTCCCGCCGTATCCTCTACCGCTGTCTGCATATGCGCTTTAAGATATACGAAAGCGCGTTCCAAAACGCAAAACAGTGTTATAAGGAGTACACGTCGCACCGGATCTCTGATAACGATTTCGACGAATATCTGTCCGAAAATCTTGTGTGCGGCGCGAGAGTGATCAGCTTTGGTATGGAGGAGCATCTGGATGCGCCTATGCTGCCGTACCGCGACGAGGTGCACCCCTACGTTTCCGATTATCCCAAGACTATTGCGGGCAAAAAAAGCTATTGCCTTCTGAGCGATGAGGAAAGGGAGAGCACGGGCGTTCGCGCGGAGTTCACCATTGACGTTCTTCTTCCCGTGCACAGACTGCTCGGCACCTATTTCAAGTGCTATTTCTCATTGCGGGAAACCGAGTGTCCTGTAACCTTCCTGCTGGCGCTTCTTGAAAGTGATTTCACGAATCAGGAGGCGGAGGATTTCTGCGGAGATATCCCGGAGGAGACGGACTATTGGTACAGTGTGTATCCCGAAGGCATCTATATTGATGAAAAACTCGATCGTTTTTATTTCTGCAGCGGTCTTACCAATAAGAACAGGATCACACCCGACGTCAGCTGCGGAGTTGGCGACAGCGTGGATTATATCTATCCGCAATAAGTGATAAGAAAGGAACGAAGCAGCTTATGTTAAGTATAAAGAGCACGCAAACGGGCGATTTTGATTTCAGCACCCGCCGCCTTGAGGAAAACGAAAAGAAGCTTTACGGCATTTTTATTTCTCATGCAAGTGTGGATAACGACGAGTATCTTTTCCCGCTCAGAAATGCCATGAAAGAGAGAGAGCTTCATCCGCTCTGCGACAGAGACTTCCTCTCGGGCGGAGATGAATTCCAGATGAAGATTGAGAAAACGCTCGATTGCTATGCTGCGGTCATCATTGTAACCGAGGCGTCACTCCGTTCGAACTGGGTGAACTATGAAATAGGGTTTCTTTCGGGGCGAGGGATCAAGATCTATCTGTGGGATCCGACGGGACTTTTTCTTCCCGCAAATCATGGGGCAAATCCCGAGATAGATGCATTCAAGCTGTCTCATATCGGGAAGTTTTTTCCCGTATATCATACGATGGACGAGCTTTTGAGTGCTCTTTCGGGCGCATCCCCCTATTCGGAAATGTTCTGTGAGGAAAACGTGCTTATCGACACGGAAACCTTTGGAAAAAGAGTATCCGAACGGGTTGAGACGATCATTGTGACGATTGAAAGCGAAATCTTCGACATATACTATTCGGATTTCAAGGAGTGCAGGTTTGGCGTTCTTGTCCCTCACTTCGGTATGTTCTTTGACGATCACGGTGACGGCGAGCATTGCTATGCAAAGCGGTGTACGCCGATTGAAAATAATACGTGTCCCATAAGCGGTAAGCGCTGTGCGCTTTCTCCCAAGCTGGAACTTGACGAGGAAAACAAGGAATGCGTGATCCTCAACCATACGCTTTTCACCGGTACGGTTCTCAGAAAAAATGACATTGACCGCTGCGGACGGCCGGTAAAATGCGGATCGGTTATCTTCCATTTGCCCCTGCATAAATATTACGGAACGATGATCAAGATCATCATTGATGTTGCGGACAACAACCGCTATAACCGGCTTATGAGCATTCTCGCGAAGGCGGGCATGAATCCCACGAGCTCCGAAAGCAAGGTTGGCGGAAGAATTTACCTTTCGCTCCCCGAGCGTCGTGCACAGGGCCTTTTCAGGCTCGAAAACGAATTCGCGGACAATTTCTTCTGCCCGTACGCAGCAAAGTAAATACCTCGAAAAAAGGGGCTGTTGCAGGATTGCAGCAGCCCCGGATTTTTGCGGAATTTTGTAATGCGGATCCGGTGCAACGGTGGAGGAGACGCCGAAGCTCGGGAGGAGCAAGCCCCTCCCCTACCGAAAATGTTTTTTAACATCTTGCTCCTACACTCCAAAGTGTGCTATAATAAACGTAGAAAGGCGGTGGTGTTTGTGTACGCTATTGTGAAAAATCAGAACGGTACCTTTTATACATCTCCCGTGTTTGCGTATTATTGCAGAATCACAAGTACAAACGAGTATCAAAAGTATCTCGATTCGATCTACAATCGTTTTTACGTTGTTTTGAATCAAGATAAAACGCGGTTGATAAAGCAGTATGTTTTCGACCGTTCAAGTCAGTACCTTCAGCCGAGGATCCATATCGTTGAGGCGCAGACTGACGGTTGGAAGGTAGATGCTGACGGACACGGATGCGTTGCCTATTTAGATACTGTTGACTTTTTTGCCGATCCGCTCGAAATTGAGCCGACTTTGCTTAAAAAATGCATTCGAATAGGAAAGGAGACGCAGTACAAAGAATACGTTGATATTGAAACGAACGAGGATATCGAAAATTTCCGATATGTTTCAGGTGGTATGCATGATGCTTTTATAGAAACTGCCGAACAGAAGGACGATACACTGTATGTTTTGTTTGACGGCAGTTGGGGAGCGAAAATTGAAGTGTGGTTTATAGGCGACATTTCGTATTCCATACGCGCAAGGCAAGCAGAACGCAGCGATCCGTATTGGATGGCATCAACTTTCCGTAGAGAAAACGGGTATTTCTATTTGATTGACGGGGCAGATATGGAAGTCGATGATATTTCCGATGATTTTTGTTGGTTCAAAGCGAAAAACGTGAGATATAGAGTGCTGCCCAAATAGAATACCGCTATCCTCTTCCAACCCGCCAAAAAGCGAAGCACCCCAAGCGCAATGTCATTAACTTAAGGAAACACAATTGTCAATATGCACAACAATTCTCTTGTAGGGGCGACCATCGGTCGCCCGCGGGCGGTCATTGACCGCCCCTACATTGTGCAATATGATGAGTTTTGTGACATTGCGATGGGGCTTTCTCATTTCTTTCATCCCTCAAAATCGAGCGAGCGTTTGAACTCCGTCGGCGTCATGCCTGTCACACGGCGGAATACGCGCGTGAAATATTGCGGATTGTCAAAGGCGAGCGCAGCGGAAATCTCTGTAAAATTCATGGAGTCGTCGCGGATCATCTCCTTTGCGCGCGCGATCTTTGCCCGGGTCGCGTAGGAGGCGATCGTCTCGCCCGTCATTTCGCAGAACAGCTTGCTCAGATAGCTTTTGCTGTAGCCGATCGCGTCGCACAGATCCCCCACGCGGAACGGCTCGCCGATCTTCTCCTCAATGAACTGCTTGACTGCCTTCACCAGATGATTTTCCATGCTCTCTTTGCTCAGAAACACCGCCGACTGTCCCGCTTCCATGCGGGAGCGGATCAAGAGAATCAGCATCTGCTCCAGCGTCGTTTTGATAAGCTGCTCCCCGCCCAGCGGAGCGGCATCTTTTTTTCTCAGCTTTTTCAGCGTCGGATCGTTTTTCGGAATCACAAACGTACGCTCCGCCTCCGAAATCATCGTGGAGATGTACGGCTTCAGATGGCGGTCAAGCACGGCGTGGTGCTTCTCCAGATGCTGCATGATCGGCGAATCGGACACGAACGAGATCACGAAAAAATTCGGCGAGGAATCAAGTGCGCGGATCGAGTGGAATTCGTTCGGCCGGTGAAAGATGATCTCTCCCTGGGCGAGGTCTGTTTCCGTCTCATCCGCGCGGATCCGTACCCGCCCCTTGTCGATGTACACCATCTCCCAGAAATCGTGCGACTCGCCCCCGAAGACGAAATTTTTGTCGAATTCATAATAGTGGATCGTCACGATTTTCGAGACGTTTACGACGCTCGTCAGCTTCGTTTTCACATACGTTGCTTTCATATTTATCCTCGCAAGTTTTTATTGTGGACAAAAATGCACATATACGCCAAAAAAATACCTGTTCATTCAAAACAGCATTCGGTATAATGAGTATAACACAAACCAATCGGATTTGCAAGGAGGATTTTTTATGAAAAAAGGCATCAGTATCTGGTCGTTTCCCGCGGCACCGCTGAAGGAGAGCTTTGCGCTCGCAAAGGATGCGGGATTTGAAGGCGTGGAGGTCGCGCTGGACGAGGTCGGCGAGATCGCGCTTGACACCACGGAGCGGGCGCTGCTCGACGTGAAAAAGCAGGCGGCGGACGCAGGAATCGAGCTGTACAGCGTCGCGTGCGGACTCTATTGGAATTACTGGCTCAATGCGGATTGCGCCTCCGAGCGGGAAAAAGCCAAGGATATCGTGAAGAAGCAGCTTGACACCGCCGCCACCCTCGGCGCGGATACGATTCTCGTCATTCCGGGCAGCGTCCATGCCGAGTTTGCCGATCCGAACAAGACCGTTCCCTACAAAGCGGCGTATGAGAGAAGCCTCGCCGCCCTCACCGAGCTGAAGGAGTACGCCGAAAAGACGGGCGTTTCGATTGCGCTCGAGAACGTGTGGAATCAGTTTTTGCTCTCCCCCATGGAGATGCGCGATTTTATCGAGAAGATCGGCAGTGACTTCGTGGGCAGCTATCTCGATATCGGCAACGTCGTGGCAAACGGCTATCCGGAGGACTGGATCGAGATTCTGGCGGAGAAGATCAAGAAGGTGCATTTTAAGGATTATAGGCGCGCGGCCGGCGGTCTGCACGGATTCGTCGATCTTCTTGCGGGCGACGTCAATTGGCCCGCCGTTACCGATGCCCTTGCGAAAATCGGCTATGACGGCTGGGTATCCGCGGAGATGATTCCGAACTACGCGCACTACACGGAAACGATTATTTACAACACGTCGAACGCCATGGACAGAATTCTGGGGAGGAAATAAAGATGCTGAGAGTAGGACTGATAGGCTGCGGCTTCATGGGCAGCATGCACGCAAATTGCTATAAGAATATCGCCGGTGTGGAGATCGCCGCCGTGGCAGATATCCGCTCGGAGAAGGCCGCGGAGTGCGCCAAGGATACAAACGCGAAGATCTACGGCGACGGCAAGGATCTGATTGCCGAGGCGGACGTGGACGTCATCGATATCTGCCTGCCGACGTTTCTGCATACGGAGTTTGCGCTCCTCGCTATGGATAAGGTGAAGTATCTGTTCATTGAAAAGCCGGTGTCTCTCACGGCGGAGGAGGGGCAGGCACTGCTCAGAAAGAGTGCCGAGACCGGCTGTCTGGTGCAGATCGGGCAGGTTATCCGCTTCTGGGATGAATACGTCGAGCTTGCGAAAACCGTGGAAGCCGGCACCTACGGCAAGGTGATGCACGCCAGCTTCCGCCGCATCAGCCCGCGTCCCGAGTGGGGATGGAAAAACTGGCTGCTCGATCCCACGCTGTCGGGCGGCGCAGGGCAGGATCTGCACATCCACGATGTCGATTACGTGCTCTCTTTGTTCGGTGAGCCGCAGAAATACTATTCTGTCCGCAATTCTCGCGGGGAGAAGAATTCCTATGTCAATACGCTCATGGCGTACGACGGATTCGCTGTCGGTGTCGAGGGGACGTGGGGACTGCCGACGTCGCATCCGTTTGAGGCGACGTTCCGCGTCACGTTTGAGCACGCCGTTTTGGAGAACGCGGGCGGCAAATTCATGCGTTACGATAAAGACGGCGCGCACGAGATCGTGATCGAAAAAGCGGCGCTGGCAGGCGATGCGTACGCAGGCGGCAACGTCTCCGACCTCGGCGGATACTATAACGAGCTCGTGTATTTCTGCGATAAGGCGGCAAAGGGAGAGCCGATTGAGAAGGCGACTCTCGCCGACGGCGTGTCCTCGCTCACGTTTCTTTTGAAGGAGCTCGCCTTTGAGGGGTGAGGGGAGCCGGACGGAAACGCGGTTGTGAAAGTCACAGCCGCGTTTTTTGTGCAGTTCTACCGTTGGTGGACAGCGATTTTTCTTTGTTTTGCTTGTCAAGATGCTGCCGTTGTGCTATAATTGAGGCACAAATATGCAGGAGGCGACTATGAATAACTACACGTTTGGCAATTACATATGTGAATTGCGGGAGAAGCAGGGGCTGTCTCAAAAAGAGCTTGGAGAGAAACTTGGCGTAACAAATAAGGCTGTCTCCAAATGGGAAAACGGCGGCGCGTATCCGGCGTCCGAATTGATGCTCCCGTTGGCGCGGGCGTTGGGTGTGTCTATAGAGGAACTGTATTCCGCCGTAGCAAATGAAAAGCGGGGGAAAAGCAAGACGAGACGTCTGCTTGACGCGCTTTCCCGGAATGCAGCGATCATTATTCTTGTGTCGGCGGTGCTTCCCCTTTTGATGTGGTGTTCGTATTTGGCTTCGGGCGATGATCCGGATAAAACATTCGTGCTGATTTTGTCCTTTGTTGTGCCGGTTATGTTATACGGGTTCATGCGGCTTTTGTTTTTTATCTTTCGGAAGAATCCAATGTGCTCACCGCGAATATATGATCTTTTTTCTGTTCTTTTCCTCTGCGTGATTGCTCCCCTGTTTTTGGTGACGATGGTTTGTAATTATGTTTCTTGCTTCCCGAATGGGTTCACCCCCAGTGCTGGAGCCGTCGTCGGTCTTGTTGCAGGCGTGCTGCATGCCAACAAAAAAAGAATATGATCGTATCTGAAACCGTCGAGCTGATCGGTGGTTTTGGCTGTCCTGTAGGGCGGGGGCTTGCTCCCGCCGTTTTTTGTCAGGGCTTTTTACGGCGGCGAATCTGTACGGCTTTTTTACGGGAGCATATGGAATGCTCCCCTACGGGAAAATACAGGCTTTTTTGTATATACTTTTCTCGCTCACATTGCAAAATCCGCGCGGGTGTGCTATAATAATCCATATCCCACTATCGAAAGGCAAAATCATGTATACAAAAAACGATATTTTTGCGCAGCTTGATGCGATGCACGCGCCGAAGGGCTCCGTTGTGATGATGCATACCTCCCTCCGCCTCGTTGGAGAGATTGAGGGCGGAGCACAGGGCCTGCTTGACGCCATGATCGAGTATTTCACCGCGGACGGCGGTCTTTTCTGCGTCCCTACGCATACGTGGAGCGAGATCGGCGAGGACAAGATCACGCTCGATTTTCTCAATCCCGAAAGCTGTCTCGGCACGTTTTCCGATATCGCCGCCAAGGATCCGCGGGGTGTGCGCTCCGTCAATCCGACGCACTCCATCGTTGTATTCGGCGATCGTGCCGCCGCGGAGGAATTTGTGAAGGATGACGAGTTCGTCAAAACATCCACCGCACCGGAAAGCTGCTACGGCAAAATCATCGAGCGCGGCGGATATATTCTTCTCGTCGGCGTCGCGCATAACCGCAATACGGTGCTCCACTGCGCCGCAGAGATGCTGAAACTCCCCAACCGCATGGCAGATAAGCCCCGTCCGACGACGATCCGCATGCAGGACGGCACGGTTATCGACCGCGAGATTACCCTGTACTATACCGACTATTCGCCCGATATCTGCTGGCGATTCCCGAAATACGAGACGGCGTTCCGCTATCACGGCTGTATCACGGACGGATTCATCGGCGACGCACCGACGCAGCTGTGCAGTGCTGCCAAGATGAAGGACACGATCGCGCTCATCTGGGAGAGAAGCGGCGGCGAGGATCCGCTTGCCGTGGAGGATCCGATCCCGCAGGCGTGGTACTGCCGAAAATAAAAACAAGGCACCGCTGAAACGGTGCCTTCTTGATTTGCGGATTGTCGGGATTTCTTTCATAGAATCGGTGATTTCCCATTTACACATTCCCTCCGCTGTGTTATAATAAGACGAATAAACGAATCGGAGAAACGTATGACGAAATCGAAGAAACTTGTGCCGCTCCTCATGATGCACGCAGGATGCCTGCTCCTTGCGGTCGGCGTGTATTTTTTCAAGATCCCGAACGGATTTGCCACAGGCGGCGTGACAGGTATCGGCACGCTTCTGGCAAGCCTTACACCGATCACGGCAGGTGTGTGGATCTGGATTCTGAATATCGCCCTGCTCGTGCTTGGCTTTCTCTTTCTCGGAAGGGGAACGGGCATCAAAACGGTCTATTGCAGTATGCTCTTTTCCGCGATGACGTTCGCACTGGAGCGGGTGTGCCCCCTCACCGCTCCGCTGTCCGATCAGCCGCTTCTGGAACTCGTCTACGCGATGCTGCTCACGTCGATCGGATCGGCGATGATTTTCCACAGCGGCGCCTCCTCGGGCGGTACGGATATCGTGGCGCTGATCCTCAAGAAATTCACCAGCCTTGACGTCGGCAAATCCCTGCTCGCGGTTGATTTTCTCGTCGCGGCAAGCGCGTTTTTCGTATTCGGTATGGAGACGGGACTGTTCTCCCTGCTCGGTCTGTTTGCGAAGGCGTTCCTCGTAGACAGCGTGATCGAGTCGATCAATGCGTGCAAGTATTTCGTCGTGATCACCTCGAAGCGGGAGGAGATCTCCGAATTTATCATGGAATCTCTGCACCACGGCGTGACGGTCAGCACCGTTGTCGGCGAGTATACGAAAGAGGAAAAAACGATGATCCACACGGTGTGCAAGCGCATCGAGGCGATCCGTCTGCGTGCGAAGATCCGGGAGATCGATCCCGACGCGTTCGTCATCATCACGACGAGCAGCGAGATCCTCGGCCGCGGATTCAGAAGTGTATAAGGAGGTGGCACTATGTGGCTGTATTCTGCGATACTGTTTGCCGTATCCCTGCTTTTGATCATCCTGGGCGTCTTGATCTGTAAGGGGAAAACGGATCTCATTCATTCCTACCACAGGGAAAAGGTTACCGATCACGCAGCATATGGGAAAGCTTTCGGCAAAGCGCTGTTTTTCGTCGGTGCGGCTCCCCTTGTCAGCGGCATTATTGCTTTGTGCGGAGATTCCGACAAGATCGCTGCGGCTTCGCTTTCGGTGCTGTTTCTCGGATTGGGGATTGGCATCGGCTGTATCATTGCCGTGCAGAAGAAATACAACAACGGGATTTTCTGATTGTCTTCACAAAAAACAACCCCGGCAGACAAAAATCTGTCGGGGATTTTTTACGCTTTCACATCCGTACGCGCCTTTGCGCGCACGATTTTGTACATCTCCTCTGCGGCGAGGCGTGCTTTTGCGACGCTCACCGATTTGTCCTTCGGGATACAGTAGTACAGGGCTTTTTTCGTGCCGATGCAGATCACATCACCGATCTCGTACCAGTTGTAATCCGCATACAGGCTGTAGGACGACTGCGGACTCTGCCTGTAGTCGAGCGCACCGTCACAGCCCGTCAGCGTGAATCCGTCCGCGCCGTGCGTCAGCGTGCCTTCACCGACGCGGTAGACGCACTTCGTGTCCACCAGCATCATGATATCGACATCTGCCGAAAATCCGTACGTGCCGGCGAGGATCTCCTCGCGCACCTCTTCGCGCTCCCAGCGGTACCAGTCGGGGATGTGATCGAATCTGCCGTCCCCGTCCGTCGCTTTGAGGAATCCGTCCTCCGTCAGCTCGTACTGCTTGCCGCATTTTTTACACGTGAGGTGAATGCCCTTGCCCTCCGTTTCGCCTTCCGCGAGACAGTGCGGGCACTTGTACAGAACGCGGTGCAGATAATCCGCGCGGAACGGCTCCGTCACCTTCAAACCGCTCTGTTGCTGCTGGCGGAAATAGTCAAAGGTGAATTCCGAATGCAGCACCGTTGTCAGCTCCTCAAGCGACATCGATGCGATCTCCTCCGCGGAGAGCAGGTATTCCATCTCTGCCGACACGGGGACCTTGCGCACCTGAATGTTGTTGTACAAAGGATCGCGCAGGAAAGCGCCCTTCGTGCGGATCATGACGAGCGGAACGCCCAGCTTTTTGAGGCAGTACGCGAGCGTGTCGGGCAGCGGCGTTGCCGTGCCGTCAAAGGAGTAGCTCGCCTCGGGATACATAACGATGGAGGATTTGTTTTCCTTCACGGCGTACAGCATATCGCGGATGAGCATGAGATCCGGCACGAATTTCTGCGTGGGGATACAGCCGATCTGGCGCATGAGCCAGTCCTTGCCGACGAAGCTGTCCGACGTCGCCACGATGCTGAACGGGCGGGGATAGATCATCGATGCCGCGATCGGCAGATCAATGAAGCAGGAGTGATTCATCAGGTAGATGCACGGCTCGTCTTTTCCGAGACGGTCCATGCCGATTTTGGTAAGTGTCGGCTTTTCACCGGCGAGGAAGAGGTCGGAGACGACCTTCATCAGCGTGCGGAAAAAGAAATTTGCCCGCCGGGGTTTTTTGTGTACGGCGGGCGGCATCGCGATGACGTCCTCGTACCGTGCCGGGGCGGTTTTGATTTTCATATAAAACTCCAATCGTAAAAATTTTCGGTCTACGATTATTTATATCATATCCTGCGGATAAAGTCAAGGCGTGGGGAGAAAATGTAATATATAAAAATCGGATAATCGTGAAAAAACCTCTTGACAGAGGAAATAAGTAGTGTTATAATACAATAAACCGATGAGTGGGATGAAGTACCTCTCCATCGTTCGTCACAGAGAGCCGCGGGTGCTGGGATCGCGGTACGGATCGGAGCGGGAATGGGTCCATGAGGGCGCGCGGAAGGCTTAGCTGATGCGGGACGGAGAGGGACACTCCGTTATCAAAGGTCGGCGTATGAAGTACGCGCTGAGTGGGGCGGGATTCCGTCCAAATCGGGTGGCACCGCAGAATTTGTTTTCTGTCCCGACAAATCACTGTGTGGTTTGTCGGGCTTTTATTTTGTATTTATTCAAAAAGGAGATACAGTTATGATTTTCAACGGAGTGGATTTTGACACCTATTTCAGAAATTATCCGAATGCCGAGGGCTATTTTGGCCGCTACGGCGGCGTGTTCATTTCGGAGGAGCTGAAGGCGGCTATGGCAGAGATCACGGAGGCGTATTTCTCCATCTGCCAGTCGCGCAAGTTTATTGCGGAACTGCGCCGCGTGCGGAAGGAATTCCAGGGCAGACCGACCCCGATTTCCCATCTCGAGAGACTGTCCAATTCGCTCGGCAATGTTCAGCTCTACGCCAAGAGAGAGGATCTCAACCACACGGGCGCGCACAAACTGAATCACTGCATGGGCGAGGCGCTGCTCGCCAAATACATGGGCAAAAAGAAGATCATCGCCGAGACGGGTGCCGGTCAGCACGGCGTGGCGCTTGCCACCGCTGCCGCGTATTTCGGACTCGAGTGCGATATCTATATGGGATCTGTCGATATCAAAAAGCAGGCACCGAACGTTGCCCGCATGAAGATCCTCGGCGCGAATGTTGTCGAGGTCACACACGGTCTCGCTACGCTGAAGGAGGCGGTCGATGCCGCATTTGAGGCGTATGCGAAGGAGTACAAGGACTGCATCTACTGCATCGGATCCGTGCTCGGACCGCATCCGTTCCCGATGATGGTGCGCGATTTCCAGCACGTCGTCGGCATCGAGGCGCGCGAGCAGTTTGTGGAGATGACCGGGCACTTGCCGGACGCGATCACGGCATGTGTCGGCGGCGGATCGAACGCGGCAGGCTTCTTCTCCGGATTCTTGAACGATCCGGTCGATATCTACGGCGTTGAGCCTCTCGGACGCGGCGCGAAGCTCGGCGATCACGCGGCTTCTCTCCAGTACGGTACGGAGGGCGTCATGCACGGTTTCAATTCCATCATGCTGAAGGATGAAAACGGCGAGCCGGCACCGGTGTACTCCGTGGCAAGCGGTCTGGACTATCCGTCCTCCGGTCCCGAGCACGCATTCCTCCGCGATCTTGGACGCGTCAAGTACGACGTTGTCGATGACGAGGAGGCAGTGGACGCATTCTTCACGCTGTCCCGTTTGGAGGGTATCATCCCCGCTATCGAGAGCAGCCACGCCGTCGCCCACGCAATCCGCCTTGCCAAGACGATGAAGAACGGCTCGATCATCATTAACCTCTCCGGCCGCGGCGACAAGGATATGGACTATATCCTCGAAAACTACGGCGAGAAATACGGACTTCGCTGAGATATGCGGGTAAACGCGGGGCGCTGCCCCGTACCCCGCAAACTTTTGAAAAAGTTTGATCAAAACTTTACTGAAAACAAATATAAATATTCCTTTTTCAAAAATGTGGGGGAGGGACTTTTTCAAAAGTCCCTCCCCGTTTTGTTATTCTTTTCAAACGCCGAGCAGCATTTTTGTATACGACAGATACTCTCTCACCCACGTGGTGAAGAGAAACACTTTCATCGGTGTTTCCGCTTTGATGTACAGCGCATCCACGCCTTCACGGGAGCACATCAGCCGGATCCGCGGGATATGCGTCTCGGAGGAAATGCAGATGATCTGCCTGTCGGTGAGTCCCTGCTTCTCCATCAGCGCGACAGAATAGCGTATGTTTTCTTTGGTATCGGAAGCCTGCTCCTCCATAAAAATGCGATCGGGAGAAATGCCGCGCGCGGTCATGTAGTCGCGCATGCAGGATGCCTCCGTGAACGGCTCGTTTGATCCCTGTCCGCCGCTGACGATGCACACGGCGTCCGTGTCCTTTTGCATGACCTCCACGGCAACGTCCAGACGCGAGGCAAGCGTTTTCGCAGGTCCGTCGGGATTCACCTTCGCGCCGAATACGATGTATACGTTCTCACGGGAGCTGTCCGCAGTCGGCTCCGCACTCGGGGAGAGGTAGATATATCCCACGAGGACAGCGAAGGTTACGGCGTAAAAGATCATGCCGCAGGACATAACGATCTTCCCGAACAGGTAGGCTTTCCCAAGGATCGATCGGAGCTGTTTCCGAAGCAGAAAAGGAAGCGTAACAGCGCATAACACCGCCGTTGTGACGAAAAGCGGCAGTGTTCCCTCGGGGGAAATGATCAGCTTCAAAAGATAGGACGCAAAGCAAATGACGGTGAAGATGCCGGACACGCCGTAGATATACGAGAATGCCTTGTCGGTTTTCGTGACGTTTTTCATTTTTTCTTCCGGTCCAGATAATCCTGCAGAATCAGCGTTGCGGACAGCTCATCCACGGAGGATTTGCGCTTTTTGCCGCTTACGCCCGAGTCGGACAAAAAACGATGCGCCGATACGGTCGTCAGCCGCTCGTCGATCATCTCTACGGGGATGCCGGACAGCTCCGCCACCATGTCCGCAAAGACCTTGACTCGCTCGGAGCGCGGTCCCGCCGTGCCGTTCATGTTGATCGGATTGCCGATCACGATCCGCGCGACGCCTTTTTCCTTTGCAAATGCGGCAGTTTCCTCCGCCGTTACGCGCAGATTTTTGCTGTGGATGCAGCCGGCGCCCGACGCGAGAAAGCCCATCGGATCAGACAGGGCAAGCCCCGTACGTGCGTCACCGAAATCCACGCCGAGATAAATTTCGTAAGATGCCATGGCTCTCTCTCAGCGGGGGTGTCTGTCCGCAAACGCGAGCACCTCTTTGATGGTCGGGATCGACGTGTACGCGCCCGGTCTGGATACACCGATCGCGGCGGCGCAGTTGGCGAGATGCACGGCATCCACCATCGGCACACCGTCCAGATAGAAGTGGATCAGTGCGGCCGTAAACGTGTCACCGGCGGCAGTCGTGTCCGCGACAGGCACGGAGATCGACGGAATGATGTGATAATATTTGCCATCGTAGAGGAACGCGCCGCGTCCGCCCAGTTTAATGACAATATATTTTGCGTCCACCATGCCGGCGAGCTTGATGGCGGCACGGAGGCAGTTTTCCGCACTGTTCGGATCAATGCCGGTGAAGATTTTCGTCTCCGTCTCATTGGGCGAGAAGATTTCCACTCGGCCGAGCTGATCCAGCGGGTAATCGGCGCGTGCGGGACCTGCATCCACGAACAGGGGAATGTTCTTCTCTGCGGCGAATTTTGCCGCCGCGAGTACGGGCTCATCCGGAATCTCGAACTGCAGATATACCGCATCGGGATAGCATGTGAAGGCTTCCTCTACGTCCTCCTCGTTCAGGCGTTCGTTCGCACCGGGGTAGACGAGGATACGGTTTGTGCCGTCCTCCTCGACGAGAATGGAGGCAAGACCGGTTGCCGCTTCTTTATCGCGAACGGCGAAGCGCGTGTCGATCCCCTCCTTCTGGTAGACGGAAAGGAGGCGGTCGCCGTTTGCATCCGCGCCAAGCCGCGTGCAGAATACGCAGTCATCTCCCATGCGGGCGAAAGCAACCGCGCTGTTTGCACCCTTGCCGCCCGGCACGTAGCCGTAGCCGTATTCGGCGGATTCTACAATTGTTTCGCCTGCGTTCGGAACGCGGCGCATTCTCTGGACGAAGTCCATATTGGCGGAGCTGACGACAAGCACTCTCTTTTTCATAGGAATCTCCTTTGTATGTATCAGCCGCGCAGGGCTGTGGGATGGTCAAAATCCATGAGGACGGCGTTTTTGGAGTTCGGATAGCAGGTGATATCCAGAATCCGCTGGTTTCGGCTTCCGCGGAATTTCAGATTCAGATCCCTTTCGGCAAGGATAAACGGCCCGTCCACCAGATAATTCGTCACAGTGAGAAGCTGATGTACGCTCTCATCCGTTTTCGCCTTTTCAAGCAGGGTTTCATAGGTGAATCCTGTGTACGTCATGACGGTCAGTCCGGCTTCTCTTGCCGCCCGTCCGAGCTCGGCAAGCTCCTTGCCCCATAAAAACGGCTCACCGCCGGAGAAGGTCACGCCGCGGAGCAGCGGATTCTCTTTGATGGCGTTCCACAGACGTGTGGTCGTCGATTCGTAACCGCCGGCAGGATCATGGGATTCGGGATTGTGACAGCCGGGGCAGTGGTGCGGACATCCCTGCACGAATACCACGAAGCGGAGCTGCGGACCGTCCACGATCGACTCGCGGATGACGCCTGCCATGCGGAGTGGCATCTCCGTAACGGTGATTTCGGGTGCTTTTGGGTATCGCGATGCGTGCAGCATGATAGAATCCTCGTCTTTACAAATGATAGTCGTTAATATGTATCTATTATACAACAAAACGGCGCGCAAATCAAGGGGCGGTGCTCGGAACTTTTTCAGGCGGGTGAGGATAAAAATTCACAAAAAAATGCATACTATCTATTGCAAAGCGGATTTTTTATGATATAATAAAATTGTAAATATTTTTTGGAGGTATATACGTATGAATTCCACGAATGAAGAAAAGAAATTTAATGTGGTGAAGATCGTTGTCATCACCGTTGGCGTTCTGGCTGCTGTAGCCGCTGCCGCAATCGTTCTGTACAACGTATTCAAGAAGTACTTCACCATCACGCTCGAGTGCGATGACTGTGACGACTGCTGCTTCGACGAGTGCTGCGATTCCGACGAGCCGATCTGCTGCTACGAGGACGAGTGCGAGTGCGAATGCGACGCTCCCGAGGTCACCGTAGAGGAGTAATCCGCAACTGAAAGCAAAAAAGACTGCTGCTGTACGGCGGCAGTTTTTTTGTATCACGAAGATTCTCCGTGTCGAATATACTGAAAGTGCGGGATCGCTTTGTGAAAATTTCCGTACGGGCGATTAAAGCGCGCGGCGACGGAAAATACTAATCACACGGGAAGCGATTTTCGCGGGAAGTACAGGATAACGGAGTGTGATATCGTGAGTATCAAACGGGGAGATATTTATTATGCGGATCTCAGCCCGGTCGTGGGCAGTGAGCAGGGCGGACTCAGACCGGTCCTCATCGTGCAGAACGATGTGGGGAATCGGTACAGTCCGACCGTGATCGCCGCCGCCATCACGAGCCGGATGGGGAAAACGAAGCTGCCGACGCATATCGACATCCATGCGGATCAGGTGGGGCTTTCGCGCGATTCTGTCGTGCTGCTCGAGCAGATCCGTACGCTCGACAAGCGGCGGCTGAGGGAGAAGATGGGGCATCTGGACGAGGAGATGATGGGTGCCGTCAACGACGCGCTCGGCGTCAGCTTCGGTCTTGCACCGCCCGGCGGTACGGATCGCACGGACGGCGGTGCACGCTGATTTTTCGATAAAAAATACATACGCGAGGGGAGGGAAGCCTCCTTTCGCGTATGTTCTTTTTGTCGTATTCGATTCTGTTTTGTCGAATTTTGTCAGACGGGCAGCGCTTCTTTTTCCTCCGCAAAGCGAACGCACACGCTATCCTCTCTCGGATACAGATTCTCTCTTGCGTTTGCCAGCATCAGCTTGATGCGGTTCTCCTGATTGATCCGCGTCGCGCCCGGATCGTAGTCGATCGCCACGATGTTCACAGAGGGATTGCGCTCCTTCAGCGGCTTCATCATCCCCTTGCCCATGATGTGATTCGGCAGACATCCGAACGGCTGGGTGCAGACGATGTTCGGCACACCCGCGTCGATCAGCTCGAGCATCTCCGCCGGCAGAAGCCATCCCTCGCCCATCTTCGCGCCGAGCCCGATGTAGTCACGCACCAGCTCAATCGCGTGCGAAAACGGCGTCGGCGGCGTAAAGGAGCTGTTTTCCTTGATGATGCGGATCAGATCCTTCTGCTTGTGGAGGAAATAGCGGTAGGCGATACGGTAGATCGCGGCGGTGAGCGCACTTGTGCCGTACAGCTCGCGGTCCACGATGCCGTTGTATACATAATACAGGCAGAAATCGACCATGCCGGGCAGACGCGGCTCCGCGCCTTCACTCACGAGAAAATCCTCGAGATTGTTGTTGCCGAGCGGGGAGAATTTCACAAAAATCTCGCCCACGATGCCGACCTTGACACGCTCCTCCACCCGACGGGGGATCGCGCCGAAATCGGCAAGGATGCGCTTGTAGGTGGCACGTACGTTTTTCGTTCGAAGCGCGCCGGGCTTCATCATCTCCGAGACCAGCCGCGCCGTCCATTCGTTTGCCAGTCTCTCGGCATCCCCGACGTTGATCTCATACGGTCGGCACTGATTTTTCAGCATCATCAGCAGATCGCCGTAGAAGAGTGCGTGCATCAGACGGATGAGCATCGGTACGGTACATTGGAAGCCGGGATTGTCCTTCATGCCGAGGAAATTGAGCGAGATCACAGGAACATATCCATACCCCGCCTTTACCAGCGCCTTGCGGAGCAGGTATATATAGTTTGAGGCACGGCAGCCGCCGCCCGTCTGCGTCAGCATGAGCGCGACCTTGTGCGTGTCGTATTTGCCGCTGTTCAAAGCATCGATGAACTGCCCGATGACGAGCAGAGCCGGATAGCACGTGTCGTTATGCACGTATTTCAGACCGCATTCGGCGATCTCGTGTCCCGTCGTTTCAAGCAGCTCGCAGTTGTAGCCGTACTGCCCGAAGATGCGGATCATCATTTTGAAGTGCATCGGCAGCATGTTCGGGATGAGGATCGTGTGCGTTTTCCGCATCTCCTCGGTAAATACCGCCATGCCGTCGTTTCTTTCGGATGCTGTCACGTCACACGCTCCTTTCTTTCTGCATATCAATCGCGCCGATCAGCGAACGCAGGCGGATCGACACCGCGCCGAGATTCGTGATCTCGTCCATTTTGATCTGGGTGTACAGTGCGTTCTCGGATTCAAGGATCCGGCGTACCTCATCCGTCGTCACGGCGTCGATGCCGCATCCGAACGAGACGAGCTGTACGAGGTACACGCCGTCCGTTTTGGCGGCGTAGTCCGCGGCGGCATACAGGCGGGAGTGGTACGTCCACTGATTCAGTACGCGCACCTCCTTCGGGGAAGCGGCGGGGAGAGCGTCCTCCGTGATCACGGCAAAGCCGAGGGAGTTTGCGAGCTTGTCGATGCCGTGGCTGATCTCGGGATCGATGTGGTACGGGCGTCCGGCGAGGATCATCACACGCACGCCGTTCTCCTTTGCCCACGAGATTGCCCGTGCTCCCTCAGCGCGGATCTTTTCCATCCATGCGTCGTAGTCGGCAAAGCCCTCTTTCACCGCGGCGAGTATTTCGCGGCGGGGGAGCGTGACACCCATTTTCTCCTGGAACATGACGGAGAGGGAACGGGCGAGGGAAGCGCTGTCATTTACGTTCAGATAGGGATAGAGGAAGCGCGTTTTTTGCAAGGACTCCATATTGGAGGCGAGCAGCTCGGAATAGTACGCCACGACCGGGCAGTTGTAGTGATTCTGGGAGGTGTGCTCGTCAACGTTGTATGTCAGACACGGGTAGAAGATCGCGTCCACGTCGGCGTCCAAAAGTTCTTCGATATGCCCGTGCATGATCTTGGCAGGGTAGCACGCCGTATCGGACGGGATGCTGTTTTGCCCCTTCAGATACGTCGCGCGGGTGGAGAATTCGGTGATTACGGTGCGGAAACCGAGGCGGGTGAAGATCCTCGTCCACAGCGGCGCAAGCTCCAGCATGCCGAGCGTCAGGGGAATGCCGATCGTGCCGCGTTTTGCCTCGGCCGACAGTCCTTTTTCGCGGAGTTCGTCGAACATTTCTCTTTTGAATCGGTGCAGATTCGGCATACCGCCCGTGCGGGATTCCGTCATTGCGCCCTTCTCGCATTTGTTGCCCGAGATGAACCGGGCGCCGGAGGAGAACGTGTTCACGGTAAGGTGGCAGTGATTCGTGCATTTTTGGCACACGACGGATTTCGATGTGTGTGTGAATTCGCGCAGCGCGCTTTCGGAGATGATCGTGCTCTCCGCCGGCGCATGCGCACGGGCGTACAAAGCCGCACCGAACGCGCCCATCAGCCCGGCAATGGCGGGACGGGTGACGTTCCGACCGAGCTCCGTTTCAAAAGACCGCAGTACGGCGTCGTTCTGGAACGTGCCGCCCTGCACGACGATGTTCTCACCGAGCTCCTCCGCACTCGAGGCACGGATTACTTTATAGATCGCGTTTTTGACGACGCTTACGGACAGTCCTGCGGAGATATCCTCCACGGAGGCGCCGTCCTTCTGCGCCTGCTTGACGGAGGAGTTCATGAATACGGTGCACCGCGATCCGAGATCGACGGGGGAACGTGCAAACAGACCGAGCTTTGCAAATTCCGCAATCGGATAGCCGAGCGCACGGGCGAACGTCTCAATAAACGAGCCGCAGCCGGACGAGCACGCCTCATTCAAGAGGATCGAATCGATTACGCCGTCCTTCACTTTGAAGCATTTGATATCCTGTCCGCCGATATCGAGAATGAAATCGACGTTCGGGCGGAAATACCGCGCGGCAGTGAAGTGGGCGACCGTTTCCACGATGCCGCAGTCCACGCCGAACGCGTGCCGGATCAGATCCTCGCCGTAGCCGGTGACGGCGGACGAACGGATACGGATTCTGCCTGCGCACAAAGCGTAGATTTCGGAAAGCTGCTCGCGGACGACCTCCACGGGATTGCCCTTGTTGGAGGCGTAGTATGTATAAAGAATCGCGCCGTCCTCGCTTGTGAGTACGAGCTTTGTCGTGGTCGATCCGCAGTCGATGCCGAGGTATGCGTCCCCCGTATACGAGGCGATATCCTGCGTTCTGACGGATGCGGCGGCGTGCCGTTTTGCAAAGGCATCGTAGTCCGCTTCGCTTTCAAACAGCGGCGGCACGTGGGATACATCGGATTTCGTCTGTGCGGCATTTTTGATCCGGGAGAGCAGATTGGTAAGCGAAATCGTGTCGCCGGATCGGTAAGCGTACATGGCGGCGCCGAGCGCGACGGGATAGAGGGCGTATTCGGGGAAGATCGCGTTCTCCTCCGTGAGGGCGAGCGTCTCCGTAAAACGCTTGCGCAGTCCCTTGTTGTAGTACAGCGGACCGCCGAGGAACATCACCTTGCCTTCAATGCGCCGTCCCTGCGCCAGTCCCGTGATCGTCTGATTCACAACCGCTTGATAAATACTCGCGGCGATGTCGTTTTTCGACGCTCCCTGATTCAGAAGCGGCTGGATATCCGATTTTGCGAAGACGCCGCAGCGCGACGCGATCGGGTAGATGCGCGTGTGGGCAAGGCTTGCCTCGTCCAGCTCATCGGGCGTGATATCGAGCAGTGTTGCCATCTGATCGATAAAGGCACCGGTGCCGCCCGCGCACGAGCCGTTCATGCGCTCGTCCGTGCCGCCCTTCAGAAAGAGGATTTTCGCGTCCTCCCCGCCCAGCTCGATCACAACGGAGGTGTCCGGCTCAAAGGTGCGGACCGCCTCGCCCGTGGCAAATACTTCCTGCACGAACGGGATCTCCGCTGCCGTAGCGATGCCGAGTCCCGCCGAACCGGATACAGCCACGGAAAAAACGCCGTCCCCGAGGATGGGGGCGGCGTCAGTCAGCATTTCGTATGTTTTTTGCCGGACGTAGGAGAAATGACGCTCGTATTTCCTGTAAACGACCTCGCCGTCTCTGATCACGACGAGCTTTGCCGTCGTGGATCCGATATCGATACCGACGGCGGTGCGTGAAAGATCCTGCATGCATACCTCCGCAAAATCAGTGTGCGAAAATTGTCGTATAAATCAGTATAACACGAAATTGTTACGTTTTTATGAGCATTCGGCAAAAAATTCGGGATCAGAGCAGTTTACGGTAGTAGCATGCCGGCAGTGCAGACCAGCCGTGGCAGAGACTGCCCGCCTTGGCGAAGCCTTCCTGTCCTTCCAGCGTCTCCCAGAAGGTGGTGGCACCGCGATCCAGCATGTATTTGCAGCGGGTATCGACGTCGTTCAGAACGAACTCTCTGTACTTTTCCGTGTCCGTCATGAGAAGCGCATCGTATACGAAGGAGCACATACCGAGCGAGACGGAGACAACGGGGAGAATGCCCGTGATGTCGGGGTACACGTCCGTGATGTAATTGATCAGAGAACCAAGATCCACCTTGCGGATCGGCAGCTCCGTCTCCGTATTCGAGAGCATGCGGCAAATGACAGCGGCGTCCG
>JAFTUH010000049.1 GCA_017466375.1 Clostridia bacterium | reverse complement strand
TGTGAAGTATTTTAAGTAAGAGGGGACGAGCGGGGGAACCTTTTGCAAAAAGTTCCCCCATACCCCCTCAAAAACTTTTATGGCAGTGGGACAGCTGAAATACAATGAAGCCACAACTTCCGCTTGGGAGGCTGTGGCTTTTTTCATGGGAAAGGCTTGATTTTACGGGCGTGCTGTGGTAGAATTAGAAAAACAAAAGAAAGGTGCGTATGCTATGTCTTCTCTCTCTCAAAGACAGGTTCATCTCGATTTTCACACATCGGAGCACATCGGGAATATCGGCTCGATGTTCGATAAAAAGCAGTTCCAGGAATGTCTCAAAAAGGGGCACGTCAACTCCATCACCGTATTCGCCAAATGCCACCACGGCTGGGCGTACTTCCCCTCGGAGAAAAACAAAATGCACCCCGGGCTCACGTTCGATCTCCTCGGCGCACAGCTTCAGGCGTGCCGCGAGATCGGTGTGCGCGCCCCTGTGTACCTTTCTGCGGGATTTGATGAGAAATATTTATTCGAGCATCCCGATCACGGACGGATCCCCATGTTCGGCGGCGAATACAAAAAAATCGGCAAAACGGCGGACGGCTCCCCGTTCGTGGATGCCGAGGGCGTAGGCTATCACACCCTCTGCATGAATTCGCCATATCTGGACGTCCTCGTCTCACAGGTGGAGGAGGTCATCGAAAAGTACGATCCGTGCGAGATTTTCCTCGATATCGTGGGGGAGCAGTTCGTTTGTTTCTGCCCGTACTGCCGCGCGCAGGTGATCTCCCACGGCATGGATCCCGAAAACGAGGAGAGCTACAGAAAGCTGACGAAGCACACATTCAAGCGGTATTACACGGCGATCAACAGCGCCGCCAAGCGCCTGAAGCCGGATATCGCCGTCTTCCACAACAACGGACACATTCCTGCCGGCAGACGCGATTTTGCCCACGCAAACACGCACCATCTGGAGCTGGAGAGCTTGCCGACGGGCGGCTGGGGATACGATCATTTCCCGCGCTCGGCACACTATGCCGCCATGCTCGGCATGGATTACCTCGGTATGACGGGAAAATTCCACGGCGGCTGGGGCGAATTTGGCGGATACAAGCACCCGAACGCGCTCCGCTATGAGGTCGCGCTGTCGCTGGCGCTCGGTGCGCGCTGTTCGATCGGCGATCAAATGCACCCGTACGGATTCCTCGACGAAGCCACCTACGAGCTGATCGGGCAGGCTTATGCTGAGGCGGAGGCGGTCGAAGATTACTGCTACGGTATCACGACGCATGCGGACATCGGTCTGCTTTCCGTGGAATCCGTGATCGGTGAGGCGAAGAATCACCCGGCGGACACGGGCGCATGCCGCATGCTGCTGGAGGGAAAATACCTGTACGACGTGATCGACACGGAATGCGATTTTTCCAAATACAAGGTCATCATTCTGCCCGACATCGTCGAAGTGCACGATGCGGAGCTGATCGCGAAGCTGAACGGATACGTCGCCGGCGGCGGCAAAATTCTCGCGTCGGGCGTATCTGCATCGGACGGGGAGAAATTCCTGTTCGATTTCGGCGCGGAGTATCTGGGGAAAAACGGCTGTCAGCCGTCGTATCTGCACACGGCATTTAACGCGCTTGGGCTGCCGCCGACCTCGTACTGCATGTACAGTCCGCTGTACGATCTCACAAAAGCGAAGGAGGGCGCGCGCGTGCTCGGACACAGCCGTGTCACGTTTTTCAACCGAGCAAGAGAGCATTTCTGCTCGCATCAGCACACCCCGTTTGTCCCCGAAAATCACGCGCCCGGCATCGTGATCGGCAAGGACGGCGGCTACATCGCGTGGGAAATTTTCACGGAGTACGCCGAAAAAGGCAGTCTGATTCTGCGGGAGGCAGTCACGACGGTGCTCGATGCACTGCTCGGAGAAGAAAAAACGCTTGTGACGAATCTCACAAGCGGAGGCGTTGTCACGCTGAATGAGCAGACGGAGAAAAACCGACTCGTTCTGCACATGCTGTACGCGATCCCGACGAAGCGCGGCAGCGGCGTGGAGGTGATCGAGGATCTGCCGCCCGTATACGGCACGACCTTCGCGATCCGCACGGAGAAGCCGATCCTCCGCGTACTCGCCGTGCCGCAGAACGAGGAAATCCCGTTTACCTACGAAGACGGCATCTGCGCCTTTACGGTAGATCGCTTCGCCTGCAAGCAGGTTGTGGCGCTGGAGTATTAAAAAGGGACAATGCACCGAAAATCTGCGTAGGGCGGGGGCTTGCTCCCGCCGCAAACCACAAAAAATCTCCCATCGACCGCAATCGGTGGGAGTTTTCTTTATTTTTTCATAATCTGATCGGGAAAGATCGCGGTACGGATCAAATCGGCAGGATCGATATCCAATGCGTCCGCAAGATTGAAGAATACCTCAAGGGAAAATCCGTGTGCAAGTCCGGGGGCTTCAATCACACTCAACAGAGAACGACTAATTCCAGCTTTTTCAGCCAACTTCTCCTGTGATAGTCCTCTAATTTTTCTAAGCGCCGCGATTGCTATTCCTAATTGAATAAAACGATCTCGGTTTTTGAACTCAACCTCTTTACCCATGGGTTTCACACTCCTCCGAAATTCCTATAATAATTATACTTTTTCCGGAAGAAGTTTTCTGTATGCGTCAGGAAGCACTTGTGTTTTACAGAAAGCAATGGTATAATATTATCATCATTTATCCTTAAAGAAAAGCAAAACACCGTGAGGGAAAGCATGAAAAATCACATGATCTGTTTTATTGCCATTCTATCAATGATGTTCACGGGATGTACCGAGACACAGCCGGCACCGAAGAAAATGAACGCGCCAAACACCATCCATACCACCGTTTCCACAGAGAAGCTGCCCGAAATCGAAACCGTACCGACACTTGAAACAATCCCCTCTCACTCTTCCCACGGCGTGTATGTGATTCAATACAAATTCACCCTGCAATCTAACCACAGCGTCGGCAACGATTGGAAAAAGTCCGTCACAGTAAACGGACGGGAACTGAAAAGCGGCGGCACAGTAACGGGCAAGGCAAACGCTTGCATCACCCTGCACTGCACCGTTTGGGAGGAGGACAGTGTGCCCGATATCGGAAACACCACAGTGAACATACGGCTCACAGATGGGGCGACCGGCACAGTACGGATCACTGTCCGGGAAAACCGCGGTCGCTTCAAAGGCAACACCGCCGTGTGGGTATTTACATATTCCGTTGCTCTGCTATAGCAAAACCGCCGTTTCAAAGAACGGCGGTTTTCTTTATTTCATTCCGCTGAACAGATGCAGCTGACCGAGATCCTCGAAATCGAGCAGGTCGGACAGGATATAATTGCTCACGAACATTCCGCGCGGGGTGAGCGCATACACGCCGTCCTTGTACGCGGCAAATCCGCCGCTGATGTACGGCTGCATCTTTTTGCCGTACTTCTGTGTAAAGGAGAATCCAAACCGGCGCGTGAATTCGCGGTCGCTCAGTCCTGCCGTCAGTCGGAAGCGGAGCATGATATACTCTCCGATTCGCTCCTGCGGCGAGATCACGTCATTTTCATCCGTCATTTTGATGCGCGAGGTAGGCACCTCAATGCCGTGCATATACCGCTTAACATCTCTCGCGAACGAGAATCGGCTGTCGCGGAAATAGGAGTGCGCGGACGCGCCGAGGCCGAGATATTCCTCACAGTTCCAGTATTTCAGATTGTGCCGGCACTGGTATCCCGGACGCGCGAAATTGGAAACCTCATACTGCGCGTATCCGTTCTGCGCGAGAAACTCCACCGCGGCAAGATACATGTCCGCCTCCTCGTCATCCGACGGCATCGGGAGTCCGGGCGCACGCTTCGCCAGCGGCGTGGACGGCTCCAGAATCAGATCGTACAGCGAGATGTGCTCCGGTCCGAGCCGCACGACGTAGGCAAGCGTTTTCATAAGGGATTTTTTCGTCTGGTACGGGATACCGAACATGAGATCGACGTTGATGTTCTCGATCCGAGCACGGCGGGCGGCGCGGAAGCTCTCTGCAAAATCCTCCCGTCGGTGGACACGCGAGAGCGCGGCAAGCTCCTCGTTGTTCGCACTTTGCAGTCCCATGCTGAGTCGGTTGACGCCTGCCCAGCGGAGACGGCGGAGCATACCGACATCGACCGTGGCAGGATTCGCCTCAAGGGTAAATTCCGCCCCCTTCGCCAGCGTGAAATTCCGCTTCACGGCACGAATCAGCTTGAGCAGAAGCTCGATCGGCAGAGCTGTAGGCGTGCCGCCGCCGATGAACACCGTATCGGGCAGATAATCCTTGGCACCGGCGCGGTAGGACTGCATATGCAGAATCAGCGCATCCACGTAGCGCTCCATAATCTCTTCCTCATTCGGCACAAAGGAATAAAAATCGCAGTACGCGCACTTCGCGCGGCAGAACGGGATGTGCAGATACAGCCCCAGCCGGCTTTTTTCAAACCGTGCGAAGGGGGATTTTCTGTCCCGTCGGTTGTCAAACAACTGGATCCCCGGCATATGCTCTCCTCCTTTCCGGATGCTTTGACAGATCAGGTATCGTCATCCAGCTTGAGTACCGCCATGAACGCCTCGGGCGACACCTGCACCGAGCCGAGCTGACGCATCTTCTTTTTACCCTCTTTCTGCTTCTCGAGCAGCTTCTTCTTTCGGGTGATATCGCCGCCGTAGCACTTGGCAAGCACGTCCTTGCGGAGCGCTTTGACCGTCTCACGGGCGATGACCTTCGAGCCGATCGCTGCCTGGATCGGGATCTCAAACAGCTGACGCGGGATGTTCTCCTTCAGCTTCTCCGCGATCCGGCGTGCGCGTCCGTACGCCTTCTCGGAATGGACAATAAACGTGAGCGCATCGACGATCTCCCCGTTGAGAAGGAAATCGAGCTTGACGAGATTGCTCGGCTCGTAGCCCTTCATCTCGTAATCGAGGGACGCGTATCCCTTCGTGCGGCTCTTCATCGTATCGAAGAAATCGTAGATGATCTCGTTGAGCGGCAGCGTGTAGTGCAGCTCCGCACGTCCTGCGTCGAGGTATTTCATATCGTGGAACGTACCGCGTCTGTCCTGGCACAGCTCCATGATATTGCCGACAAACTCGGTCGGTGTGATAATATTCGCGGAAACGACAGGCTCCGCCGCCACCTCGATCTTTTCGGGAGCGGGGTAGTTGGAGGGGTTGTCCACACGGACGAGCGTGCCGTCATGAAGCGTGACCTCATAGATAACGGACGGCGCGGTGGTGATCAGATCAAGATTGAACTCTCGCTCCAGTCTCTCCTCGATGATCTCCATATGCAGAAGTCCGAGGAATCCGCAGCGGAAACCGAAGCCGAGCGCGGCAGATGTCTCCGGCTCAAAGGTGAGCGCGGCATCGTTCAGCTGGAGTTTTTCCAGTGCTTCCTTCGTCTCGTTGTACCGTGCGCCGTCGGCGGGATAGATACCAGCGTACACCATCGGCAGTGCCTCTTCAAAACCGGGAAGCGGTTCCTCTGCACCGCCTTCGGCGAGCGTGATCGTATCGCCGACACGCGTATCGGACACCGTTTTGATCGATGCGGTGATATAGCCGACGTCGCCGGCTTCGAGCACGTCCTGCTTTTTCAGTCCGAAGGCATCCATGAATCCGACCTCAACCACGTCGAACTCCGCGCCTGTGCTCATCATGCGGATGCGATCGCCGGCGCGCACCGTTCCGTCCATGACGCGGACGTAGGTGACGACGCCGAGATAGCTGTTGTACACGGAATCGAAAATGAGGCAGCGCAGCTGCGCCTCGGTATCGCCCTCCGGTGCGGGAATATCGCGAACGATGGCGTCCATAACGTCCTGAATATTCAGTCCCGTTTTCGCGGAGACAAGGGGACATCCTTCCGCGGGAATACCGATGATATCCTCAATCTCGCCGATCACGCGGTCGGGATCAGCGGAGGCAAGGTCGATTTTATTGATAACGGGAACGATCTCCAGTCCGGCATCGACGGCAAGATATGCGTTGCCGAGCGTCTGCGCCTGGATGCCCTGCGTGGCATCGACGACGAGGAGCGCACCCTCGCACGCATTGAGCGAACGGGAAACTTCGTAATTGAAGTCGACGTGACCGGGCGTATCGATGAGGTTTAAGGCATACTCCTGCCCGTCCGGTGCTTTATAATTGACGCGCACGGCGCGTGCTTTGATCGTAATGCCGCGCTCCTTCTCCAGATCCATGTTATCGAGGAGCTGTTCCTCCATATCGCGCTTTTCCACCGCTTTGGAGAACTCCAGAATCCGATCCGCCAGGGTAGACTTACCGTGATCGATATGGGCAATGATGGAGAAGTTGCGGATATGTGTGCGTTTTTCTTTCGCCATATGCGTTTCCTTCCGATTTTGTATCTATTTATCAAATATTTTTGTCACGTGCCGGCAATAAACGATGCGATCACTCCGCTCAAGACACAGACAAGAATATACCAAAAAGCAATTTTTGCACACAAACGTGCCTTGGGGGAAAGCGTTTCGCTCTTCCCTGCGTCCCACAACAACCATCCTGCGGGAAACAGAACCACTGTCATCCCGAGCGCGTTTCCGAGCCATGACTGCACAGGCGGTGTACCGCTCTTTGCCCAAAAAAACAAGAACACCATGGCAGTGCAAAACAGAATCATGAGTATGCGGTGCTTTTTATTCCAAAAAGAGCCGTTGTTCTTTTCTGTCATGTGTATTTCCTTTCGGGTTGTATCTATTATATTATTATAGCACAAGAACTGCGCTGTGCGCAAGAGGGGGAGTAAAAATCCTGCGCGAGCGGTGCAAATTCCGCTTGCGATATGCGAAGCGGTATGGTATACTAAAAAGAGGCGATGCCCCTATAATCCTTTTGAAAGTAGTTTTACGAAGAAATACGTGGAGGGGTGTGCCACGCCACCCCTCCACACCACCTCCGTGGCAAGGGGAGAGGGGCATTCCCTCTCCCCTGCACCCTACTCCCTTGGGGTGCAGGGCGTATTGCCCGCTACTCACCGTCCTCGCCGAAGCGTTGCCGCTGCGTTTTGCACCCCCTCTGCACTGACAGACAAAGAGTTTGCAAGATCGCGGTAATGTTTATCCGTGCCCCCTCTTCCGTCCACGCGTACTGTTTGCGATACAGATTTGTACGTATAAATTCCTGCGTACTCCGTTCCTATAGCGAAAGCGTTTATGCTATGTTTGCACAAACAAAGCACGACGCGCAGCGGAGTATCTTTTACAATAGCGTTTCGCCTTTGTTCGCACTGCCGTTCGTTTTTGACGCTCCTCTTCGCTGAGGAGAGAGTGGTATGTTGGCTCATGTTTCGCTGAAGAAACGCGTATGAGGAAAAGAGGTGTCGGAGAGAAGGGCACTCCCTTCTCTCTGACCGTGGCGGTGGTGCAGGAGGTGTGCCGCGCTACACACCTCCTGCGTAAAAGCGTGATCCCCACTGTTTGCAGATAGTAGAATAAGAAGAAAAAAGAAAGGACACCCTCCTCTATGTACTCCTCCATTGTCTGGGACCTCGACGGTACCCTGCTCGATACGCTCGATGATCTGTATCTCTCCGTAAACGAGGCGCTCCGCCGTCACGGTATGCCGCTGCGCACCAAAGACGAGGTCCGTGCCTTCGTCGGCAACGGCATCCGCAATCTGATTCTGCGCGCCGTACCTGACAAAACGGATGCGGAAACCGCCGAGACCGTCCTCGCGACGTTCACTTCCTATTACAAAGATCACATGAACGATCACACCGCGCCGTATCCGGGCATCCCGGCACTGCTCACATCCCTCAAGGCGGCAGGGGTGAAGATGGCAATCGTCTCCAACAAGGCGGATTTTGCTACAAAGGAGCTCGCCGCGCTCTATTTCGCCGACACGATCGACGTTGCCGTCGGTGCTAAAGACGGCGTGCCGAAAAAGCCTGCACCGGACGCGGTATTCAATGCCATAGCCGAAATGGGCGCGGAGAGAAGCAGTACCGTCTTCATAGGCGATTCCGAGGTCGATGTCGTCACGGGCAAAAATGCCGCCCTTGACGTCATCGCCGTCTCTTACGGATTCCGCGATCCGGACACGCTCCGCGAAGCCGGTGCCGAGGTGATCTGCCCAACGGTGGAGGTACTCGCGGATAGACTGCTCCCATAGTGCAAAAACTGACAATTGTGCAAAAAGAACTGACGAAATGCCCTTGACAATCTCCCGCGCGAGTGCTATGCTATTCCATGACGGAACAGTCAAATATTTCAAAAAAGAGGATTATCCCATGCTGATGAGAAAGAGCCGCGTTCTGCGGCAGATGAGAGCCGGCAAAGTTGCCACCAGTATCAAACTGAATCTCGCCGATCCGCGCGCTGCGGAGATCGCCGCTATGTGCGGATTCGACTGCATATGGATCGATCTGGAGCACGTGCCGAACGCCATGTCATCCGTGGAGGACACCGTCCGCGCGGCAAAAATTTATGACGTGGACGTGCTGACGCGCGTATCCAAGGGATGCTACAGCGACATCGTCCGCCCGCTGGAGGCTGACTCCACCGGCGTTATGGTCCCGCACCTGATGAGCTATGAGGAAGCAAAGCAGATCGTCTACTACACGAAATTCCATCCCATCGGACGCCGCCCGATCGACGGCGGAAACGCAGACGGCAAGTACTGCCTTGTCAATGTGGAGGATTACATCCGCGACGCCAATGCGGAGAGATTCACCGTCGTCCAGATCGAGGATCCGGAACCTGTCCCCGAGCTGGAGGAGATCTGCGCCCTCCCCGGCATCGACATGATCTTCTTCGGTCCTGCCGATTTCAGCCAGGGCATCGGCTCGCCCACCGCGCCGCATCCCGAAATCGACCGCGTGCGCCGTCTTGTTGCGGCAACGGCACGCAAGCACGGCAAATTCGCAGGCACCGTCGGCGGCCCCGGCAACTTCGATGAGCTTGTGGCTATGGGCTACACGTTTATCAACACCGGCGCGGACGTCGTTGCACTGACGAACTACTTCCAGGATATCGCAAGAAAAGTCAGCGGCAGAAATATCGCTGACGTAAAATAAGGAGACAGATATGCGCTTCCCGCTTGGTGATAAAGAACTCCGCATCGGCATCCTCGGCATGACGGAGGGCAACGGCCATCCGTACTCGTGGAGCGCGATGTTCAACGGCTACGATCCGGAGGAGATGGCAAAATGCCCGTATCCTGTAATCCCCGTGTATCTCGGCAAGCAGCCCAAAGATACGCTCGGCATCCCCGGCGCGAAGATCACCTGCATCTGCTGCACCGGCTGGCAAGAAAGAGACGAAGCCGAGAGAATCGCAAAAGCCGCGCTGATCCCCGAGGTGCTTGACCGCCCCGAGGAAATGATCGGCAAGGTAGACGCCGTGATCGTGGCAACGGACGACGGCAACGAGCACGTGGACAGATGCCGCCCGTTTATTGAGGCGGGCATCCCGATGTTCATCGACAAGCCGCTTGTGAATAAGGAAGAGGATCTGCGCACATTCGTGGAGTGGCACAAGGCGGGCGCGAAGTTTATCACGTCCTCCTCGATGCGCTACTGCAAGGAATTCGAGCCGTACTACAAGAATCGCTACGAGCTTGGCGAGCTGATGTACGTCTGCTCCACGATGGCGAAGAAATACGAAACGTACGGCATCCACGCGCTGGAAGCGATGTATCCCCTGCTCGGACCGGGATTCGTTTCCGTCCGCAATACGGGCACGTACGAGCGCACCGTTGTGCACATCAAGCACGAAAGCGGATGTAACGTAAACGTCATCCAGGGCATCGGTATGGTCCCCCACGGCATGATGCTGCTCGGCTCAGCCGGTGCAATCACGCTCACGGCGGGGGATTCGTACTACGCGTTCAAGAAACAGCTCGATCTGTTCGTGCACTGGCTGCGCACCGGTGAGGAGCCGTTCCCGTTCGCCGAATCGGTGGAGCTGATGAAGCTCGTCATCGGCGGTCTCAAGAGCCGCGAGGAAGGCGGACGTGAGGTGTTCCTTTCCGAAATTGACGTATAATCACAACAAAAAAACGCCCCGATGGGGCGTTTTTGTTTTACGCTTTCTCTCCAAGCAGAAAAATATTCTGCCATGGACCAAGATTGTCAACCGTGATCACCGTCTCGCCGTTCTCCGTCCGCTGGGGAATCGGGGAAAGCGTGCCGTCGTTTTGAAGTACGGTAAACTTCGTTTCTGTCCGTACGCGCACCTCAAACGGTCCGGTCGGATCAAAATGCGCGTTCACAAGGGCGAGGTTGAACGCCCCGCTCGGGCTCTCTGCCGCGATCGGCGCGACTTTGAGCGTCTTTTCGATATAGACCGGCAGCTTGCCGCCTGAGAGCAGATCGAACACGTTCAAAAGCTGGCGGCGCTTGTTTGCCGTCTGCACCTGATTCTTCATAAGGCAGCCGTCCGCGACGAAAAGAGATCCGTCCGCACGCTTGTGAATATACGCCGAGCAGCCGAGCGACTGCCCTTTACTGATGAGTTCCGAAAGGCCCTCCGCCGCCTCGCTTGGAGTGAGCGTGTACGCATCGGTGTCTTTGTAAATATCGAGCGAAACGGGGCGGACCGTGCCGCCGAATTCGCCGTTGAGCGCGTGATCGGTCAGCTTTTCCTGCACGCCGTTCGGATATTTCTGCAGGATACTGCCGCCGCACAGATCGCCGAATCCGCGCTCGTGCAGACGAAGCAGACCGTCACCGTCGGTAAAGACGTTCTTTTTGAGGATCTCCGCAACTTCCTCATCCGTGAAGGAATCCCACTGATCGCCGACAAGGAAGTACGCTGTTGCCGTCTCATGAAACGCCGTCATGGGAACACCGATCTCGCTCAGCTGCCCAGCCATGACCGGCTCCATGCAGTAGACACCGGTCGTTTTGCATCCTTTTTGTTTCTCAACGAGCGTGTTCCATTTCGGCGTAGCTTTTCGCATCATATCAAAGAACTCCTGCGTCCACGGATTGCGGTTGAAGAGCGCGCCGTTACACCCGCTCATGATGGCGAGAGACGTTTCGAGTTCGGACATATACATCGACTTCTGCAGCGTCATAAAGTTATAGGACTCGTATTCGTACTGAATATCGGTAACGCAGTCGGGATAGTTGCGGATGCAGAGCTGCATCTTGAACGGCTTTTGGAGAATAGCGCACGGCTGAAGATCGTTGAAGAATCCGCCTCCCGGACGGCATTTGCGGGTGCCGCTGTTTGCGAGCCACGTCCGGTTGGCGCTTGTGTAGCAGTGCATCATACCGATTTCCATATCGGGATTGACACAGCGGATCGCCGCCTTGATTTCGAGGATCATTTTGCTGACTGTTTCCACTGCGCTCTCGTGCCACATCTTTTTGAACACGGGATCGGCAGCAAAGCGTGCGCGCACCTCGGCAGCGGTGAGGCTTGTGCCGTTGTATGCGTTGAATTTCCCCACACAGTGGGAGCAGAAGCAGTAGTCGCGGACAACGCCGTGGTTGCCGATGCGGACGTCGTCGTCCACCCAGATAAAATCAGCGCCCGTCGTTGCGTACAGGCTGTAGCGCTCGGTGATGTACGGGATAAATCGGTCATCCGCGGGGCACAGACAGCTGGCGGAGGTAACGCCGTCGAAATTCTCCATATACTGAAGATCGGGGCAACGCCCCCATTGACTGCCGTTTTCGGTGTGTCCGAGGGTAGCAAGCTCGTTTATGCCGACTTTCGGAATTCCGAGTTCCTTGAACACACGGATTCTCTCCTTCAGAATCGCGGCATTTGCCCGTGCGTCCTCGATTTTTCGATATCCGTGGTGGGATGCGTTGGTGAAGAAGGTAATCTCATCAATCGCGTCAAGATTATCGGAAACGAGCGCGTAAAGGTGCGAAAAGGCTGTCTCATCCGTGTATTCTCTCGGCGAAATTCGCAGTGCTCTTTTCATAAATCCTCCGTTTTTACGCGAGATCGAGCGTGTCGAGATATGCGCGGATCTCGTCCATATCCACAGTGTAGATGCCGCGGTATCCCTCGTGTGTGGAGTCAAAACTGATAAGCCTTCCGTCGGGGCTGAAACGGGGATGCAGATCGCAGCGGCAGTCAACGGGCGCCTGCATGGAATAGTATCCGCCGATCTCCAAACACAGATCCCGCGCCAGATCCGACACGCGCAGATGCTGAATACGGCTTTCGTCCGGATATGTATCGGTGAGGAGCAATTTACGGTCCGGCGTATAGCTCATATGGTTGTCCCTGTTGAAAAAGCCGCCGCCGACAAGCTCGCCCTCGTGCGTTTTGTCCTTGATGATATAGCTGTGCAGCCATCCTCTCACGCACGGAAGATCCCGTCCGTCGCAGTAGAAAATGACGGTCTCTTTGTCCTTCCAGTAGTAATGGGACTGCGCACCGCCGGACGCGAGCAGGAAGAGATCGCTTCCGTCTGTGTTCGCCGTAATCGTAGCGGTGAGGTACTTCTGCCCCTCGGCGGCAAAGTCGCGTACGAGGAACAAAAAGCGTGAAGCGTCGGTATTGAAAGTGATGTGGTTGACCGTGATCTTTTTTTCCGCGCCTTTGTAGCATTCTCTGCCGTAGAACTCCCAGATCTGCTCCATGGAGAGGATCAAACGGCTCTTTCCGGTCTCCATATCGATGAGAAAAATGCCGTCATTGGCGCTGTGATTTTCATAGTAGAAAGGATCGCCCACGCCGGCGTAGCCGTAGCCCGGACGGAAGTTATAAAGGCGCTCAAAATTAATGCTGAGTGCATACTTTCCGTCGGGTGACACATTTGCCACCGGTCTGTCCAGATACCGCTTGGCGCCTGTATGGATATTCAAAACGGTTGCGTAATAGTCAAATCCGTCAAAGCTGTTATAAATGATCTCCTCCCCCGGTGCGGCAGGATTCCACTGCAGCATGGCGCCCTGTTGGAAGCACCAGCCCTCGGTTGTATCCAGACACTCAAACGTATCCTTGCCAATTTCGATCAGGCCGATCTGTGCCGATTCACCGGGCTTCTGGATGCGGTCGGTAAAGCCGATCTTATGGGCAAGATGAAGATTGCCGCTGATGGGCTGCAGATCGTAATAGCCGAAAAAATACTGTCCGTCCGCCGGACTGATGCGGCGCGCGGGAAAGGATTTATACATATGTTTCATTGAGGATATCTCCTTTTTGAAAAATGTTGTGATATTGGTGTAAATATCCCGTATGTTTCCATTATAGAACATTATATCGCCGTTTGCAATAGCAATTTGCTGTGTTTTGAAATCGAAATTCACACGAGACAAGTGCAGCGCTGCGCATACGAAAGGGGTCTCCCTCGCGGATACGCATGGTTCTTCTTATTTCTTTAGGAATTACGACTCTGCCGAGGTCGTCAATTCGTCTAACTATTCCGGTTGCTTTCATTTATATAAATTCTCCTTGATTTCACAGATTTGTAATGTTAGTATCTGCAAAACAAGGGGATTTATACTGATAGTGATTTACTTTTTGGAAAAGGTGTGATATAATATAAAACGCAAGTGTATGAAATATGAAGGAGGAATGCATTATGAAAATGTATGATGTAGCTGTTTGCGGCGGTGGATTTGCTGGCATTTCGGCCGCGCTCGCAGCCGCACGCGAAGGCAAAAAAGTTATTCTTTTTGAAAAGGAATATATGCTTGGCGGACTGGGAACGGCAGGCCTTGTTACAATATATCTGCCTCTCTGCGACGGTTTTGGGCATCAGGTTTCGTTTGGCATCGCCGAAGAACTGCTTAAACTTTCCATCACTTATGGAGCAGAAAAAAAATACCCTGAAAATTGGCTTGACGGCGTGGGAACCAAAACAGAAAAAGACAAACGCTACGAAGTACAGTATAATGCACAGTTGTTTTCCATCTTGGCGGAAAAATTACTATTGGAAAACGATGTAGACATCCTTTACGGAAGTTACGTTATCGACGTTGCCATCGATAATAACCGCATTAACATGTTGTTTGTTCAAAACAAATCGGGAAAAACCGCTTTTGGGGTACGCTCAGTTGTAGATGCCACGGGTGATTGCGATATTGCCGAATTTTCAAAAATCCCAACCGAGACATTTAAACAAGGCAATGTTCTCGCCGCGTGGTACTATTTCACCGATTCGAGCGGCTATCATTTGCAGATAGTAGGCGCATCTGACGTGCCGGAAGCCGAGCGCACAGGAAAAGAACTAAAACCGCTTATTGACAAGCGATTTAGCGGGCTTGACGGTGAGGAAATTTCACAGATGATGCACCTTTCACACAAAAAAACACTGGAACATTGGCTCAAAAAAAGAGAATCGGATCAAAATGCAGTTATTTCCACGATTGCAACCATTCCGCAAATTCGTATGACACGAAAAATAGTAGGTGAGTATGAGTTGAAGCATACAGAAATGCACACCTATTTTGAAGATTCTATCGGTATGGTTTCAAATTGGAAAAAACGCGGTCCAATTTATGAAGTACCTTTCAGAACACTTTATAACAAAAAAGTCAAAAATTTAATCGTGGCGGGACGCTGTACATCAGTAAATGAAACTTTATGGGACGTGATGCGTGTTATTCCCTGCTGTGCAGTAACAGGTCAAGCCGCAGGCACCGCCGCCGCTATGACTGACGATTTTTCAACGCTTAACGTGTCAGAACTACAAAAAAAGTTGCAATCCAATGGTGTTATCTTACACGAAAGAGACATTCTCTAATATAAAGCGAGGTGAAATTCACCTCGCTTTTGCTCTTTCTGCAACTCTATGTATCGCCACGCAAAATCTGTAGAAAACTGTCAATGTTGTCAGAGAGGGATCGCCCTCTCTTATCCTCATTGTTCTTCTAATCTCTTTCGGTATAACCACACGACCAAGGTCGTCTATTCTTTTAACTATACCTGTTGCTTTCATATATAAAAAATCTCCTTTGTTGATTTGATAACATTTCCATTATCTGTCAACAAAGGAGTTTTATACTTAAACTTATTTGGTTTTTAACATCATCTATTTGCTATTTTGCTGTATCCGATTACAATACAAGAATTATTCTGATTAGAAGATATATGAAAAACAAGAAAGGTACACCCACCACAATTCCAGCAATAATCACCGCTGTTTTAAAATCACGTTCTGTAAGATTAGAATAATCCACATTTGCAATTCTTTTGCAAGTTCTTGATTTTCTTTTTGGTGCACCAAATAAATATTTTCTTGGCCGTCCGCGTTTCACATTTCTCTTTTCACCGATAGGTCTATATCTATTGGTCAGTCCGTGTTTGTCTGCAATCCGCGCCATAATCTATCCACCTTTTATAACAATAAGAAAATATGTTTTGCTTTATTATATCACAAAACCATTATATAATCAACTACATACCAAATTTGGTGCAATAGATAAAGCAGAGTGAAATTCCCTCCGCTGTTGCTCTTTTCACCACACTATATACCGCCACGCAAAATCTGTCGAAGTGTGTCAATGTTATGCGAGCAGGTCCATCCCCCCGATTTGCGCCATTTTTCTTCTGTTACGCACGTGCAAACGGGAGGTCTTTTAGACGAGGGGGCTCGCCCGCCTGCAGGCGGAGCGGTGCCGCGGAAAAACAGCCCGCCGGGCTGTTTTTTTACACGCGGCCTTCGAGCCCCTTTCGGATCCACCAAAAATACCGCCACCAAAGGGTGACGGTATTTTTCGTGGTGGAGACGAGGGGGCTCGAACCCATGACCTCACGGATGTGAACCGTGCGCTCTAACCAGCTGAGCTACGCCTCCGAATGCTTTACCATTATAGCACACCCGAATACGGATTGCAAGAGCTTTTCCCGAATTTTTCTCCCGAACCGACCCCTTCTTTTGCGCAAAATCCGACTTTCCCGCGAATTTCTATTGACAAAACGGACAAATTCGGGAATAATATACATATACCACACAACAGAGGACGGTTTTACCATGGATCATACCGAAACACTGCTCTCCTTCCTCAAAACGCCGCTGGACTCGGGCGACGGAATCTTCGCGCGCTTTTCCGCACTGCCGGGTGCGATCACAGGCAAGGGAGACACCCCTCTTAAAAGATTTGTTTACGTCCCCGGTACGAGAAAGGACCGCGTCCTTCTCGTCGCACACATCGATACCGTATGGGACAGATCGTACAAGCGCGTCTTTTCGGGAGAACGGGACGTCGTATTCGAGGACGGCGTGTTCTCCTCATCGAATCCCGAGTGCGGCATCGGTGCGGACGACCGCGCGGGATGCGCCCTGCTGTGGGAAATGCGTGACAGCGGACACAGCCTTCTGATCACGGACGGTGAGGAGCACGGCATGTTCGGCGCGAAGTATCTCAAAGAGACGCACAAAGCGCTTTTCCGCGAACTGAACCGCCACGCATACATGATCGAGCTGGACTGGGCGTACGCGGACGGATGTTTGTACACCGGCGTGGACTGCACGAAGAAATTCAAAGGATACGTCACCGATACGTTCGGCTTTGTACCGCACAAGGGCGGCGGCACCGATCTGCGCGTTCTGTGCAAGCGGATCTGCGGTGTGAATCTCGGCATAGGCTACCGCGATTTTCACAAAAACAGTGAAAAGCTCCTGCTCTCCGAATGGGAAAGCACGCTCTCCCGACTGAACGCCGTGCTTGCCCTTCCGCAGAAGCGGTATACCGCACCGATTCTGCCGCCGATCATTCGCTTTGCAAAACGGTGCGTGAAAAAAGCGATCTCGATCGTGAAAGCCCCGTTTGGCAAAAAATCGGCATAATTTCCGGCAAATCCGCATCAAAAGTGGGAAAAGTACGCAAAACAGCGTTGCATTTTCCAATGAGGCGTGCTATAATAATCTTTATAAACTGATAATTGTGAGGTAACTATGGAACTGATCAGTGTAAAAGAACTTTTCAAAAACACTTCCGCGTATGCGGACAAAGAAATAACGGTCGGCGGTTGGGTGAGAAACAACCGCGCGTCCAAGGCGTTCGGATTTCTCGTTGTGAATGACGGCACGTTTTTTGAGCCGGTGCAGATCGTCTACGGCGACGCGCTCGCAAACTTCGCCGCGATCTCCAAGCTGAATGTCGGCACCGCCGTTATCGTGAAGGGTACGCTTGTGCTGACCCCCGACGCAAAACAGCCGTTTGAAATTCAGGCATCCGATGTGACCGTCGAGGGCGCATCCACGCCGGATTATCCTTTGCAGAAGAAGCGCCACTCTCCCGAGTTTCTGCGCACGATCACGCACCTGCGTCCGAGAACGAATCTGTTCCAAGCCGTTTTCCGCGTGCGCTCCATCGCTGCGTTTGCGATTCACAAATTCTTCCAGGAGAGAGGATTTGTGTACGTGCACACCCCGCTGATCACCGGTTCCGACTGCGAAGGCGCGGGTGAGATGTTCCAGGTCACGACGATGGATCCCGCACAGATTCCGATGACGGAGGACGGCGCGGTCGATTACGCGCAGGATTTCTTCGGCAAAAAGACGAGTCTTACCGTCAGCGGTCAGCTGAACGGCGAGACGTTTGCCATGGCGTTCAAGAACATCTATACGTTCGGTCCGACCTTCCGTGCGGAGAATTCGAACACGACGCGTCACGCGGCTGAGTTCTGGATGATCGAGCCGGAGATCGCCTTTGCCGATCTGGCGGACGATATGCGCCTGGCTGAGGATATGATTAAATACATCATCTCCTACGTGCTGGAGAACGCGCCCGAGGAGATGGCGTTCTTCAATCAGTTTGTGGACAAGGATCTGCTGGAGAGACTGCACCACGTCGTTTCGAGCGATTTCGGTCACGTCACGTACACCGAGGCGATCAAACTGCTTGAGGAGCACAACGACGAGTTCGATTACAAGGTTTTCTGGGGCTGCGATCTGCAGACGGAGCACGAGCGCTATCTGACCGAGACGATCTTCAAGCGTCCCGTATTCGTCACCGATTATCCGAAGGAGATCAAGGCGTTCTACATGAAGCTGAACGAGGACGGCAAGACGGTCGCGGCTATGGACTGTCTCGTTCCCGGCATCGGCGAGATCATCGGCGGCTCCCAGCGTGAGGATGATTACGAAAAACTTGCCGCACGCATGGACGAGCTCGGGCTCGAGAAGGAAGCGTACGACTTCTACCTCGATCTGCGCAAGTACGGTTCTGCCCGCCACGCAGGCTTCGGTCTCGGCTTTGAAAGATGCGTCATGTACCTGACGGGCGTCTCCAACATCCGTGACGTACTGCCCTTCCCGCGCACTGTGGGCACCTGCGAGCTGTAAAAAGATATATGAATATGACGGGGGAACCTCTTTTACAAAAGGGGTTCCCCCGTACCCTCTCCCGAAAAATTTTGGGGGCATGGGAGTATCCGTGCTGTACGGTATCCGCTGACTTATGAAAAGCCGTTTTTTGACAAATCGGCTTTTCTTTTTTGCCAAATCCTCCCCTCTCTTTTTGGATAAAATGTGCAAAATATATTGACAATCCGCCACTCTTATGGTACAATACAACAAAGTGCCAAAACGCACTTGAATCCATCCCAAAGGAGATACACTATGAAAAAGATTCTTTGTCTGTTGCTCTCGATTCTGCTCGTGCTTCCGCTGGCAGTCGCGTGCAATCAGGACACCCCCGATCCCGTGAACACGGGTGACAACACATCGGGCACATCCCCGTCGGACACGGATCCGGCTCCCGCTACGGATTCCGGCACCGACACCGAACCGCAAACGGATGCCGAAACCGTTCGGGCACACAAGGTACCGGTTGACAACCTCGATTTCGAAAACGCCTCGTTCCACGTTGTCGGCTTCGGCAACGGTCCGCACAAGACGTATTTCTTCTGGGAAGGCGAGGAATCCTCCGACCCGATGCAGGCTGCCATCTACGACAGACAGATCGCCGTAGAGGAAGCGATCGGCGTCAAACTGGAACACACACGTTTTGAGCCCAACTACATTGCCATGGTGCAGGCGGTCAACAACTCCGTCGGCGTCGGCGATGACGATTACCAGTGCGTACTTATGCACCAGATCGATTCGATCGCCTCCTTCGTCACCAGCGGTACACTGTACCCGCTCGATATGCTTCCGCACGTTGATCTCAATGCGGATTGGTGGGATGCCGAACAGATGGAGATGCTGCGACTCGGGGAGAGCACCTACTACGGCATCAGCGATTATCTGATGCCCTCGCCCGCTGTTCTTCTCTTCAACAAAGAAATCGCGGCAACCATTGAAGGCATGCCTGATTTCTACCAGCTCGTCAAGGATTACAAATGGACACTGGATGCGCTGGAATCTGCCGCACGCATGTACACCCGCGACGTAAATAACGACGGTGTATGGGACAGCTCCGACAACTACGGTATCGGCAACCCGCCCACCACGGGACTGTGGACGTCCTGCAACCAGCCGATCACGGCAAAGGATGAGGACGGTCGCCTGCAGCTCGTACTCAACACGGAAAAAGCCGTTACCATCATGGATACGGTTGCACGCTGGTCCAACGATCACATCTGTACAAACCCGAAGAACGGCGAGGCGGATCTGTATCTCCCCACCGGTCAGGTTCTGTTTATGGGATGCATGCTCTCCTACACGGAGGGTCTGCGCGAGTATGATATTGACTATGGCATTCTTCCCGTACCGATGTTTGATGAAAACCAGGGTGCGTACTACGTGACCGACTGCTCCGGTCCGTTCTGTGTACCGACGACGATCCGCAATCCCGACATGGTCGGCGCTACGCTGGAACTGCTCTCATTCTACAGCGGTGCTGAAGGCGGCGTTAAGGATACATACTACGACATCGTGCTTGACGGTCAGCTTTCACAGGATCCCGAAACCCCCGAGATGCTCGATATCATTTTTGACGGTATGTACTACGATCCCGCGATCTGCTACTTCGGTTTCCAGAGCGGTATCTTCAATCTGTTCTACGCTCCGCAATTTGAAGCAAGAGAAAAAGGACTGTCGAACTTCGCATCCATGTATGCACAAAATGAAGTCTCGGCAAACAAGGTGCTGAACGACTTTTACACCTCTCTTGAACTCATGGAAGAACTGAACCAGTACCTGAACTAAAACAAAAAGGCTGTCACAAAAACGTGACAGCCTTTTTCTTACGGGATTATTTCTGCTTCTGATTCTCAAGGAACGCGGCACGGTCGAAGCCTTCCGTCGTCTTTTCCTTGATATCGCCGGCTTTGGTGAGCGCGATCTTCGTCAGCATCGGTCCGACCAGCTCGTAGACAAGCACGGCAAACAGGGCGATATTACGAACGAGCGCACCGGTTGCCGGATCCATCTGCTGCAGCGCGATCGCGGACATACCGAGCGCGACGCCTGCCTGCGGAAGAAGCGTGATACCGAGATATTTTTGAATATTCTTATCGCATCCTACCCATTTGGAGCTGAAGAACGTACCGAAATATTTACCGAGCGAGCGAGCGATGATATATACGATACCGATCACGATGACGGAAACGGACGCGAGAATATCGAGGCGCAGTTCCGCACCGCTGAGAACGAAGAACAAAACGAACAAAGGCGCCGTCCACTTGTCCGCGCGGTCCATGATATCCGCGGAGAAATCGCACATATTGCAGAACACGGTGCCGAGCATCATGCAGACGAGGAGGGAGGAAAATCCGATCTTCAATTCGCCGAACTCAAAGTGGATCATGGAAAGCGCCACAGTGAGGATCACGAACGTGATCGACAGAGACATACGCTTGGAGCCGGAGTGGAACAGCTTCTCGCACAGCGTGAAGAGGTAACCCATCACAAAGCCGAGAACGAGGGAAAGAATGACCTCCAGAAGCGGATTCACGATAATGGAGACAAGACTGAGCGTCCCGCTTTCCATCGCCCGGGCGATACCGAAAGAGATCGAGAATACGATCAGTCCGACCGCGTCATCGAGCGCAACGATCGGAAGCAGCAGGTCGGTAAGCTTACCCTTCGCCTTGTACTGACGGACGACCATCAGCGTTGCCGCCGGCGCCGTCGCAGTTGCAATCGCACCGAGCACGATCGCCGCGGAGGGCGTGAGCACATCGGGCATCGCAAACGAGAGCCCAACCAGAGCGGCATCGACGAGAACCGTGGCGGCGATCGCCTGCAGGACACCGATGATGGTTGCCTGCTTGCCGATCGTCTTGAGCTCAGCCAGGCGGAATTCGTTACCGATGGCGAAGGCAATAAAGCCAAGTGCGACGTTGCTGAGGATTTCAAAAACGGGATTGATGCTCGTCCCCTCCACCAGGCCGAAATCGGCAGGAGAGAAGCCGAGGTGCGTGACGGACAAGCCGGGGATGTTGAACTCGATTGCACCGAGGAGGTACGGACCGACAAGAAGTCCTGCCACGAGATACGCGGTAACGGCGGGAAGCTTCAGAAGTTTTGCCGGTCGGGACATAATCAGTCCAACCAGCATGGCGAATGAGATGGTTACAAGAATCTGCACGGGATACACCTTGTGCCTTTCTTCATTATAATATGTAAAAATACGTTTTAGCCAACTTCGTATATTGTACGCCGAGTGAGCCGAATTGTCAAGAGAAAAATTGGCAAGATTCGAAACTTTTTTCACTCTGTATACGGAGGATTTCACAAAAACGCCGCACACCGTTCCCGGGGAGGAATTTTTCTCCGAAAAATCCCGATATGTACAGAAAAACGGACAGAAAATATGTTATAATAGAAGAAACCACCGAAGGAGGATCTCCGCGTGACACTCAGCGAATGCTTTCTGAACGAAAAAATCGACCTGTTTGCCGCTTTGCCCATCGGCGAGGTGCCCGTGCGCCTGCCGCGTCTGCTTGACGGCGCACCGTGGGCGAGCTCGGTCGTCTTTGCCGCGATCCCGTACTACACGGCGGGGAACACGGACGCAAATCTCGCGCGTTTTGCCCGTGTGCGTGATTATCATGCCTTCGCGCAGTCGCTGACGGACAGGCTGACCGCCTGTCTCCCCGGATCGCGCGCCGTCGGATTTGCCGATCACTCCCCGTTTGATGAAATCGAGGGGGCATGCCGCGCCGGTCTCGGTGTGCGCGGTGACAACGGTCTCCTCATCACGGAAAAATACGGCTCGTACGTCTTTCTGTACGCCCTCGTCACCGATCTCGCAGTCGGGGCGCTTCTCGCGGAGGGAATCCCACAGGGGACGGGCGAGGTGAAATCCTGCACACACTGCGGCGCGTGCCGTTCGGTCTGCCCCGGCAGCTGTATCGGGCTGGATCGGGCAACATGCGCATCCGCCATCAGTCAGAAGAAGGGGTCGCTCACCGCCGCGGAAGCAGATATTCTTCGCCGTGCGCCGTACGCGTGGGGATGCGATGCTTGTCAGGACGTCTGTCCGTACACGAAAGCCGCCATCGCCGCCGGCACGATCGAGACGGAGATTCCCTATTTCCGCAACCGTGTGCTCGGGCGTGTCACCCCTGCCGCCATCGAAGCGATGACGGAGGAGGAATACAAATCTTACGCATTCGGATGGCGCAAAAAAGATGTGCTGATCCGCAATCTCACCATACGGGAGGGTAAGTCATGAACGAAAAGACTCCGCTTCATTTTATCACGGGACGGGCAGGCAGCGGCAAAAGCACCGCCGTTCTGGACGGTATCCGCGCCTCTCTTTCTGAAGGACGGCGCGTTTTCCTGATCGTGCCGGAGCAGCAGGCTGTCGTCTGGGAAAGCCGTGCCGCACGCGCACTTCCGGCGGATGCCGCGCTTCGTTTGGAAATCGTCAACTTTACGCGCCTTGCGAATCTCGTGGCGCGTACGGTGGGCGGTCTCTCCTACCGCTATATTACGAAAGGCGGCAAAGCCGCGCTCATGTGGAGTGCGCTCCGCACGCTCTCGCCCACGCTCTCCTTCTACGGCGGTGATCGGCGCATGGACCGCGCTGTGCCTGCGCTGCTTGCCGCCTCCTCCGAAATGAAGCGGGCGGGCGTTTCTCCTGCCGATCTGATGCGTGCCGCCGAGACGCTTTCCGAGGATCCCGACTGTGCGCGGATCAGCGCCCGTGCGAAGGATCTCGCCATGCTGACTGCCGCATACGGCGAGATGCTGCGCGTCTCCTACGATGACGACGAGGACGAGCTCGCGCATCTCGCGGAACGGCTCAGCGAGACGGATTTCTTTGCGGACAGCGATGTATTTATCGATTCCTTTTTCTCCCTCACCCCCGTGGAGAGCGAGATTTTGTATCACATATTCCGACAGGCGCACGGCGTGACCGTGACGTTTGCCTGCCCGCCCACAGGCGGGGAAGAGGCGCATCTTACCGCGCCGAGAAAGTTCCTCACCGCCATGCAGCGTGCCGCCGATCGTGCAAAACGCGCGTACACCATCACACATCTGCATGAGAACAAGCGCGCACAGGCGGCGTCTCTCCGCCATCTTGAGGCGCATCTGTGGGATTTCACGGCGCCGAAGCTTGCCGATACGGAGGCAGACGGTGCCGTGCGCGTGATTCTGAGTGCCGATCGGTATGCGGAAGCGGAAGCCGCCGCCTGCCGTATTGCGGAGCTGGTCCGCGCGGGAGCCAAATACGGCGACATCGCCGTGATCGCGCGGTCGATCGATCCTCTGCGCGGCATTCTCGACACCGCGCTTACCAACCATAATATTCCGTATTTTCTCTCCGCCCGTGCCGATATCGACAAGCAGCCGGCGGCACGGCTGATGACCCACGCGCTCGCTGTCGCGGCAGGCGGATGGCGCAAGGAGGACGTGCTCCTCGTTGCCAAAACGGGACTCGCCTTCCTCACCGATGACGAATGCGACGCACTGGAAGCCTACACGGAAACGTGGCACATCCGCGGGGAGAAATCGTTCTCCAATCCGTGGAACATGAATCCGGACGGGTACGTCCCGACCGTATCGAAGCGCGGGCAGAAGGTGCTCGCGCTGGCAAACGACGCCCGCGAAAAGCTGATACCGCCGCTTTGTGAATTCTGCTCGGTATTCCGCAAAGGCTCCGCCTCCGTGCCCGAAATCTCCCGCGCGATGTATGAGCTGCTCTGCGCCTACGGTGTGTGGGATTCGCTGGATGCACAGGCAAAAGCCGCCGCACAAACGGACCACCGTAAAGCGTCCGAGCTTGCGCAGATGTGGGGCCTCCTCATGGACTGCCTTGATACCCTCGCACGCACACTGCCCGACGCACAGGCAGATGCCGCCGCGTACTCTGCCCTGCTCCGTCAGGTGCTTGCCTCAGCGCACGTCGGCGCGATTCCCGGCGGTATTGACGAAGTCGTGATCGGTGAGGCAAACCAGGTACGTCTCGGCGAGATCGCACACGTGATCCTGCTCGATGCCGTGGAGGGTGAATTCCCCGGTACGCCGTCCGATGACGGATTTTTCTCCGACACGGACCGCATCCGTCTGGAGGGAGCGGGCGTTGTCCTCTCCGGCACGTCGGACGACCGCATGAAGGAGGAGCTGTTCTGGTTCTACCGTGCCGTTTCCCTGCCGCATGAGACGCTGACCGTGCTGCTGCCCGAGAAGGACGGCTCGAAGGTGCTCTTTCCTTCGATGGGCACGGAGCGTATCCTCGCGCTGCTTCCGCAGGTAAAAAAAGAGCGGTTTGACACGCTGCCCCTCCCTGCGAGAATCTTCTCCGAGGCATCCGCACAGGCCGCCATACGCGAGGCGGACGAAATCACTGCCGCCGCCCTTTCCGCCCTCGGATTTGTTCCGATGCCGCACGCCGATCTGCCGATCGGAGCGGAGGGAGAATCCGTCTCCCCCGAGACAGCGGCAATGCTCTTCCCGCGCGAGATATCCCTCACCCAATCGAAGCTGGATACGTTCGTACAGTGCCGGTTCGGCTACTACTGCAAATATATTGCCCGGCTGGAGGAGGAGAAATCTGCCCGTTTCGCCGCAAACTCGGTCGGCACCTTCATCCACCGCATTTTCGAACTGTTTTTCGAGCGTCTGGGAGACCGTCCTCTGCCGCTTTCCGCCGAGGAGCTGCGCGATATCACGGACGGGCTCGTCGAAACGTGTATCACGGAAATCGTACCCGACAGCGGCATATCCGCGCGGACAAAACATCTCTTTGTGCGGCTGAGGCAGTGCGTTCTGCCGATGCTCTCCGCTTTGAGTGCGGAGTTTGCACAGAGTAAATTCCGTCCCATCCGTTTTGAGCTGAATATCGGCACGGAGGTGCCCTCCCTCGGCATTCCGCTGTCGGACGGGCATACCGTATCCCTGCGCGGCAACGTAGACAGGCTGGATACGTGGAACGACGGGGAGAACACCTACGTACGCGTTGTGGATTACAAAACAGGATCCAAGGAATTCTTTGAAGCGGATATCGCTATCGGTCTGAACGTCCAGCTGCTGCTGTATCTTTTCTCGATTCTGCACATGCCGAAGGGGGCGGAGCGGGATGCCCTGTTCGGGGAAACGGGCGAGCTTCTGCCTGCGGGTGCACTCTATTTCAGTGCCCGTCCGGGCGAGACGAAATCGGACACATACCTCGCACAGGACGACGCCGCCCTCCTCGCTGAATCCAGCATCAAGAAAGACGGAATTCTCCTTTCGGACGAGCGCGTGCTCACTGCCATGGATGCAGAGATCAGCGGTCGGTTCATTCCCGTCAAAAGGAAAAAAAGCGGATTCGAGGGCAAAGTACTGCGCACAGCGGAGGAGATCGCCGCCATCGAACAAACGATGTGCGACGCGATCCGCCGTCAGGGTGAAACGATGCTCTCGGGCGATGCCGCCACCGCCGATCCGGAAGACCCGCGCAATATCAAAGACTCACCGTGCAAATTCTGCAAACTGAACGCGGTCTGCCGCGCATCTCTCGCGAAAGGAGATCACTGATATGTCTGCACCGAAATGGACGCCTGCCCAAACGCGGGCCATCGAATACAGCGGACGGAATCTGCTTCTGTCCGCCGCCGCGGGATCGGGCAAGACTGCAACGCTCACCCGCCGTATCGTCTCTCTGCTCACCGCGCCGGATTCCACGGCGGAAATCTCCCGCATCTTAGCCGTGACGTATACGCGCGCCGCTGCCGCCGAGCTGAAGGACCGAGTCGGCAAAGCACTGCGCGAAGCCATCGCGGAGCACGGCGGAAACAGCCGCCTCTCCCGTCAGCTGTGCGATCTCGGACGGGCACAGATCACGACGATTCACGCGTTCTGCCTGCACACAATCCGACCGCACTTTGCGGAGCTGTCTCTCCCTGCCGGCTTCAGCATAGGAGAGCCGGCGGAAATCAAATCCCTCTCCGCCGAGATCATGTCTGACACCGTCAGTGATTTCTTTGAGGAGGGGGCGGCGGATTTCCTCGCCCTTGCCGACACACTCGGCAGTGCCAGAAATGAGACTGCTCTGGAAGATAACCTGATCGTCCTTGCTGACAAGCTGAAATCCCACGGACTGGACGGAGGCGATCTCGACCGTCTTGCCCGTAATCTTTTGGGAATGACGCAGTTTTTCGCTTCCCCCGCCGGTGCCGGTACGAAGGCGCGCGTCCGTCGGATCGCCGCCCACTACTGCTCCTATTTTGCCGATATCTGCGAGGAATTTCTTGCCGATGACGTATTCGCCACGCAGTATTATCCCACCGCGCAGGTGGATCTCGATACGGCCAAATCCCTGCTTGCCGCCGTGGACGCCGGTGATTACGACAGATGCCGCGCCGTACTGCGCGCCTACACACCGAAGGATCTCGAAAGAGTCCCCAAAGACTACCAGACGGAGGAAAGCCTCTACTTCAAGGACATCGCCCACAAGAAATTCAAAGAGGAGATCAAGAATCTTTGCCAGCACTCCTTTTCGATGACGGAGGCGGAAACAAACCGTACCGTTCGCCTCACGGCGGAGATTTCCATGGCGGCGGCACGGGTGCTCCGCGTGTATTTCGACCGTCTCGGAGAGAGAAAACGGGAACGCGGCATCGTCGATTTCGGCGATCTCGAACGGATGACGGCGGAGCTCCTTATGAACGAAGACGGCTCCCCCACGGACGCCGCGCGCGATATCGCCGCCGCGTACGATTACGTCTTTATCGACGAGTATCAGGACACGAACGAGGCACAGGACAAAATCTTCCGTGCCATCTCTGCGGAGGGACGCCGATTCATGGTCGGTGATATCAAGCAGAGCATCTACCGGTTCCGCGGCGCGGAGCCGGAGGTGTTCTCCGCTTACCGCCGCAAATGGCCTATGCTTTCGGATAAAGACGGCGCACCGACGGATGCCTGCCACTTCATGCAGGAGAATTTCCGCTGTGACAAGCCCGTCATCGATTTTGTAAATCTCGTCTCACGGCACCTGTTCACGCGCTGCTCCGTTCCTTTCACGAAAGAGGATGAGCTCCGCTTCGCCAAAAAATGCGAGAAAGACTACACGCCCGCGCCGATTGAGATCCGTCTCTCTCCGGCAAAAGCGGAGGAATCGGAAAGCGAATACGTCGCTCGGCGCATCTCCGAACTGCTCGCAAACGGACGGCGTGCCGACGGTGCCCCGATTACGCCGCGCGATATCGCGATTCTTCTCAAATCCCCGAAAACGGACGGGGATGCGTTCACCTCCGCCCTCCTTGCACGCGGCATCCCCGTACAGGAGCACGCTGCGGGCGGTCTGTATACGCAGGCGGAGATCGTCTATACCGTATCCATTCTCCGTGCGCTGGACAACCCCGGACGGGATATCGATCTCGCCGGAGCAATGCGCGGTCCCGTGTTCGGATTCTCCCTGGACGATATCGTCCGTATCCGCCGGTGCTGCCCGAAGGGATCTCTGTGGGATGCCGTACGGACCGCTGCCGGCATTCTCCCGATCGACACGGACGGCGAAGCGGCTGACGAAGCCCTTGCCGCACGCTGTCTTGCCTTTGTCGGGGATCTCTCTGCTTTGCGCACCGATGCCCGCGGCATGAAGGCGGATGAATTGCTCCTTCGCCTGTACCGCGAGACGCGCATCGAGGAGATCGCCGCCGCGGAGGACGAGCGCGATCCTGTCACCGTACACCGCAATCTGTACGCGTTCTATGACGTTGCCCGCCGTTTTGAAGCAGGTCCCGGCGGCGGACTGTATCCGTTCCTCCGCCTGGTAGAGCAGGAAATCGAAGCCGGCGAGGACGGTAGCGAGGACGACGGCTCGAACAGCGTCCGCGTGATGAGTATCCATCACTCCAAGGGACTGGAGTTTCCCGTCTGCTTCGTCTGCCGTGCGGATAAATCGTTCAATCATAAGGACTCCGACGCCTCGATGCTGTTTGATCCCTCCCTCGGCGCTGTGATGAAGCTCGCCGATCCGGGCGCGCTCGTGCACTGTGATACACCGCTGAGACGGTCCGTCTCTGCAGCGATCACGGATGCCTCAACGGAGGAGGAGATGCGCGTTCTGTACGTCGCACTCACCCGCGCGAGAGAAAGGCTGATCGTCACCGCAACCGTTTCCGATACGGAGAAAGTCCTCGGGACAGCGGAGATCACGCCCGGCACCCGGTATTTCTCCGAGCAGACGGTATTCGCCTCCCCGTCGTATCTGAAATGGATTCTGAACTCGCTCTCTGAGGCGCGGCTGCAGGGGGAGGATGTCTCCTATATCTCCCTTTGCGAGGCGGAGAGCGCCGAGGAGTCCGCATCCGCTGCCGTCTCGGAGGAGAACGAGACGCGCGCCGAAGCCGACACCGATGCGGTTCAGATGCTGGCTGAGACGATCCGCGCACGCCTTGACTGTGCGTATCCGCATGCGCATCTCGCCGCAATCCCCGCAAAGCTGACCGTGTCCCGCCTGTACCCCGGGATTCTGGATGAGGACGATATCCCCGCCGCCGCCCCGTCTGTGCGCAACGCGCCGCCTGCCTTCCTTTCGGGAAAGACGGAGCTGGAGGCTTCCTTTGCCGGCACCGCCACGCACGTCTTTCTGCAGTTTGCCGATTTTGCCCGTCTTGCCGCACACGGTGCCGAGGCGGAACTTGCCCGCCTCCTCGCAGACGGATTTCTGACGAAGGAGATGGCGGATGCCGTCCGTCTGACAGAGATCGAACGCTTCACACAAAGCGATCTGTTCGCACAGCTTAAAAACGCACGCAGAGTATGGCGCGAATTCCGATTTAACGCCGCGCTCCCTGCCGCACAGTTCACGCAGGATGCATCCCTCGCTGCCGCACTCGACAAGGATGGCGCGGATGTGATCGTACAGGGCGTCATGGATCTGCTCTTTGAGGACGCGGACGGCAGAATCATCCTCGCGGACTACAAGACGGACCGCCTGACGGAAAAGGAGATCGCTGATCCTGCCCTCGCCGCCGAAAAACTGATCGGTCGGTATGAAAATCAGCTTTCCTACTACCGCGACGCCGCTTCTGCCATGCTCGGTCGCGACGTGGACGCGTGTCTGATCTATTCTCTGCCGCTTGGAGATGCCATCGCGGTTGAATAAGCGGAAAATCCCCCTTGCAAAAAGAGGAAAAAGGGTGTATACTATATCCAAACAGGATTGAACAGGAGTTTTCATGGTCACTTACGAAACGGTACGAAACGACGCGGATATCCGCACGCTGATCACCCGGGCGGACGAGTCCCTGATCGCCCTCGGCTATACGGAGCACAGCTTCGCCCACGTCACCTACGTCGCAGAGACGGCGGGACGGATCCTCACCGCTCTCGGTTACGATGCGCACTACGTCGATCTCGTGAAAATCGCCGGATTTCTGCACGATATCGGCAATCTCGTCAACCGTAAGGAGCACTCGCAGTCCGGCGCGGTCATGGCATTCACCCTGCTTTCCAAAATGGGCATGCCGTATGACGATATCGCCGTCATCACCACCGCGATCGGCAACCACGACGAGGGCACGGGCGAGCCTGTCAGTCCGCTTGCCGCCGCCTTGATCCTTGCCGACAAGTGCGACGTGCGCCGCTCCCGTGTGCGCAATCCGGATTTTTCCGCATCCGATATCCACGACCGCGTGAATTATTCCGTGGAAAAATCCGAGCTTGCCATCTGTCCCGAAACGAAGGAGATCACCCTCTCCCTCACGATTGACACGGCATACGGTCCCGTGATGGATTATTTTGAGATTTTCCTCTCCCGTATGCTTCTGTGCCGACATGCCGCAATCACCCTCGGCACGACGTTCAAGCTGACAATCAACAATCAGATTCTTCTGTAAGGAGATTTTTATGGATTTCACCTATCTTGACCAGTACCTCGACTCTCTTCTCGGCGAAGGATTTCCCATGTACGACTGCACGATCCACGTCGGCTATGAGGAGGTGTACCGCAGATGCGGCGGCTTCACCGACGTCGCCTCCCGCAGAACGCACGAACCGGATACGAGATATTTTCTGTACTCCTGCTCCAAGCCGATCACGACGTGCGCCGCGCTGACTCTGCTTGAGAAGGGCAAATTCCGCCTGCACGATCCGATCGACAGATATCTGCCCGAATTTGCGGAGATGAAGGTGCGCGATACGAACGAAAAAGGCGAGGAGATCCTCCGTCCCGCGAAAACGAAGATCACCGTCCGCGATCTGTTCACGATGACGGCGGGCTTCGGCTATAACGTCACCTGTCAGACGATCAAGGATGCGGTTGCACAGACGGGCGGAAAAGCCCCGACGCGCGAGATCGTACGCGCGTTTGCGAAGGAGCCGCTGTTCTGCGATCCGGGCTCGTATTACCGATACAGTCTGTGCCACGACGTTCTCGCCGCACTTTGCGAGGTCGTCTCCGGCGTTCGCTTTGCCGATTACGTCCGCGAGACAGTCTTCGCCCCCCTCGGGATGAAAAACAGCACGTTCCACCTCTCCCCGGAGGAAATGAAGGAAACGATGGCAACGCAGTACAGCTACAAGGCGGCTGAAAAGAAATCGTATGCCGTGCCGCTTTCCAATTACCTGATCCTCGGGGATGAGTACGACAGCGGCGGTGCCGGCGTTATCTCCACCACGGAGGATTACATCCTCTTTGCCGAGGCGATGGCAAACGGCGGCGTCGGCAGAAACGGTGCGCGCATTCTCGCTCCCACCACGATCGATCTGTGGCGCACACCCGCGCTGACACCCCAGCAGAAAACGACGTTCGATGACGACTATTTCTGCGGCTACAGCTACGGTCTCGGCGTCCGCACGATGGAAAACCGCGGAATCGGCGGGTCTATCGGCCCGAACGGTGAATTCGGCTGGTCCGGCGCGGCAGGCTCCCTCGTCTACATCTCCCCCGAAACCAACGTCTCGATTTTCTGCGCACAGCACATGCTTCAGCCGCCGGAGGGACAGACGCTCCCCGCACTCAGAAACGTGGCTTTCGCCTGTCTCGGCAGATAAAACCGCGTAAAAAACGGAGAAAACGCACCTTTTGCGAAAAAATTCCGTAATTTTGAAGCAAAAATCCGAAAAACTATTGCATTTTCCTCTCGGGTGTGCTAAAATATTTAGGCATGATAATTTTTGCATCATTACGGCGGCTTTCTGAAACGGATCCGCCGTATTAAAAACGAAACAGCCGTAGAGAATCGGCGTGGAGGATTTTATGAATCTCATTCTTGGTATCATTCTTATAGTTGCATCGGTCTTTCTGATCATCGCAGTTCTTATGCAGAGCAGCAAGAGCCACCGTCTTTCCGGCACGATCGCCGGCGGCGCTGAAACCTTCTTCGGCAAGACGAAGGGCAGCTCTATCGACAAGAAACTCTCCAAAATCACGACGGTCGTTGCGATCCTTTTCGTAATCCTTGTGCTCGTTGTGTATCTCGCACAGCCGGGTGCTGATGAGGGCACCGTAATCCCGTCCACCGGCGACAACAGCTCGGTTCAGAATATCCTCGGCGAGGATACCTCTGCTGATACTTCCGCAGACACTTCTGCTGATACTTCTGCCGATACCTCTGCAGACACGAGCGCGGACACCTCCGCTGATACTTCTGCCGACACGAGCGCAGAAGCCTGATCGCACGGTTTTCAAGCAAAATAAAATTGCGCTTTTGGGAGAGACTACCCAAAAGCGCTTTTTTCGATTTTTGAATCATACAGTAAAGGAAACAATATGTCACACGAAACACTTCTGAAATGCCGTTTTTCCGACAGCGGACGCGGCTTCGGCTTTGCCGTCATCACCGAAGGGGACGGAGTTGGATCTGAGGATCTCTACATCGCTCCCGAGGACACACGCGGCGCCATGACGGACGATATCGTCCTCGTTCACCGATTCCGCCGCGGCGAGGCAGGCTACACGCGCGGAAACGAAGGCGAGGTCACGAAGATCCTCGAGCGTGCCAATACGGAGATTGTCGGTACGTTCACCATGCACGGTGCGCTCGGTACCGTCCGTCCCGATAACGACAAGCTGCACGCCCTCGTCCACGTATCCGGGGCCGATATCGGAGAGGCACGGACGGGCGACAAAGTTGCGGTACGGATCCATTCGTTCCCCAACCGCCGCCGCGGAGATGACGTGTTCGTCCTCGCCGGCTGTGTCACTGCCGTATTCGGCAAGGCGGAAACGCGCGAGGCGAACTATGCCGCGATTTTGCACAAAAACGGCATTCCGACCGAATTCCCCGATGAGGTGATCTGGGAGGCGGAGGACAGCGCGGCGCGCAGAATTGATCCGGCAGGACGCACCGATTTTTGCGATCTCCCCACGCTCACCATCGACGGCGCGGATGCCAAGGATCTCGACGACGCAATCTCGCTCGAAAAAACGGCGGACGGCTGGCGCCTGTACGTCCATATCGCGGACGTATCCCACTACGTCCCCGAGGGCGGTTCCATCGACCGCGAGGCGTACAAGCGCGGCACCTCCGTCTATTTTGTGGACAAGGTCGTGCCGATGCTGCCTGTCGCGCTCTCCAACGGCGCATGCTCTCTGAACGGCGGCGAGGTCAGATACGCGCTCACCGCGATCATTGATCTCGACCGCGAGGGCAATCCGACCGCGTACGATTTCAAGAAATCTGTCATTCGCTCCGACGTGCGCGGCGTGTACAGTGAGGTCAACGATATTTTCGAAAACGGGCACGAATCCCCGTATGCGCAGAAATACGCCGGCGTTCTGCCCATGCTCACCGATATGCACGAGCTGTACGGCATCCTCAAAACCGCCGCGGACAAACGCGGTCAGCTCTCTTTGGAGAGTGTCGAGGCGAAATTCATCCTTGACGAAAAAGGCATTCCCACGGATATCGTGGCACGCACGCGCGGTATCGGCGAGATGATGATCGAGCAGTTCATGCTTGCCGCCAACGTTGCCGCCGCGACCTTCCTCAGCAGCCGATCGCAGCCGTGCCTCTACCGCATCCATCCCGATCCGATGCCCGATAAGATGCGCTCGTTCGCCATTTTTGCACACAACATGGGGCTGGATGCGTCCGGAATCGGGGAAGGCGTCTCTCCACGCCGACTTTCCGAAGTGCTCGCCGAAGCGGAAGAGAAGCACATCGCCGAGTGCGTCTCGGGCGTGATGCTCCGCTCTCTTTCCAAAGCGAAGTACAGCGAGAATGCGGCACCGCATTACGGTCTCGCTTTGAAGCTGTACGCGCATTTCACCTCGCCGATCCGACGCTATCCCGATCTGTTCGTTCACCGGGCAATCACGTCCGTGCTGACAGGATCGCGCCGTCCCGCCCATCCCGCCGAGAGCGCACGCGTCAGCAGTGAAGCGGAGCTTCGTGCCGTCACAGCGGAGCGCGGCATTGAGGATCTGTACATGGCGCAGTACGCCTCCTTCCACATCGGAGAGGAATACGCGGCGGAGATCACCTCCGTTTGCTCCTTCGGCGTATTTGCGCGGACGGACAAGCTATTTGAGGGACTGATCCCGATCGAAGCGCTGTTCGGCAGAGGCGCACGCCCCGATTTTGACGAGGATGCACACACCCTGCGCGGCAGAGTCGGCGGTGAGATTCGCTCCTACCGCCTGGGAGACAGAATCACTGTCCGTGTCGAGAACGCCGACGTCCCTGCAGGACAGATCGACTTTTCCCTCGCGGGAGAGGAAATCCCCGCCGCACAGCCGAGAACGGTACGCCCCGAAAAGCCGTACGGGAAAGGCGGCAAAAACTTCGGCAAAGGAAAATCCTTCGGCGGCAAACACGGAAAGAACGGCAAATCCGCCAAACACGCAACCTCCGGTAAAGCCGGCGGCAGACACACCTCCAAATCGCACGGCGGGAAAAAGCATGGCGGCAGACACGCTTCCAAGGGAGGAAAATACACGCGCCGCGGCTGATACTGTTTTCTTGTCTCATTTATACAAAACCTATTGATTTTCGCGCGAGAAAAAGGTATAATTAAATAAAGTGAAGATTCCGAAAAGAAAGGAACTGTCGATGAAAAACAAAATTTTGCTCGTTCTTTTGGCAATCGCGGTCTTTATCCCCTCCGTTGTAGCGATTGTCTCGTTCAACCAAAATAAAAACGCGCCCGTATCGGTGCAGAACGTCCGCGCGATTGAGATCTACGATCTCGCCGGGGACAAGTTCTCCTTCACCAAAGAGGAGGGCGGCGATCCTGATGGGATGATCGATTTCTTTCTGAAGATGAACAGCGATGCCGCAAAAGCCTCCGCGCTTCCCGATCCGCTTGTCGGCAGCGATTTCTTTAAGGTGACGATGTCCTCCTCCCAGAAGGTTGAGGAGTATCAGTATTATTTCTCCACCAACACGCAGGATGCGTACTATCTGACTGCAGACGGCAAAGCGTACAAGATCAGTGCGCAGCATGCCTCCCAGTTCGTAAACAGCAAGTATGCGGCAAGCCTGTACGATAACGCCGCCGTACCGACGCTGACCGTCTCCGCGCAGGCAACCGTTCTGCCGCAGAGCGCACTGTGGATGTACAAAAACTCCGCCGGTGAGTTCGTCAGCCGCAATACGAAAACGGCAAGCGCCACACAGAACGTCTCCCTGGAGGGCGGTCTTGAGCTGCTCTTCTCCCTGGAGCCGGATTATTTCAACATAAAGCTTACCGATGTGAATACAGGTGCTGTCGTTTTCAACGACGAGTATGACAACATCGGCACGCTCTCCATCAATCAGGCGATGCAGATGAACGTGGAAGTCTCCGCCAAGTGGTATGAGGATGCTGCCCGCAGCTATCACGGCGAGCTGTCCTACGCCTTCACGTCCGAGATCTCCGCACCTGCGCAGTTCTACCTCGGTGACACGGAAATCGAAAACGGTATGTTCACCGTCGTTTCCGCGACGAACATCGCCGATCCCTCCAAGATCGCCTTCACCTCCTCCCCCGATATCGGGTACACGCCGACGTTCTACCTCGACGCGGATCACGCCATCGCGCTGATTCCGATCCGTACGGACCTGGAGGCAGGCACGTACACGCTCACATTCAAATACGGCGGCGTGACGAAAGAGCTTTTCCTGGACGTAAAACAGCGCAACGTGCGTATCTTCCCGTATAACGTAACGGCGGCAATCGCCAACGCAACGCGCACCGAGGCAACGCTTGCGGAATTCGCGGACACGATGGCACCGATCGTAAGCGTGGGCGAGGGCACACAGCTCTGGAACGGCATCTTCTCGAATCCCGTCAAGCTGAAGCACACCGGTCCGTATGACGGTGTCGTTACGACCGGCTTCGGTCACACACGCACGATCTCCGTCACCGGCGTATCCTACACGCACGAGGGCGTTGACTACATCACGGCAAGCGGTGCGAACGTATTCGCCGTCAACCGCGGTAAGGTCGTCTACACAGGCTACACCGCACTCGGCGGCAACACGATCGTAATCGAGCATGGCTACGGTCTGAAGACGTGGTACTGCCACCTGTCCGAGATCACCGTCGCTGTCGGCGATACTGTTGAGATCGATCAGGCGATCGGCATCTCCGGCTCGACCGGCTTCACGAATCAGAACGGCGTCCACTACGGCATGAGCGTATTTGACGTGGCAGTTTCCCCGTATCCGATGTGGGATGAGGAAATCAACATCGTAAAATAAGCGAAATACGCAAAACGAAAAGCAAGCATCGTACGATGCTTGCTTTTTCTATCGTCTGCTCAGATATCCTTGACGTAAACCTTTTTCTCTTCCTTGGCGGATCGGTGCGCCGCCTCAACGAATACAGTCGCCCAAACACCGCGCTTGACGTCTGCGGCGAATGGATTTCCATTCAGAATGCTATCTACAAACGTCTTTGTCTGCCGTGCAAACGCCTCGGAATCGGGAACGGGCGTGACGTCGATCACCTGATGCGACGTCGTATGGAGAACAATTCTGTTCGGACGCTCGATTCGCATATAGCCGTTCTCGCCGATGAACGTCATCGCGCAGTCATAGCCGCCGACGACGCCCTCGCCGCTGCAGTACTCGCTGAGAAGCATGCCATGTGCGCCGTTCTCATACTCAACGGTAAGACGGGCGCCGTTTTCCGTCTCCCAGCCGTAGGAGTAGTCCAAAAGCGCATAGACCGATTTGGCGTCCGCACCCATCAGCCACTCGATCAGATCGTAGTCATGGACGGCAAGCTCGTGCATACAGCCCGATTTGGACATCCACGTTCTGTTGCCTGCAAGCGGATGCGGCTGACTCTTGACCTCGCTTACGGCATAGATTCTGCCAAGCTGCGGCATCAGCTCCTTCGCTTTGAGGAAGACCTCCTCGTAGCGCATCTTAAAGCCGACACCGATCCGCCTGCCCGTCTCACGGCACTTCTTCTCAATCTCTCTTGCCTCCTCGACACCGAGAGTCAGCGGCTTCTCGCACAAAACGTCGATACCTCGCTCAAGCAGATCCATCACGACGCTGTAGTGGGCAAAGCCGGGCGTCGCCACGGACACGATATCGATCTGTTCCGGCACCTCGTCGATGCTTGCGTACGCCTTGGCGCCAAACTGTTCGGCAGCTGCCCCGGCTCTCTCCGGATCGGTATCAATCAGCGCACAGAGTCTGACGTTCTCACACTGCGCAAATGCGTTTGCATGAAGCTTGCCGATATGACCGCATCCGATTACTGCTGCGTTTAACATGATAGTTTCCTCCAAATATCCAATAATTCATGAAATTTTCGATCCGACAAGTTCTCACAAGCCGTATTTCGCTTCCATTTTCTTAAAGTACTCGATCTCGCCGATGAATTCCTTCTCCATCCGTTCAAAATTATCGGGGTGATACATGGGCATGAAGATGCCGGGACCCGCAAAACCGATCTTTTTAAGCTCATCAAAGAGGGTTTCGTGATTCGTCGCGCCGTCCTGTGCGGGCACGAACGGTCTGTACCAGCCTTTGTTCCCGTCGCCCTTATCCTCACCGCGGACGAGCATCGCATCCTTCTCGCCGAGCGCGCAGATATACTCGCCGAGCAGCGGCACCTGATACGTCAGAAATTCGTACCCCTCCGCGGAAAAGTTGTTGCCCGGATCCAGCTTTACGCCGATATACTTCGGATCGAGTCCCTTCACACAGTTGTATGCCGCGGTGGCATTGTGCGGATACGTATAGCCGTGAATCTGCACGACAGCCCGGATATTCGCACGCTCGGCAACCTCGGCAACCTTAAAAAGATTCCGCTTCATGAACTCTTCCAGCTCACGGACGTGACCGGGGAAGCTCTTTTTGAAAACGTACGCAAGACGGAAATTCTCGATACCGCAATCACTCATCGCGCGGATAAGGTCGGCCTTTGCCTCCGCGTCGGTGACTGCAATGTCGGTATCGGCGTATTTGACCTCCAGACCGTACTTCTCTGCCGTCCTGACGAAAGCGGGCAGTTCGGTCACAAGATCCGTCTCGGTGATCCAGTATCCGTCGCGAATCAGAGCACTCGGACCGTCGATGCCATAGAGGGCGCACTTTTCCATCAGCTCCTCTGCCGAAAAATCCTTGTAATTCTTCGCAAACAAATAATGCTTCATCTTTTGGCTCCTGTATTTGTTATACATTTTTCCCGTCGCGGATTTCTCTGCGAAAAAGCAAAAACGCAGAACACGGGGGCATATTCCGCTATTCTGCGTTTATGATATCAAAAATCCGGACGATTGTGAATAAACAAACGACGCTTTAAGTTATAAATTTTTCCTGTTCTTCATTCTGGAAAAATGCACGGGAGACTGCCCGTAGTAATCTTTGAACGTAGCCGAAAAATACGCGACTTCTTCAAACCCCAGAAGAGAGGCGACCTCCCCCACCACATACTCCCCGCTTTTCAGGTAAGTGAGCGCCCTCTCCATCTTTTTCGTCTTCTGATACTGCAGGATACTCATCCCCGTCTTCTTTTTGAACACGCTGCCGATATACTTCGGCGAAAGATAGAGCGTGCCCGCGATCTCTTTGACCGTAAGCGTCTTATCGAGATTCACGGCAATATACTTTTTAATCTCGGAGACGATGCTGTGCTGCTCGTCCCCCTCTCTGCCGATCATATATTCGTTCAGAATGCCCGCGAGGAAGACAACCAGCTCCGTCAGGACAGAGGTACCTCCCCCCTCTCCGTACGTCTTCATACCGCCAAACAGGGTCTTGTACGTTTCAAAATTCCGCGGATCGTTCAGCCTTTCGAGGATCCCTCTCCGTGTGCTGTCGGTATCCGTATTCTCGTTGAAGCGAAATCCGATATACAGCATATGCACTGCCGCCCCGAGATCGTTGGTGAAGGAGTGCGGCTCATTCGGACAGACAAGCGAAGCCTTGAAATCTTTCATGTCCTCCGTGATCAGAATGATCTCCCAGAAATGGTGCGTATGCTCTTTGCCCACGCGCCCCGGCTCACATTCGAGCAGTCCGATCATCTCCACGGACAGCGACACCGACGTGTTGATCTGAATCCTCTTTTCCATGTACTCCCCCGCCTCTCAGGATACGGCATTTCCCGGTTTTATCATAAGCATACCACACTTTCACACCGCTGTCAATGGCAGGATATCGGATAAATCCGCCGTGAAATCCTCCCGGATGATTGACAGGAACGCCGTGCAGTGCTATAATTTTTATGAGTACACATTTCTTTCTATATATAAATATATCCACTTACATAAAGGAGAACGACCGTGAAAAAACGCATTATCAGCTGTCTTTTGCTTCTGGCCATGGCGATTTCCCTGATTCCCCATTTTGAGATCACGGCAAACGCCGCACTTCTCACGAAATACGATATGTACGACGCCGCTCAGCGCGAGAGAGAGAAGGGCGGGGATTTCTTCTTCGCCTGGTACCACACAGTCATGTGCGAACAGTCCACCGATCAGATGCTGCTCGGACGCTGTGAAAAGCTGCTCTACAACGACTTCACCGAAGCGGCAAAGGACGATTCGATCTCGCTCGGCGCCAAGGCAATCTGGGCGGGTCTAAACACCGACTTCGAGCTGACGGAGGAGGATCTCTACTCCTCGCTTCTTTTGAAAATGGTTGCGGGTGATTTTACCCCGCCGAATCAGGACACGCCGATTCTGGATATGACGCTGCGCGGCATGGAGGATGCATGGCATCCGCTCCTGGAGTTTTTGTGTAAATGGTTCAAGGCGGCAAACATTCAAGAGCTCTATAACTCCGCCCACTTCGCACAGCTTCTGAACGAGGAGAACGCGAAGGAACTGATCGAGGCATTCAAGGAAGCGGAAAAAGAAGGCGTCATTTTAGCGGAGGATTGGGACAAATTCGGCAACTTCTTCGATTTGTTCCAACTGATTGTCGATGCGATGAAGACGGGCAAAGAAGCCATCGAAACTCTCACATGGATCTACCACATCATCGAGGGCAACAAGCAGTGCCAACTCGTCCTGAACGAAATGGCAAACAATCCGGACAATCCCTGGCTTCTGCGAAATGCGGCAGAAGATCTGTACTTCTACATGACGACGGAGGAGTACAATGCGTACATCACAGCGACACTCCAGCAAATCGTCGGTATGGGCTGGGAGGTCACCAGACACCTGTACGCGGACGGAATAAAGGCCGCCATCTCTACGCTGGATCCGTGGCTGTACGCGGCTACATTCGCGGTAGATGTCTTCCTCGGACTGACGGACGAGATCACCTCCCTGTACACCATGTTCGCACTCGCAGAGATGGAGGATGCCGTCTTTGACGCGGTCGCGGTCATCCGTGAGAATTTCCGCTCCACCCAATCGTTAGAGTATGCAAGCGCGTACAAGGCAGGCCTAGATATGTGCTACACGTTTGCGTATCAGACATGCTACTATGTGAACGAGCATTTGGACAATGTCTATACAAAGGGACTTTTGAAAAAATGGTTCCCCAATTTTGGCCGCAATCAGGACTGCTACGAAATCTACAAAAATATCGTGGCGGAGGCACAGCCGAATATCCTGAAAAACTATCACTGGGCGATGAGCGCGCCCGATCAGCTCTATAACGGATGCATTGAGAAAATGGACGGCGAATGCCTCGTCGTCTATCACGCAAACGGCGGTACAAACACGCCGCTTTCCCACACGAAAACCTTCTCGGGCATGGTCACGATCTCAAACGAGGTACCCGAGCGGGAGGGCTATGAATTCGTGCACTGGGCGGTCGGGGATCCCGTCGACTACATTCACCCCGTTCTGCCCGGCTATTCCATCGACGTGGGCGACGGAGACTTGCACCTGTACGCGATCTGGAAGGAGATTGCATACACCGTTTACTTTAATCCGAACGGCGGCACGGGCGGTCCCGTAAGTGCTTTGAAATACGGCGGATCTACACTCATGCTCCCGACGAAGGCGCCGACGTGCGCAGGCTACCGATTCCTCGGCTGGGCGCACAATGCGTCGGCAACGGAACCGGATTACCTGCCCGGCGGGTACTACCGCCTCAACGGAATCCGCACCCTGTACGCCGTATGGGAGGCGTCGGATGCCCTGCCCGATTCCTTTGAGAAATCCATGGATATGGTCGATTTCTCGAGCACCGCGATCGGTGTCACAAAGGGGCGCATCCGCTACATGACACAGCTCACGGGAGACCGCGCGTGCTACGTTCCCGACTACTGGACGTACACGGCAAACGGCACCGCGGGCACAGTCTACAGCGGCAACAAGTGCACCCGCTGTGCCCTTTCGATGGCGCTCTCCTACCTCGGTCTGGATTACACACCCGGATATATGTCCACCCTGTACGGCTCAGCGGAAATCCTCTCCCCGCTTGCGGACGTACCGAAGCTGATCCCCGAGATCGAGCGCGTCTATGACGATTTTGACACGCTGATGTACAACTACGCGTGCGACGCGAACTTCTCCCCCGTCGTTATCTATTTTGATTACACGCACTCCGTGGACAGCACCACGCACAAGCACGCGATTCTGCTCATCGGCAAAAACGGCGACACGTTTTACGCCGTCGATTCCGCCGCGAATATCACGAAGCTCGTCGAGGTCACCCTGAACGCAGACAGAACGGCGATTGTCTCCTCGTCCATTCCGCACTACGCGGCAGACAGCGTAATCACCGCCGTGTGCCAGTGGAAGCGGACGGGCACGGATCTCAATCCTTCCCGCGTTTACACAATCACGTATGACTGGGGCGACTGGGTAAACGGTGCCGTTCAGACGGTCAAGCACGACACGAAAAAGCACGGCGAAGCATACACGATCACAAGCGAAATCCCGACGTACAGCGGCTACGGATTCGGCGGTTGGGCGCTCGGAGAGGATCTGTCGAATCCCGTATACGGGCCCGGTGACACATACCTCTCCAATGCGGATCTGTATCTGTATGCGGTTTGGCATGCAAACGGAATCCCCACGACGATCTCCCTCAGCGGCACAGTCAAGAATGCCACTGTCGGCAGTACCGGCTACGGCAGCGGCATTGCGGGCGTTACCGTCACCTTCCTTGACAGCAAGGGAGCGTGCGCGGGCACAGCGGTGACGGATACTGCCGGCGGATACTCGTTTGATTTTGAAAACACGGGCATGTATAAGCAGATCTTTGAAAAAGACGGGTTCGTCTCCGTCACGGTAGATTCGCTCATCGTCACGGAAAACACTCCCTCCATGGGCACAGTCGTGATGTTCGAGGAGGCGGCAGAGGAGGAGGAATCCCGCAATATCATTGCCGAGGGCACATGCGGCGCCGATCTGACGTGGGCGCTCGATGACACGGGACTGCTCACCGTAGACGGCACCGGTGCGATGGACGCCACCAGATGGACCAACTACGCGGAGGACATTCTGCGCGTCCGCATCGGCGACAGCGTCACCTCCATCGGCTACTACGCATTCCGCAACTGCACCAAGCTTTCGGAGGTATATCTCGGTGCGGGACTGACCACGCTGAACGGCTACGCGTTCGAATACTGTTCCGCGCTCAAAACGATCACCGTACCCGACGCGCTCTCCAGCATCGGCACGGATGTCTTCAACGGCGCACCGATCCAGACTGTCATCATCCCGAGTACGGTTACGTCTGTTTCCTCCGCTCTCTACAATCTTTCCTCAATCAAGGAATTCATCGTGTACGATACGGACGGCGTCGGTCCCCGCAGTGATAACGGTGTTCTCTATTACTACAACCCGTACACGGAAGCGCTCACCCTCATCCGCTGTCCGCAGTCTAAGGGGATTACGGGCACGTACACG
>JAFTUH010000048.1 GCA_017466375.1 Clostridia bacterium | reverse complement strand
TGTAGCCCTGCTTCTTGTAAACCTCCGGCGGGATCAGCATGGCGAGGTTCGTCTTACCGCAGGCAGAGGGGAATGCGGCGCTGACGTACTTCGTTTCACCGGTGGGCGTCTCGATACCAAGGATGAGCATGTGCTCAGCCATCCAGCCCTCGTTGCGTCCGAGGAAGGAAGCGATACGCAGTGCGAAGCACTTCTTGCCGAGCAGAACGTTTCCGCCGTAACCGGAGTTAACGGACCAGATCGTGTTGTCCTCGGGAAAGTGGCAGATGTAGCGGTTCTCCTCATCGAGATCAGCCTTTGCGTGCAGACCCTTGATGAAGCCGGCATCGTCACCCATTGCGTCGAGAACGTGCTTGCCCGCACGGGTCATGATAAGCATATTCAAAACGACGTAGATGGAGTCGGTCAGCTCAATGCCGTATTTAGCGAAATCGGAGCCTACCTGACCCATTGCGTAGGGAATGACGTACATCGTTCTGCCCTTCATGGAGCCGCGGTACAGCTTGGAGAGCTTCTCGTAGCACTCCTTCGGGTCCATCCAGTTGTTGATGTTGCCCGCATCCTCTTTCTTGGAGGTGCAGATGAAGGTTCTGCCTTCCACGCGTGCAACGTCGTTGACAGCGGTGCGGTGGAGGTAGCAGTTCGGGAGCAGCTCTTCGTTCAGCTTGACGATCTCGCCGGTGGAGCAAGCCTCTGCGCGGAGAGCATCGGTCTGCGCGTCGGAGCCGTCGATCCAGACGATTTTGTCGGGCTGCGTGAGGGCGGCCATTTCGTCGATCCAGTTAAGGATATGCTTGTTGTTGGTCATTTGCAAAACTCCTATATAAGAATTATATTATTTGATTAAGAAAAACACAAATTTTTCTATGTTACATTATATACCGATTTCGCATAAATTGCAAGCGTTTTTTCGCAAATTTTCGTTTTTTACAGTTTCTTCATAAAGATTTGGCGGCGGTGGTGCCCGTTTTGCATTTTGTGATGCGAAATGATTCTTTTTTCTAAAAAACGAACTTTTGTTTGACTTTGCGCGTTTCGTGTGTTATAATGGTAACAGAACAAATTTTCGATTACAGAAAACGGAGACGGATTATGGGAAACGCAACGGAACGCGAACAGGAAATCCTTGATTACATTGCGCTCACATGGGAGAAGGAGGGGTACTCGCCCTCCGTCCGCGATATCAAAACTGCACTGAATATCAAGAGCACGTCCACCGTACATACCTATCTGCAGAGACTCAGGGAAAAGGGACTCCTATCCAAAGAGGAAGGGAAGAGCCGCACGCTGCGACTCGGCGCCGGATACATTCCGCCTGCGTTCGGTATCCGGATTCCGATTGTCGGACGTGTAACCGCCGGTCAGCCGATCCTCGCTACGGAGAATTATGACGGATATGTCGTCTTTCCGACGGCAAGCGGCAGATCGAATGCGGAGGCACTGTTTGCCCTGCGCGTCAGCGGTACGAGCATGATCGATGCAGGGATTCTCGACGGGGATCTTGTTATCGTGGAAAAGCAGTCTGTTGCCGAAAACGGCGATATTGTTGTCGCGATGATCGATGACGAGGCGACCGTCAAGCGCTTCTATAAAGAGGACGGGCATTATCGCCTGCAGCCGGAAAACACGACGATGCAGCCGATCATTGTTGACAGCGTTGATATTCTTGGGCGTGTTGTATCCTCAATGCGCTATTATGCGTGATTATTATTAACATTTTCCAATCGGAGGACAGTATTATGGCAAACGATCGTATTCCCGGTATGGGATTTCATCACATCGCACTCAGCGTGAAGGATTTTGAAAAGGAGCGCCGCTTTCTCACCGAGGGGCTTGGATTGAAGCCGTACGCCGCCTGGAATAAGGGCGAAAAGCAGATCGAGCTGTTTGAAATCGGCAGCGGCGGCATGATTGAGCTTTTCTCGCTCGGCTCGGATGAGGAGCAGGCAAACGCCCGCTATATCCATTTTGCATTCCACGTCGAGGATGTCGAAGCTGCCTACAACCGTGCCATGGAAGCAGGTGCGGAGTCCATCATGGAGCCTGCGGTGCGTCCCGTTCCGTCGGCACCTGTCGCGCTTACGCTGAATTGTGCGTTCGTCCGTTCGCCGGGCGGCGCGGAGATGGAGTTTATCCGCATTCTGGAAGCGAATCCGCTGGAGGTGTGAGCGATGATTGATACCATTGTTTTTGTAAGTGTGAAGCCTGAGTGCGTCGACGCATTCATTGAGGCAACGCTGGAGAATCACAGAAATTCCCGCAAAGAGCCTGCCAATATCCGTTTTGACGTCCTCAGAGATGACAGCGATCCGACGAAATTCATCCTGTGCGAGGTTTATGCGGATGCAGCCGGTGCCGCGGCGCATAAGGAAACTGCGCACTACGCCAAATGGCGCGATACGGTCGCACCGATGATGGCTGAGCCGAGACGAAGCATCAAAACCACCCCGCTCGCGTTCGATTGAGGTTCCATATGCGTGCGTTAAAGAAAACGATCGCGGCAAAATGGGTTCTGACACTGCTTGCGCTCCATTTATTGTTGACAGCGTTCGGCTGTGCGGGGGAGGATACAGTACCGGAGGTCCCGAATGACGGCATTGCTGCAGATTCATTCGATACTGTGGAGGAAATCGTGCAGCCGACTGTCACGGATTCCGAAACGACTATCAAGGAGCGGCTCGCCCCCGAATTTACAAGTGAAATACTGCAGGTGCGCCGTAATGAGATCGTTACTGTTACTGTAAAAGGACTTCCCGAGACGGAGTACACGATTCTTGTGCGTTATCATTCCGGGCACGAAAGTACCGCAAACGGATTGGGTGCCGCAATGTCAGATGCGAACGGTGACGTTTCGTGGACGTGGCGTGTCGGCGGCAAGACCGGATTTGGCAAGGCTGCGTTTGTGGTTAGCGGCGGCGGTGAAGAAACCACCTACGAATTTGAAGTGGTGGAATAATCCGCCTTCACTTTGTACATACTGAAAGTGCAAATCTATGTACAAAGGAGAAAACCATGGGAACACCGACGATACCGAATCTTGCGGGAACGGAAACCGAAAAGAATCTGAATACCGCACTCGGCGGAGAGAGCCGCGTCTATCTCAAATATTACCGCTATGCGGAAAAAGCGGAGGAGGAGGGCTACCTTGCCATTGCCGAAATTTTCCGTGAGACGGCGGAAAACGAGCGTGCGCATGCCGAGATCTGGCTGAGACTTCTCGGCGAGATCGGCAATACGGAAACGAATCTTGCACAGGCATCCGCAGGCGAGCATTGGGAATGGACGGATATGTATGCCGGATTTGCCGAAACGGCGAAGAAGGAAGGCTTTGCACAGATTGCCGCCCTGTTTGAGAAGGTCGCCTCTGTGGAGAAGATGCATGACGAGCGGTATGCCGCCCTTCGTGCCCGTGTAGCGGACGGCAAGGAGTTTACCGAGCCGGATGAGAATACGCGCTGGCTCTGTCTCAATTGCGGCTATATCCACGTCGGAAAAGAGCCGCCGAACGTCTGTCCCGCCTGCGCCCATCCGAAAGGCTTTTTCGGCAGAGCGGACGAACAGCGCAAAACTGTTTCATAAAAAAACACGGACATCCGCTTGGGTGTCCGTCTTTCTTTACCGAAACTTAGAGGCGGATTGTTGACATTTTTTCAGAAAAGTACTATAATAAACTATAAAATACCGATAGAATCGGATATCCGCTGCAGTGAACGGCGGAGAGAGGCGGTGCTTATGAAAATACTGATAGCAGGACACGGGAAGGTCGGCGCGACCCTTGCGCGTCAGCTTTCCGCGGAAGGCTCCGATATCACCCTAATCGACAGCGATCCGGAAGTGCTGGAGGAGGGCTTGCAACAGTATGACGTTATGACAGTATCGGGCAACTGCGCTGTCAAGGATACGCTTCTGCAGGCAGGCGTCGAAACGGCTGATCTTTTGATCGCGGTGACGGGCACGGACGAAGTCAACCTCCTGACGTGCGTGACGGCGCACAGCCTAAATCCGAAGCTCCATACGATTGCACGCGTGCGTAATCCGGAATATTCCGATCAGATTTATGAGATGCGTGATGTTTTCGCTTTGTCCATGATGGTGAATCCGGAAAAACAGGCGGCGGCGGAAATTGAGCGGCTTCTCAAATATCCCGGCTTTCTAAAGCTCGATACGTTTGCCAAAGGCAGAGTCGAGATTGCTGAACTCCGCATCGAGGAGGGAAGTAAGCTTTGCGACGTTCCGCTCTGTCGTGTCAGTGAGATCGTTCGGTGCAAAATACTGATCTGTGCCGTCCTTCGCGGCGGTGAGGTCATCACCCCCGCAGGTGATTTTGTTCTCAGTGAGGGGGATCGTATTTTTGTTACTGCTCCGATGAACAATCTGAGTGCGCTGATGAAAAATCTCGGCATTCTGAAGCGGAGAGTCCGCAACGTGCTCATCAGCGGCGGCGGCAGAACGAGCTTTTACCTTGCCGACCAGCTCGAGAAGAACGGCATTGATGTGAAAATTATCGAGAAGGACCGTGCCCGTTGTGTGCTGCTTGCTGCTTTGCTTCCGACTGCAAATATTGTAGCCGGGGATGCAAGCAGTCAGCCTATGCTCGAGAGTGAAGGACTCACAACGTTTGACGCGGTCGTATCGCTGACCGGCATGGATGAGGTCAATATGGTGATTTCTCTGTTCGCGCACAGCCACGGTGTACCGCAGATTATTACGAAAATCGGTCGTGTGGAGGACAGCCGTATGCTCGACAGTCTCCCCCTTGGCAGTATTATCAGCCCGAAGGATCTTTGCTGCAGCAGTATTGTCCGATATGTCCGTGCGATGCGCAATCAGACCGGCGCGGCAAAAGCGGTCCATTTTATCGCAGACGGAAAAGCGGAGGCGATCGAGTTCCGCGTGGATAAGGAGACGCTTCATGCAGGCGAGCCTTTGCGGAATTTCAAACTGAGGAAGAACGTGCTGATCGCGGCGATCACCCACGGGAAGACCACAGTTATTCCCGACGGTAATTCCGCATTTATGCCGGGAGATACGGTTATCGTCGTCAGCAACGGCTCGAACCGTATTTATCAGCTTAACGATATTTTTGCATGATCGGGGAGTACAATGAATTATAAAACCATGGGGCGGATTCTGTCCCAGATTCTGATACTTGAGGCGATCTTCATGATTCCGTCTCTGTGCTTTGCGCTCTATGACGGAACCTTTGTCACGGCGGTCGCTTTCGGCGTAACGATCGCAGGTACGCTCTTAGCTGCGGGTGTGCTGTATCTCCTTTGCCGTAAAGCGGAAAACGCACTTCGCGCCGGGGAGGGTATGATCTGCGTAAGTCTGTCATGGGTGTTCATGAGTCTGATCGGGGCCTTGCCGTTCGTCATTTCGGGGGAGATCCCGCACTTTATCGATGCGTTTTTCGAGATGGTGTCCGGATTCACTACAACAGGTGCGTCCGTTGTGGCGGATGTTGAGGTGCTTTCCCGCGCGGTGCTGTATTGGCGCAGTTTCAGCCACTGGCTCGGCGGTATGGGCGTCCTTGTCTTCCTTTTGGCGATTGCACCGTCCGCTGAGAAAAACGGAGGTTTTACGATGCATCTGCTTCGTGCGGAAAGCCCGGGACCGAACGTTAGCAAACTCGTTCCGCGCATGAAACAGACGGCGGTGATTCTGTATCTGTTGTATATTGTTTTGACCGTTGTCGATTTCCTGTTTCTCATTGCAGGGCGGATGCCTGTCTTTGAGGCAATCTGTACCGCATTCGGTACGGCGGGCACGGGCGGTTTCGGTATCAAAGCGGACAGCCTGGCAAGTCATACTCCCTATATTCAAAATGTAACGACTGTGTTCATGCTGCTTTTCGGCGTGAACTTCTCCTGCTATCATCTGCTTCTTCTCAAGCAGTTCAAAAGTGTCTTCAAAAATGAAGAACTCCGCCTGTATGTGGGTATCGTTGCCGGAAGCATTGCCCTTATCGTGTGGAATCTGCGCGGTGTGTATGGTACGATCGGCGAAACTTTGCGTCATGCGGCGTTTCAGGTTGCCTCTATCATCACGACGACAGGCTTTGCGACAACGGATTTTAATCTGTGGCCGGAGTTTTCTAAGGCGATCCTGCTCTGCCTGATGGTTATCGGTGCGTGTGCGGGAAGTACGGGCGGCGGCATGAAATGTGCCCGCGTCCTACTTCTTGTCAAGACGCTGCGGCGCAATATCCGCCTGACGCTTCGCCCTCAGCGCGTTGAGGTTATCCGCAGTGACGGGCAGGCGGTGGACGAGCGCGTTATCACCAGTACCGGCATGTACCTTGCCGCGTATGTGATGATCGTGTTTCTCAGTTTTCTGCTTCTTTCGCTGGATAAGTTTTCGTTCACGACGAATTTTTCGGCAGTGTTTGCTTGTTTCAATAACATCGGTCCCGGTTTGGATGCCGTTGGACCTATTGCCAACTACGGCGGTTACAGCGTTTTGTCCAAACTTGTACTGATTACGGATATGCTTGCGGGCAGACTGGAGATTTTCCCGATCCTTGCACTGCTTTCCCGCAGTACGTGGAAGCACGCGTAAGTTTTTTCAAAGGAGGAGTTTCGTGGATACGGTCAAACGGCGCAGACGCGGATTTTCCGCCACGCAGATCATCGTTCTCGGCTTTGTGCTTGTGATTTTGGCGGGTGCGATTCTTCTGCATCTTCCGATTTCAAGCGCGGCAGGAGAGCAGACACCGTTTCTGTCTTGCCTCTTTACATCTGTCAGTGCAACTTGCGTAACGGGGCTTGTCGTCCTCGATACGGCAACTCATTGGAGCATATTCGGACAAGCCGTGATCTTATTTTTAATCCAAATCGGCGGACTCGGATTTATGACGATGGCGGTGCTGATCTCTATGATGATCCGCCGCCGCATATCACCGCGTGAGTGCCTTGTGCTTGCCAATGCATATAATCTTACATCCTTTGAAGGAATCGTTCCTTTGATCCGCCGCATTTTGCTTGGGACAGCGATTATTGAAGGTGCGGGAGCCTTTCTTCTCTCCATTCGGTTTATTCCTCTGTTCGGCATCGGAGAGGGAATATGGAAAAGTGTATTTCATGCGGTTTCCGCTTTCTGTAATGCAGGGTTCGATTTGATGGGATCATTTTCGGGCAAGTTTTCCAGCGTTGCATTCTTCGCGGAGGATGCGCTTGTCAGCGGCACGCTGATGCTTCTTATCATGCTTGGCGGTATCGGCTTTGTCGTGTGGGACGATCTGATCGCGCTTATCCGAAAGCGGCGCAGACTGTCTGTGTATACCGCTCTTGTACTCAGCGTTTCCGGTTTCCTGTGGATCTTCGGTGCGGTTGCTGTCGCACTTTGTGAATGGAACAATCCCGCGACGCTCGGCGGACTGTCAACGGGCGGAAAAATTCTTGCCTCGCTTTTTCAGTCTGTGACGATGCGCACGGCGGGATTCAATACGGTTGATCTGACTGCATGCGGCGCACTTACCCAGACGGTATTTCTGTTTCTGATGTTTGTCGGCGGTGCGTCCGGTTCAACTGCCGGCGGCGTCAAAGTTGCCACGATCGGTATATTCTTTGCCGCACTCAAGGATCTTGCGTTGGGAAAAAAGAATGTTACCGTGTTCCGCCGCAGCGTACCTTTTGCAGAACTGACACGGGCACTTACACTGATTTGTGTGCAGTTTTCGATTACGGTCATCGCGGCAGCCGTGCTGATCGGATGCGGAGCGGATGTGATGCCTGCTTTGTTTGAGGCGTTTTCTGCCAGCGGTACAGTCGGGCTTTCACTTTCGCTTACACCGACGCTCAGTGTACTGTCTCGCATTACTGTAATGCTGCTGATGTATTTCGGACGTGTTGGAATTCTTACCGTTACCGCTGCTCTGTACGATCAGACGAGGGGGACGGACTGCGAGATGCGGTACGCTGACGCACATTTCATGATTGGTTAATCTTTCGGAGGGATATATGAGAAGTTTTTGCATTATCGGACTTGGTTGTTTTGGTACAGCGCTTGCGCAGGCGCTTGCAGAAAAGCGGCATCAGGTGCTCGTCATCAGCGAGGATGAGGAGGCGGTCAACGCGATTGCGAATACGGTGACCAACGCAGTTATCGGTGATCCGACGAGTGAGACTGTACTGTGTACGGCGGGCGTTGCGGACTATGACTGCGCGGTCGTCTGCATTGATGACAGTATGAATGACAGTATCCTTGCTACGATGACGCTGAAGGAGATCGGAGTGGCGGAAGTGGTTGCCCGCGCTATGAATGCCCGTCACAGAAAGGTGCTCGAGAAGATCGGAGCGGATATGGTCGTCTTTCCCGAGGAGGATATGGGAGAACGTCTTGCACAGATTCTGATGAAAAAGGATGTACTGGACTATTTCAGTTTTTCCGATGAATACTCGGTCGCGGAGATCCATGTCCCCCGCGATTGGATCGGACGCACGATGATCGAATTGAATATCCGCCGCCGCTACGGAATTACCGTGATTGCGCTTCGCAGGGAAGGGAAACTGGATGTAACTCCCGCGCCCGATGTTCCGTTTTCCGACGGCGATACAATTACGATTATGGGAACGGACGACAAAATAGAAAAACTGGCGAAACGTCTTGAGTAAAACAAAAAGCCCCGCTTCACTGAAGCGGGGCTTTTTCAGGCATTATTCTTCGCAGTTTTCCCAGTTGTGGTAGATCTCGCTGACGTCATCGGAGTCCTCCAGATGCTCGATCAGAAGATTCATGTTCTTGATATCGTCCTCGCTCGTGAGGGTGACGTACGTCGTCGGGATTCTGTCCTTCTCGGCAGATTCAACGGTGTATCCTGCCTCAACGAGCGCGTCGCGAACGGCATACAGATCCTCCGCCTCGGTGAGAATCTCGAATGCATCCTCCTCGGCGGTGAAGTCTGCGGCACCGGCTTCCAGCGCGGTCTCCATCAGCGCATCCTCATCCTTAACGTCCTCGCGGAGGATAACGATTACGCCTTTCGTCTCAAACATATACGAGACGCATCCGCTCTGACCGAGGTTTCCGCCGTACTTGTCAAAGTAGTGACGAACGTCGGAGGCGGTGCGGTTGCGGCTGTCCGTAGCGGTTTCCACGATCACTGCAACGCCGGACGGACCGTAGCCCTCGTATACGATCTCCTCGTATTCGACAGCCTCGGAACTGCTTGCCTTTTTGATGGCACGGTCGATGTTGTCATTCGGCACGTTGTTCGCCTTGGCCTTGGAGATCAGCTCGCGCAGTTTGCTGTTGCCTGCCGGATCGGGACCGCCTTCACGTACAGCGATGGCAATTTCCTTACCGATTTTTGTGAAGAGCTTACCCTTCTGGGCGTCTGTCTTCGCCTTTTTGTTTTTGATATTATTCCATTTACTGTGTCCGGACATAATCTAACCTATCCCTTGGGGATATCCTTTCTCGCGCTGAGCGCGGATAACGTATTCAGATTTTTTCGGGTGTTTTGATGCAGACGAGATGCAGAGCGTTTTTCAGCACGCATCCTGCTGCGCGGGTGAGACGGACGCGCGTTGCGCGCACCTGTTCATCCTCCGCCGTGACGACGGGGCATGCCTGATAGAAGCGGTTGAACGCCGTGCATACATCGATGACGTAGCGCGTGATGACGGACGGCTCGTACTGTGCGACCGCGTCGAGCACCTTCTCGGGGAATTTGGACAGCGTGATGAGTAGAGTAGCTTCCTCCGGCATCGTGAGGGATGCCTCACCGCTCAGATCGAGATCAGCCGCTTTGACGAGAATACTGCACGTCCGTGCGTAGGTATACTGCGCATACGGGCCGGTGCTTCCATCGAAGCTGAGCGCGTTTTCCATGGAGAAGTTGATGTCCTTGATACGGCTGTTGTAAAGATAGTTGAAGATGATTGCGCCGACACCGACCGCCTCGGCGACCTCGTCCGAATCCTTCAGATCGGGATTCTTCACTGCCATGATCTCGCGCACCTTTTCGATCGCCTGTGCGAACAGATCGCGAAGCAGGATCACGTTGCCGCTTCTCGTGGCAAGTTTTTCGCCGCCGATCGAGACGGTGCCGTAGGGCACGTGAACCAGTTCGTCTTTTGCCCAATTGTAGCCCATGATCTCAAGCACCTTGAACCACTGCGCAAAATGGAGCGACTGACCGGCGGAGGTAACGTAGATACACTTTGCGAAATCGTATGTGTTTTTGCGGTAGAGGGCGGCGGTGATGTCGCGCGTCGGATACAGCGTAGAGCCGTCTCTTTTCAGAATGAGGCAGGGCGGCATGCTATATTCCTCGAGATCCACGATAGACGCACCGTCGTCGATTTTGAGGATGCCCTTTGATTTAATCTCCTCAACGACTGCGGGCATCTTGTCCGTGTAAAAACTCTCGCCGTTGTAGCTGTCAAACTCGATACCGAGCTGTTTGTACGTTTTCTGGTACTCCTGCATGCTGATCTCGATGAACCACTTCCAGAGTGCGATGCATTCGGGGTCGTGATGCTCAAGAGCGGTGAATGCCGCACGGGCTTCGTCATTCAGGGACGGATCCTTCTCCGCCTCTTCATGGAAGCGGACGTACAGCCGAACGAGCTCGTCGATGCCGCCTTCCTCAACGGCTTCCTTGTTGCCCCATTTGCGGTACGCAACGATCTGCTTGCCGTTCTGCGTGCCCCAGTCACCAAGGTGATTGATGCCGACGCAGCTGTATCCGCAGAACTCGTGGAGGAGTTTCAAGGAGTGACCGATCACCGTCGTGCCGAGATGACCGATATGGAACGGCTTGGAAATATTCGGGGAGGAGTAGTCGAGCACGACCGTCTTGCCTGCGCCCATTTCACTCTTTCCGTATGCATCGCCGCTTTCCTCGATTGATGCGAGCACCGATGCGGTAAGATATGCGGGAAGAATTTTGAAGTTCAGGTATCCGCCTGCCACGCTGATCTCGACGATGTCGCTTTCCCCGATTTTTGCCGCAAGATCAGCGGCGATCTTCGGCGGCGCAGAGCGGAGTGTGCGGCTCAGCTTGAAGCAGGGAAGCGCCAGATTGCCCATCGTTTCATCCGGCGGATATTCGAGCATGGCGGCGATCTCTTCGGCAGTCAGTCCGTTGTCCTGCCACAGCGCGTCCGCCGCGTCCTTGATCATGGATGCTAAGGTGTTTTTCAGTTTCAGCATATCAGCCCTCGGTTTTGTTCTCCGCTACCTTTTTCGCCTGCGCGTCAAGAAGCGTATGGATTCTCTGCACGGGATTCAGAAGCGTGCTGATGGATTCGTCGTGGTTGAGCGTATCGATGATGTATGCAACATACTTGCACATGTTGACTTCGCGATACCACTCGCGTTCGCGGAGTTCGTTCGGCTGGTACACGAGGTTTGTCGTGAATACCTTGTCGATCAGTCCCTGCTCGTATGCCTTGTCAAAGATCTCCAGTCCGTTGCAGAACAGACCGAACGTAACGAAGAGGAAGATGCGGCGTGCGCCCTTTGCCTTGAGCTGTGCGGATACGTCAAGGATCGATTCACCGGAGGAGATCATGTCGTCAACGACAATAACGTCCTTGCCCTTGATGTCCTTGCCGAGATACTCGTGCGCCTCGATGGGGTTCTTGCCGTTGATGATGACGGCATAGTTGCGGCGCTTATAGAACATACCGATATCGACGCCCATGACGGAGGAGAAGTACATGCAACGGGACATAGCGCCCTCGTCAGGGGAGATGATCGTGATCTGATCGTGCGAGAGCGAGATGTCGGGATACGTGCGGACAAGCGCCTTCAGCATCTGATACGTCGGCTGTACGTTGTCAAAGCCGTGCAGCGGGATTGCATTCTGGACACGGGCATCGTGCGCGTCGAACGTGATGATATTGGTGACGCCCATGTTGACCAGCTCCTGCAGAGCGAGTGCGCAGTCGAGCGACTCACGGGAGCTTCTCTTGTGCTGACGTCCCTCATAGAGCATCGGCATGATGACGGAGATGCGTCGTGCCTTGCCTTCGATAGCGGCAATCACGCGCTTTAGATCCTGGAAATGATCGTCAGGGCTCATGGGTACAGTGAACCCGCGCATTTCGTACGTAACGCCGAAGTTGAAGCAGTCCGAGATGATGTAAACGTCGCGTCCGCGCATGGACTGATGAATGAGAGCCTTAGCCTCACCGGAGCCGAAGCGGGGACAGTCGACATCGATAAGGAAGGACTCCCCATCATGACCGCGCCACTCTCTGAGGTAACGGTCGACCTGCTCAACAAATCCTTCACAGCCTCTCATGCCGATTACGGCAAGCTCTCCATACAAAAGTTCCTTCATGATAAACCCCTTTACATGATGTAATTTTATATCGTGGACCGACCGCGGTCCTTATGAACAAAAGAAAAAGGAAGAATGTATATGCCATTCTCCCAAAAAAGTTACAAATATTCCGAAAAAGAGTACACGTATCCATACTGTCCCATATTCTTCATAGACGAAACAAAGATCGAGTGCAGCATGACCGTGCTCCTTTCAGAATTGTTGGATTAAATAAGGCAGAGCCTTTTCAGAATAAAGATACCGATAAATACGGTGAAAACCCAGACGGATGTAGTGAACAGCAGAATCTGTCCGGCGAGGGATTCGTCGCTGCCCATATTTTTCGCCATAATGTAGCTGCTGACCGCTGTCGGCGCACCGAACAGGATAAGCAGGATACCGAGGGAGACACCGCGCAGACCGATGAAGGCACCGACTGTGCAGGCGATGGCAGGGAAGAGTACCGTTTTGATTCCCGTAGCAATCGCCGCCAAACGGAAATTACCGCGGATATCCTTCGCTGATGTGGAGGCACCAAGGCTGATCAGCGCAAGCGGCGTGACGAGACCGTCCAGATACCCGGCAGTTTTGGAAACGGTAAGCGGCAGCTTCCACCCGAGGAGCATAAACGGCAAGCCGAGCAGAACGGCGATAATCAGCGGATTCGTGATGACGTTTACGACAACTTTTTTGCAAAGCTGTACCGGCGTGAGCTGTTTTTCCTTCGGTGCAAAGACGGACAGAACGATCACGGAATATGTGTTAAACATCAGAATGACAGGCGGGATGACGACAGCCGCCGCCAAAGAGCCTGCCTCCCCGAACATCCCGTTCAGAAGCGGAATGCCGAGAATGGCAAAATTGGAGCGGCAGATCGCCTGTACGAACGCACCGCACTTGGCACGGTCCTTTACAAAGATCGGCACAATGAGCGAGGAGAGCAGAAACACCGCCGTAACGGAGACGAGAATAAAGACAAGCAGCGACATTTCAGGTGCGCCGGAGACAGATGCCGTGGCGACGTCGAGAAACAGCATGGCAGGCAGAGCGATCTTGAAAATAAGCTTGTCCGCCACCGAACAGAAAGCGTCCGTCACAAAACCGAACCGTTTCAGAACGGCGCCGAGCAGGATGAGGAGCAGAATCGGCAGAATCACGTTTATGCTGTACACAAAATCGGACAGAATCCCGTTCATGCCACAATCCTCATCTTTCCCATGCGTATATGTATATTATAAAACATATTACGGGAAAAATCAATATTTGTTTTTCATAAAACGGCACAGATTTCTGCGCGTATTATAGACGATTATGTAAAGTAGTCGTTCAGACCGTTTGCGATTCCGTCTGCAAACGTGTTCTGCCAGTCCTCCGAGAGCATATTTTCCGCGTCCGTCTGATTGGTGACAAATCCGATCTCAATCAGCGCAGAGGGAACGTGCGCCATACGGATGACATAGTATGCCGAGTCGAATTCCATGTTGCGGATGACCGTTTTCTTCGCGTTCGGCAAGGCGTCATTAATTCCCTTGGTGATTTTCACGGCAGCGGTGGATGAATCGCTTTCGTAGGGCGTTCCCATGCTGTAATAGACGCGCGTTCCCTTGACGCTGCTGTCTGCCTCATAGCTGTCGCAGTGGATCGAGAGGAAATAATCGATATTGAGCGTGTGGGCGTAGGAGATGCGCTCTTTCGGATTGAACAGATTGTCTCCGTTGTCGATGGCGGATTTCGGGAACGTCTGCCCGTCGTGCGTCAGGATAACGGTAAAGCCGAGTGCCTCCAGCTTGTCCTTCAGCTTGAGGACGATAGGGAGGGTAATGTCCTTCTCCGATTTGTCTCCGAGGAAGGCGGAATCCGTGCCGACGTCGCCGAATCCGTGACCGGCATCCAGGCAGATCGTGAGTACGCCGTCATCACTGAAGCTCGGATACGTGGGGCCTGTCACAGGCGGTTCTGTTGCCGGAGGATCCGTTTCGGGTACGGTGGTATCGGGTGCATCCGTCTGCGCATCCGTGACCGGGGCGTCAGACGTATCGGGGGGCGTGCTGACCGTGCCCGTATCCCGACCGACACCGCCGCCGTCAGCCGACAGATCGCCTCCGGTAGGGACAGCATCGCGGCAGGCGCTCAGAAGAAATACAAAAACAACGGAAAGGATCGCGCACAGAATACGGCGCGGAAAAGAAGTCAGTTTTTTCATCGTATTCACTCAAAATAAGCAGGTAAGAATTCGTCCGTAATAATGGACGTGACGTGTTTGTAGATCCATGCGAGGGAGAAGGAGGGGGAGTGGTAGATGGTGCCGTGCGCCTTTGCAAGCGCTTCGGTGTAATCCTCCAGCAGATACACCTCCAGGCTGTCGCGATTCAGACTGTACTGGGTGACGGTAGGATGCAGAATCGGGCTTTCGATGCGGCAGACACCGTCCTTCATCACGATATCGAACGCCAGCATACCGCCGACCATGTTCTGCGCATAGTACTGCGTCGAGATAAAGTTGCCGAGGGAGTACGCCACGAGCGTGCGTGAGCCGTCAGCAGTCGTGATCCATTCCACACCCTGCAGAATGTGCGAGTGATGTCCGAGGATCACGTCCGCGCCGGCTTCGGCGATCAAAGAGGCAAGACGTCTCGTTTCGGGATAAATCTCGGCGACCTCCTCACCCCAGTGGGCGGAAACGATCACGAAATCTGCGATCTGATCTGCGGCTTTCACACGGGCACGGATCGCTTCGTCATTGTTCATCATCGGCATGATCACGCTGTGCTGGGCGGGATTGTAGGCGTAGTTGGATTTTTGCGAAAAGGATACCCACGCAATACGGATGCCGTTCACCTCGGTCACGCGGATGTTCTCGTAGTCTTCCTGATTCAGATACGCACCGATGGTTGTAACGGGAAGGGACTGCATATATTCCACAGTTGCCTGTGCACCGGCGTTGTGCTTGTCGAACAGGTGATTCGTAGCGAGATTCACCACGTCAAAACCGACCTCGACAAGTGCCTCGGCAACCTCGCGGGGAGAATTGAACGTCGGATATCCGGAATAGCCGTATTCCTTGCCCGCCATAGGTGTTTCTTGATTGATGAAGGCGATATCAGCCGCGGCAACCGTGTCGGCAATCGGGGCATACATCGGAACGAAATCGTATTCTGCTCCGTCGGCGGCACGTTTTTTCGCGTCAAGATACACCGATTCGTGAATCAGATTATCACCGACCGCCAAAACGGATACCCGAGATTCAGAAGGCGGGGGCGGTGTAGTTTCCGGCGGTTCCGTTGTATCCGGTGCGGACGAATCCGTACCGATATCTGTGCTGTCGGGCGCGCCCGTTCCCGCCGTGTCAGCATCCGTCACATCCGTCAGATCGGACGGCGTGGTGTCCCGACCGACACCGGGCGCCGGTCTGAAAGAGACGCATCCGGTCAGAGCCGTCGTGAGACAGCACGCCGAGAGCAGCAGTGCTATCCATTTTTTCGTACAGTTCAGCATAGTTTTACTCCGTAATTAAACAGGGAAACGGAGCGAGCGACAGCGCCCGTTCCGTTTCATATTCATTAAAGGACCGTAGCCGTGCGCGGCATGCACATACGCGCATACGTAACAGCGGTGGAGAACGCTTCCTCAGCAGAGGAGAACGCGCTTGCCTCAATCTGCGTTTTTTCGCCGTTTTCGAGAGCGTCGAGACCGACGAAGTGCTGCAGATGCGGCTCCATCGTAACGTTGATCTCGCCGTCGACCGTGCGGTTGAGAACGGCAAGGATTTCCGGAATACCGCCAAGACCCGTGCCGGGCAGGACGATCGTGCCGCTGGCGTTGCACTCTTTGATGTGCATATAGGTGATGTACGGACGGAGAAGATCGAACGCGTCAGGGCAGGGAGTAGCACCGACCTGCAGGAAGTTTGCAGGATCGAACACACAGCCGAGACGGCCCTCGTGCGCCTTCAGAATCTCAAGACAGCGCTCGGGCGTGTCGCCGTAGATGCCCTTTTCGTTCTCATGGCAGAGCTTGATGCCGTACTCGTCAGCGATGTCGAGCATCTCACCGATGCGGGCGATGACGAGATCCTTGTAAGCCGAATAGTCCTCGCAGTCCTTCGGCATAAAGAAGCTGAACATACGGATGCGCGTCGCACCGAGAATTTTCGCGATCTCGCAGGTGCGGCGCAGTTTCATCTTGTGCGCCTCGAAATCGTCATCCGGATCGACCTTGCCGATCGGAGAGCCGATTGCGGAGATGCCGATGCCTGCCGCATCCAGTTTTTTCTTGATCTCCTCAGCCTTTTCGGTCGTGATGTCGGAAATGTTGACGCCGTCGATACCGCGCGGTTCGATCAGATGAATGCCGTTTTCAAGAAGGCCCTTGATCTGCTCGTCAAAATTCGGGGAATATTCGTCAGCGAATGCGCTGAAACGGAAAGTTGCCATGTTTATATCTCCTTTTCACTTGCCGTGATAATTTCTCTATTCATTATACCATCTCTTTTGTCAAAAATCAATGGTTTACAGAGATCGTTTGCCGCTTTTTGTCTTATTTCAGTTCGATTACGGTTACGCCGTAATCACCCTCGCCGTACGCACCGGCACGGAAGGAGGTCACGCGCTTGTCGTTTTTCAGCCGTGCCCAGATCGCTGCGCGGAGAGCACCGGTGCCTTTTCCGTGAATGACGGTGACGGAATGGATGCCCGCCACGTTTGCCTCATCGAGGTATTTATCGACCATGAACCACGCATCGTCGCCGATCTGACCGCGTACGTCCAGCTCCGGCTTGAATTCGCGGCTGACGACGGCGCGGTACTGCTTCTGATTTTTGCGATCCCGTGCCTCAGCCGTTTCCGCATCCGCAATCAGACGGAGATCCTTCACATTGGCACGCGTTTTGACCTGTCCCATCCGCACGGATACGTTGCCTTTTTTGTCCGGATCATCGACGAGCACGCCGATCGTGCCGAGATTGCGGTGCTTGACGCGATCGCCCTTTTTCAGCGGGCGGGGAAGTACGTAATCCTCGTCCTCTGTGTCATCCTGCGGATCGTATACGCGGCTCTCGTAATCGTTGATGCGCGCGCGGATGTCCTTTTTGGTCTGCGCCATCTTTGCGGCAAGATCCGCGGCATCCTTTTCCTTCTTCAGTTTTTCAAGCTGATCGTAGATGAAGTTGCTCGTCGCCTTGGCACTGAGCAGCATCTGTTCCGCCTGTGCGCGCATGCGTTCTGCGTCCTTTTCTGCCGTGCCGATCTTCTGACGGAGCTTCTTTTCCGCCTTTGTTTTGAATTCCTCGTATTCACGGCGCAGGCGTTCTGCCTCTTCGCGCTCGTTCTGAAGCTGCAGACGCGTCTCCTCCAGCTTTGCGATCACAGCCTCAAAATCTCTCGCACCCGTTTCGACGAATTGGGAGGCACGCGCCACGATTTTCTCGGGCAGACCGAGCTTTTCGGAAATGGCAAATGCGTTCGATTTACCCGGTGTGCCGATGATCAGCCGATACGTCGGACGGAGCGTCTCTACGTCAAATTCGCAGGAGGCGTTCGTAACACCCTCCGTTTCGAGTGCGTATGCTTTCAGTTCAGCGTAGTGCGTCGTCGCTGCACAGAGACAGCCGACACGGCGCACCTCCTCAAGGATTGACATGGCAAGAGCCGCGCCCTCTACGGGATCGGTGCCGGCGCCAAGCTCGTCAAACAGAACGAGCGAATCCGGCGTCATCTCGCGAATGACGGAGACGATGCCCACCATGTGCGCGGAGAAGGTCGAGAGCGACTGCTCAATGTTCTGCTCATCTCCGATGTCGGAGAAGACAGCATCAAATACGCAAACGCTCGATCCCGGTTCAGCGGGGATGTGAAGTCCGGCCTGTGCCATCAGGCAAAGCAGACCGATCGTTTTCAAGGTGACCGTCTTACCGCCCGTGTTCGGACCGGTGATGACGAGCGTGTCATACGAGCCGCCGAGCGAAACGGTGATCGGCACGACTTTTTTCTTATCCAGCAGAGGGTGACGTGCCGCGCGGAGCGAGACTTTGCGATCCTCGGTGATCTCCGGCTCGGACGCATCCATTTCGATGGAAAGCGCCGCACAGGCGAATACCAGCGCCAGATCGGTGATGTTATAGTAATTGCGCTCGATTGTGTCGGCAGTGTCCGCTACCGCCGCGGAGAATTCCGCCAGAATGCGCTCGATTTCGTGCGTCTCCTTGCTTTGGAGTTCCCGCAGCTCATTGTTCGCATCCACAACCGCCATCGGCTCGATGAATACGGTGGCACCGGAGGCGGAGGTGTCGTGTACCAATCCTTTGACCTCGCCGCGGTATTCCACCTTTACGGGAACGACGTATCGCCCGTCGCGCGTTGTGACGATATTCTCCTGCAGATATTTTCCGTACGCACCGCCTGTGTATTTCGCAAGAACATCCTTGATCTTGCTGTTCACGTTGCGGATTTTTCTGCGGATGTCGGAGAGCATCGGGCTTGCTTCGTCTGCGATAATGTCCTCCGCAATGATGGCGCGGGTGATTTTTTCCTCCAGCGTCCGATTCGGGATGAGCCGTTCGAATACCTCATCCAGCACGGTTTCGAGTCCCATCTCGCCCTCGCGGTAGTCGATCAGCGCGCGGGTACAGGTGAGCAGGGAAGCGACATCCAAAAGCTCTCTGGCGGAAAGAGATGCACCCTTGACGGCGCGCTCAAGTGAATTGCCCACATCCGTGACACCGGAGAAGGGCGGCATGCCTTTGATCATTGCAAGACGGCGCGCATCCGTGGTGCGGGTGAGCCGGCGTCGGATTTCCACCGCATCATCTGACGGGCAGAGCTTGGACGCAGCTGCCTTGGCGCCGTCCGTTGCGGCGATCTCGGTCAGCCGCACGCGGATTTTGTCAAACTCCAATGTTGACAGTGTTTTATCACGAAAACTCATTTGTTCAGTAATTCCTCCGATTCCCATACGGGAAACGTCTTATAAGATAGATTTGTAAAAGTCCAGCGTGTAGAATCCGTGCTCGATATGGTTGAGCAGATATTTTTCGCATACGCTTCCGAATTGCGGCAGCTCGTCCGCAGCAAGCTGGAACGAAAGAAATCGGTTCGGCGGGGCTTCGGTGACGTACCGCATCGCTTCGTAAATGGCGCGGGTCAGTCTGAGATATATGTGCGCCGTTCCGTCGTCTATGAGATCCTCCGTATGTTTGACGTTGCGCAGACAGTTTTTGCACAGCAGACGTCCGTTCATCACGTCGAGATACAGTCGCTCCGCTTCATTCGGTGCGCAACCGCATACATCGCACGCGGACAGATTCGGCAGAAACCCTTCAATGGCGGCACAGCGCAGCTCAAACGCCGCCTTGATCTGTGCGATTGGGATTTCTTTGTTGTTTGCGAGTGCGTACAAGGCATTCAGCGTCAATCGAAGCAGATCCTCGTCCCCGACGCCCTCCACCGCCATCTCCGCCGCTACGTCGCAAAGGTAGGAGGCAAGCGCGAGACGGTCGAGATCGAGTCTGAGCCCGTAAAAGCTCTCGATCAGCGCGCTGTCGGAGATATAGTAATACCCGCGCGATTTCCGCAGGGTGAAACTGCTGTAGCAGAAGAGCTGTGTCGCGGGCATGTGCTTGCTTTTCAGACTGCGGATCGCCTTTCCGGAGACGGTGATCCGTCCCATTTCCTCCGTCACGACGGTGAGCAGCTTGTCGTACTCACCGACAGGCGTTTCTCTGACGATGAGACCGCGGACGCTTGTCAGCTCCATCAGAGCAGATCCTTCGGATTGAAGCCGAAATTATTCAGACTGGTGTCGCTGTCACGCCACTTTTCCTTCACCTTCACCCAAAGATTCAGATACACCTTCACGCCGAAGAATGCCTCAAGATCCTCTCTTGCATGGGAGCCGATCTTCTTGAGCGTTGCGCCGCCCTTGCCGACGATGATCCCCTTGTGCGACTGCTTTTCGCAGAAGATCTCCGCGCGGATGCTGATGAGCGTTTCCTCATCCTTGAATTCTTCGATCACGACAGCGGTGCCGTGGGGGATCTCCTCGTTCAGTGTGCGCAGGATTTTCTCACGGATGACCTCCGCGGCGATCTGTCTCTCCGGCTGATCCGTCGCGATATCGCCGGGGAAGAACCACGGTCCCTCCATGAGGTATCGCTTTGCTTCCTCAAGGACGATTTCTACGTTCTTTCCCTTTTCGGCGGCAGTCGGTACGAACGCATCAAAATCATGCAGTGCGGCGTATTCCGCAATCGTCTCCGCCAGCTTTTCTTTGTTGATCAGGTCGATCTTGTTCAGTACAAGAATCGAGGGGAGTTCGAGCTGCTTGATGTTCTCGATAATGCGCTTTTCCGTCTCGCCGGCAGGGTGTCCCGCCTCAACGATCATAATGACCGCATCCGCACCGCCAATGGCGGAGGAGACGGATTTCATCATGTACGAGCCGAGCTTGTTTTTTGGTTTGTGGATGCCCGGAGTGTCCAGAAATACGAACTGATCCGCACCCTCCGTCAGAATGCCCGTGATACGGTTGCGCGTCGTCTGCGGCTTGGCGGATACGATGGCGATCTTCTCGCCGAGCATGGCGTTCATAAGGGTGGATTTGCCTACGTTCGGGCGTCCCACGATCGCGATAAATGCTGTACGCATCGCGGTATTGTCAATCTTTTTTACTTCACTCATGTTGTTCTTCCTCACTCGAAATGATTTGGCGTTTGCCTAAGCTTGCTTGGCGGTTGTCAAAAATGAACCGTGGAGATAATCTCGCGCTGACGGCGGCACATTTCTTCGTCATCTGCCTCGGAGCGCTCGTGATCGTACCCGAGCAGATGGAGAACGGAGTGCACCGCAAGGAACGCGACCTCGCGCTTGTACCCGTGTCCGATTTCCTTCGCTTGTTCCTTTGCTCTCTCCAGCGAGATCACGATATCGCCGAGCTCGCAGAGAAATTCGGGATCCGGTACCTCACCCGCGGCAAAATCGTACTGCGGGAAGGAGAGTACGTCGGTCGCCGCATCCTTGTCACGGTACTCGCGGTTTAGCGCGCGGATTCCTTCGTTATCCGTGAACGTGACGGAGATATGCGCCGGCTGATGAAACTCCTCATACAGCAATGCGGCTTTGACTGCCTTCGTAACGGTCAGATACAGACCGATATTGACGAACTTTACGTTCTGTTTGGAAAAATCGATGCGAATGTCCATGTCCGATGGTGCTCCTTTTTATTTCTGCGGACGGGACGCGCTGAATTTCTTCATTTCCTCGCGTCTTTGCGCCGCTTTTGCTTTTTTATCCCGCTCGTAGCGGTCGTATGCCATGATGATCTTCTGTATGAGGCGGTGGCGTACCACATCCCGCTCCGTGAATTCGTGCACAGCGATACCCTCGATGCCCGACAGAATCTTTACCGTCGCAGCGAGTCCGCTCTTTTTGCCGTCAGGGAGGTCGGTCTGCGTCAGATCGCCCGTGACGACGATCTTCGAGCCGGATCCGAGACGGGTGAGGAACATCTTCATCTGCTCCTCGGTCGTGTTTTGCGCCGCATCCAGAATGATAAACGAGTCGTCCAGCGTCCGTCCGCGCATATACGCAAGCGGCGCGATCTCGATCGTCATCTTTTCCATCAGACGGGTGACCGTCTCTGCCCCCATCATTTCGTACAGGGCATCATACAGCGGACGGAGATAGGGATCGATTTTGCTTTGGAGATCGCCCGGCAGAAAACCGAGCTTCTCGCCTGCTTCGACGGCAGGACGGGTGAGAATGATTCTTGAGATCTCGTGCGAGCGAAGTGCCTTGACCGCCATCGCTACGGCGAGATACGTTTTACCCGTACCGGCAGGACCCGCGCAGATGACGATCGTGTTTTTGCGGATTGCCTCGACGTATTTTTTCTGTCCGACCGTTTTCGCCTTCACAGGTTTGCCTCGTGCCGTCACGAGGAAGCAGTCGTCGTCCAGTTCGGAGAGCTGCTCCGTGGCACCCTCGCTCACCATACGGATAACGTAATCCACGCTCTGATCGGTGAGATCGTCTCCCATCGCGGCAACTTTTTTCAGATACGTGACCGCCTCTGCGGCACGGCTTACGGCGTCAGCGTCGCCCTCCAGTGTGATGCAGTCCCCGTTTCCGTCAGCACCGCTGTTGTACATACGGATACCGAACGCTTCCTCCAGACGGCGCGCGTGGCAGTCAAAGGATCCGAAGATTCTTTTCGTGATCTCGGGGGAGGGGGTCAGGATTTTTTTCTGTGTCATGTATATTCGTCCAATCTGTAGATTCGTTTTTGCTTATTGGAGATCGATCTCCCGTGTTTGCGCGATATCGGCAAGGCAGACGGCACGCACCGTGATGCGGCAAACGCCATCCTCACAAACGCGCTCGGTCTCCATCGATAGAATCTCCGCCTCGGCAAGGAGTGCATCCATCTCCTTTTTGAGAAGGATCGCGGCATCTGCAAACGCCTCTGCCTCCGTTCGTGTGATGGTTGTCGGCGCTGTTTCGCGGACCGTTTCGGTTGTGATCCATACCGGCAGATCAAGCCCACCCGGCAGAGACAACTGTTTCTCCATTATTATTGTATCATAAGTTGCGTACTCAATGCTACTGTTTCTGAAAAGTTTTACATCTTTTGCAAAAAAATTTACGGTTTTTCGCACAGTTTCGCGTCCCGTAGGCGTGTATTCCTCGCAAATCAGCGGGGATTCGACGCAGATTTCACGCAGCACCTGTGCGAAGACCTCTCCCTTTCCGTACTCAAAACGCATCCCATCCTCCCGTACAGCCAGAACACCGCTGATCAGCAGATCGCCCGCGCGGACGACGTCACCGCGCTGTACAGCGGCCCGTCCGCCGATGACACGTACCTCCACGATCTGCCCGTCCTCTGAGGCAATCACATTTGCGGCATCCGCCGTGCTTTCACCTCTGCTTCTGCCGCCCAGATTTTCGCGTACCTGTACGTGTGCAACCGTGCCTTCCATATTCACGGCAATCCACGCGATCTCGTCTGTCGTAAGCAGAAAATCGTTTTGCAGGATGTCGAAGTCCACCTCTCTGAAGCGGCTGCCGATGCCGAAACCGTATTCTTCCAGCATTGAGATGATTTCCCGTTCCGATAACCGTTCGTTGCCGGTGACGTCTATTGCCCATACGACCGAGCATGAGAGCCATATGAGCAAAGAAAACAGCACGGCGCCGATCAGGATTCCCCATCTGCCGCGGTATTTTTTCAAAAGGGCAGGGAGTCCGTGCAGACGTCCGGCGGATGCCGTGGGACAGAGACGCAGAAACTGCTCCGTATCCTTCATCAGCATACGGAATCGGAGTGTTCCTTCCGTATCCGTTCGCATCCGCCAATGTGCGAATCCGGCGGCTTTCAGCTGATTCAGCGCGTCTGTCGCGTGCTCGCTTTCCGTGCGGATCTCACACCATCCCTGTACGGTATTCAGCAGAGCGCGCATCACGGTGCCGCCTCGGCTTTCTCTGTTTCACACAGATATACGGCGTGTATAATTCCGCGTACCGTGATCCGATCGCCGATCAGGGATTCCATTTCCAGATCTCTGCCTGCGATGCGTACGTATCCCTTACGCATACGGAGAACGATTGAGTCTGCCGTGTAGATCAGCACACTCTCGCACCCCTCCGCGACCGCCTCGTTCTTGCCGAGCACCTCCACACGCGTTACGTTCGCAAATCCCTCCAAAGGGAAATCCAGCGCTTCGTGCAGACGTTGCGAGAGAGGAATGTGCCGTCTGCCGCGCCCTTTGTTTGCCGATTGCATGAAATAGCCTCCTGTTTCATAGGATGGATACAGCCATTCCTAACATATGCCAATCGGTGCGTTACAATGCGAAAGGAATCCGTGTTATGAAAAGAAATCCCGTCTCAGTCCGCATGGGGACCGTCGCAGTGCTTTCTGCCGCCTTTATGCTGCTTGTGCAGTCCTCTGCAGCGGCGGAGGGCGCGCGGAGTGCCTTGAAGCTGTGCGCGTACGTTTTGATTCCGTCGCTGTTTCCGTATATGGTGATCTCGTCGCTGATCGTTTCATTCGGATGTGCGGAGATGTTGGGCTGTCTGCTTTCTCCGCTGTGCCGTTTGCTGCACCTGCCGCGCGATGCCGCCGGGGCGATTTTGCTCGGAGCATTGTGCGGATTTCCCGTCGGGGCAAAAACGGCGTGCGAGCTTTACACGGACGGCAGACTGACGCGCACACAGACGGAGCGTCTGATCGCCGTCGCGAACAATACGGGACCGGCATTCGTGATCGAGGTCGTCGGAGCGCACTGCTGGGGGAGCCGCGGATTCGGACTCACCGTCTACGCCGTGCAGATTCTCTCCGCTCTGGTGATCGGTGCTGTATACGCCCGTGTGCACAAAGATCCGGCAGAGGATAGCGAAGCGTGTTCCGCCCCGCGCCGCCTCCTCCCGCCGAAGGACGTTCTTACACGGATTGCCGAGGCGGTCTCCTCTGCAGCGTTTTCCGTTCTTACCGTGTGCGGATTTGTTGTTTTTTTTGCCGTTTCGCTCACCCTTTTGGCGCGGCTTTTTGCGGAGGCATCGTGGATTTTGCCGCCGGTTGCGTCGGCAGCGGAGTTTACTTCCGGCGTTACGTATTCGGCGAAGATTGGCGGCGCGTTCGGCGCGTTTCTGAGCGGGTTTTCCGTCGGATGGTCGGGCATCTCCGTGTTTGCGCAGTGCAAGGTTTTCACGTCCCCGATCGGTGTCCGCCTTGCGCCTGCCGCAATCTGTAAAGCACTGCAGGGGATCATCACCGGTACAGCCGCCGCGCTGTATTTCCGTTTTGTGTATCAGCCGTCTGCATCCGTTTCCACCGTTTTGCCCGTCGCCGATTCTCCAATGCCGTTCGTTCTCGCTGAGGTCGAGCTGCTCGTGCTGTTTTGTCTGCTTCCCACGCTATTTTCACGCGGCAGATCAAGCATTGCCTCTTGATTTTTTAAGGCGTTTCTGTTATACTGATACTGTAAGACAGAAACAGGAGGCATGTTTGCGATGGCAAGAAAAACAAAGCCGCAGATCGATAAGCTGTGCAAATACTGCGAGATGGCGGTGTCCTTGAACAATCCCGATCAGATGCTTTGCAAAAAGCGCGGCGTGGTAAGTGCCGGGTATGCCTGCCGTTTGTTCCGGTATGACGTCTTAAAACGGGATCCGGGCGAGAAGCCGCAGATCATTCTGCCCGATATGGAAGAAAGCGAATAAGGGAGGCGCGGCCTCCCTTATTCCTTTGCGGAAAATTTGCCGTGCCTGTTTACAAAAGGGTAAATATATGGTATAATATCCGTGTGTGCCTTCAGAATGATTCAAAAAACGGCACACGGAGGGTATTTTGATTATTGCACTTGAACAGGCAAAACAGGAACTGAACGCGTTCCGTGATACACTCACTGAGCTCGGACGGGCACTGCGCATCGACGCATTGCGCGAGCAGGCAGAGACGCTTGAGGCAAAGTCCCAGTCTCCTGATTTCTGGAACGATCAGGAAAAGTCCACCAAAGCATTGCAGCAGCTCAAGCAGATGAAGGACAAAATCGAGCGCTACGAGTCTCTCGTACAGCGGCTGGATGATACGGTTATGATGGCGGAGATGGCCATCGAGGAAAACGACGAGAGCGTCACGGAGGAGATCGTTTCTGAAAAAGAGGCTATCTTTACTGAGGCGGAAAAGCAGCGCATCGAAGTGCTCCTCTGCGGACAGTACGATAAGAATAACGCGATCCTCTCCTTCCATCCGGGTGCGGGCGGAACGGAGGCGCAGGACTGGGCACAGATGCTCTACCGTATGTATACCCGTTGGGGCGAGGCGCACGGATTCACCGTCAAACTTGCCGACTGGCTGGATGGCGATGAAGCGGGCATCAAATCTGCCACGATCATCGTGGAGGGACTGAACGCTTACGGCTACCTCAAGAGCGAGAACGGCGTTCACCGTCTCGTGCGTGTTTCTCCCTACGATTCGTCGGGACGCCGCCATACGTCGTTTGCATCCGTTGAGGTTCTGCCCGAATTTTCCGATGAAGACGCCGACATCGAAATCCGCGAGGAAGACCTTGAGATCACCGCGCACCGTTCCAGCGGCGCCGGCGGGCAGCATATCAATCAGACGGACTCCGCAATCCGAATCGTGCATATCCCGACCGGTATCGTTGTCGGCTGCCAGACGGAAAGAAGCCAGCTGCAGAATAAGGAAACTGCTCTCAAAATGCTGAAGAGTAAGCTTCTTGAGATCAAAGAGCGTGAGAAACTCGAGCGCATCGAGGATATCCAGGGCGCGAAGGTCAATATCGAGTGGGGCTCGCAGATCCGTTCGTATGTTTTCATGCCGTACACGCTCGCGAAGGATACCCGTACCGGCTTTGAAATCGCGGATATCGGCGCAGTTATGGACGGCGAGATCGACGGATTCATTAACGCGTATCTGAAAATGAACGCAGAAAAGTAATATGAACACAGAAACTGTGCTTTTTGAGGGGATGACATCCATCCGGGCCGTTATCGACGGCAATCGGCGTGGCATTCACGATCGCCGTATCGTCCGCGTCCTTGCGGATCGTGCAAAACTGAAAAGCAAAGCCAAGGAAATCGCCTATCTTCGTGCCGTTGGTGCGGAGATGGGCTTTTCGGTTGTCGAAACCGATGCGGCTGCGCTCGATGCGCTTGCAAGCGGTACGTCACACGGAGGAATCATCGCCGAGTGCACACAGCGCGAGATTCCTCAGCTTACCGCGTCCTCCCTTCCGCAGGACGGTTTTGCCGTTATGCTGGAGGGGATTGAGGATCCGTACAATTTCGGGTACGCCATGCGCACAGTCTACGCCGCAGGGGCGGATGCCGTGATTCTGTCACCGCGTAACTGGATGCAGGCGGCAGGTACTGTATGCCGATCCTCTGCAGGTGCGTCCGACATGCTTCCGCTGTATATTGCAGACGGGGGCGATGCCGCACGGATCGCACGCGGGGCAGGGTACAAAATCGTGTGCGCCGGAATCCGTGATTCCGTGTCTGCATTCGATGCCGATCTCAGAAAACCGATCTTCCTCATCG
>JAFTUH010000047.1 GCA_017466375.1 Clostridia bacterium | reverse complement strand
GTCAATATCTCCTTACGAATAGTAGTATCTTTATTATACCCTTTCGCAGCACAATTCGCAAGAGTTTTTTCGCAATTTCCGCTTATTTTCCCAAAAAGCGTGGCAAAAAAGAGATTCTGCGAAAAAATCCCGTAAAAATATGAAATCGCTCTTGACATTCGGGAAATCATATAGTATAATATTTAGGCAGCAAACGAAAATGCTACTGTGGCTCAGTTGGTAGAGCAGCTGATTCGTAATCAGCAGGTCGCCGGTTCGAGTCCGGCCAGTAGCTCCAGACGGCTTTCTTCGGAAAGCCGTTTTTCTTTTTCATTAAATGCGATTTAACGCATCCGTTTTTCCAAACCGCCTTGACACTGACCGACAGTGCGTGTATAATGGATTTCGGTATCCGATCACATGCCAAAATCGATTCGGGGGTAAACACATGAAAACAGCATATCAGTTCAATATCGAAAACATGCAGAAAACCGTCCCTGCCATGGCGTTTGCAGGCGGAAATCTTGCCGATTGGCAAAAGATTGCGCGCGAGAAGCTCGCCGATCTCCTCGGCATGGACAAATTTGCGAAGGTCGCTCCGGAGATGGAGATCGAATACGAGCAAAAAATGGACGGCGCCACAGACATCCGCTTTACATTTCAGACGGAGGCAGGCTTCCGTGTTCCCTGCCATCTTTGGCTGCCGGACGGCGTGGAGAATCCGCCCGTCATAATTTGCCTGCAAGGGCATAGCAAAGGCATGCACATATCCCTCGGTCGCCCGATCTACGATGTCGATCCGGAAATGATCGGCAGCGGCGACCGCGATTTCTGCGTCCGTGCGCTCAAGGAAGGCTTTGCCGCCATCGCCATGGAACAGCGCAATTTCGGTATCCTCGGCGGACATGAAAAAGGCACGCCGCAGTGCGTGGAATCCTCTATGACCGCGCTGCTCATGGGCAGAACGACGGTGGGAGAGCGCGTGTGGGATGTCTCGCGCCTGATCGATCTGATCGAAGCGGAATTTGCCGACAAGGTAGACGTAAACAAAATTTGCCTGATGGGCCACTCCGGCGGCGGCACCACGACCGCCTACACCGCGGCATTGGACTGCCGCATTGTTCTGGCGATGCCCTCCTGTGCGATGTGCACGTACAAGGATTCTATCGGTTCAATAAAGCACTGCCCGTGCAACTTTATTCCGAATATCGCAAACATTTTTGACATGAGTGATCTCATGGCCATGGCTTACCCGAAATTTTTTGTGCAGGTCTCGGGCTTGGAGGATTCGTACTTCCGCCTTTCCGGTGTAAAAGAAGTCTTTGCCAAGGGCAAGGCGGCGTACAAGGCAGGCGGTGACGACTCCCGCTGTACACTCATCATTGGCAATGGCGGTCACCGCTTCTACGCGGATGAGGCATGGGACGCCGTGCACAAATATCTCGGCTGATAAAAGAGCCGCACCTCACGGTGCGGCTTTTTTCGTTTTGCCGGACTGCATATGTCTGAGGAAGATCTTCGCACTCGGCGGAGCATTTTTATTTAGATACACGTTTGTATTGCGGTAAATACCGCCGTTCAGGCGCACGAGAACGAGGGACGGATCCAGCTCGTTCTGCCACGAAACGGTCGGAAACAGGCTGATGCCCATCCCCATTTTTAGATAATCCGTGATACACTGCGGATCGCCGCACTCAAGCACGATATCCGGACGGAATCCCGCCTCCGCACAGATCGATTCGGTCAGACAGCGCAGGCTGTATTTCGGATAGAGGCAAATGAATTTCTCCCCCGAAAGCATACTCGCGCTGATCTCTTTTCGTGCCGCACTCGGATGCGATTTATGCACCGCGAGCATGATCTCCTCCTTCAGAAATTCATGCCGTTCAAACTCCCCGCCGATATTCTCATCCGAAACAATAATCGCGTAGTCACTGTCATCACGGCTACCGCCAAAGTCAAGCAAAAATGTCACGTTCGGATATTTTGCTCGGAAATCCGCAATGATTTTCGTGATGATGTGTCGACTGACATTGATGCGCATACGGATTTTGCCGCCCGGCTCCCCGGCACTTTCCGCAAGCTCGCTGCGTACTCGCTCAAGCTCCGAAAAAACAGTCTCCACCGTTCGGAAAAACCGTTTCCCGTTCTCATTGAGCGAGAGCGTGTTCGCCGTACGGTCAAAGAGCGCAACGCCCAATTCCCCCTCCAGTTTTTTCACCGATGCCGAAATGCAGGACGGCGGCACCGAAAACGCCGCGGCTGTGTGCGAAAAATCCTCCGCTTTTTAATATGCGTTCCACACTTCTTTACATCTTGCGCCGCAAAAGATTGACGCCAAGCAGTAAAACGATGATGCACACAGCACTCCCCGTTGCAGCATTCATAATACGAATCTCCGTTTCCGTCATCCCCTCAAAGCTCACAAGCATGGAGCGCTGCAGAGAATATATCGAAACAAAAGCATCCGCAAAGGAAATATTTCGCAGCGTGATCAGTTTTGCTGACGTGCTTTTTCTTGCCTTGACCCAATTCACCGTCGCAATTGTGATTTTGGAAAAAGCGTATACCGCAATCGCAAGCATAACTATCAAATGAAACACCCTGCCCCTCTCCTTGACAAAAGAGAGGATAACCGTACCGACGAGCGGCAGAGATAGCAGCAAAAGCATAATCCCCGTAAACCGGGTGATCAGGCGGTACTTCCCTTTGGATTGAAGCACCGTAAAACGAACGATACTCAGTATCACATAATAAACACCGACCGTAAAGTACCACCACGACCATGCCGTTATCCCAAGAATTACGTGATAGGCACTGTAAGCCAAATTGCATATCAAGCTGACCAGTGCTGTTTTTTGTATTCTATCCATGCAAATTGTCTTTCCCGTAAATACAGATCGAGATGATTTTTGACACATCTTTGATTGGCTTGCCGCATCCGTCTTTAATCCACTCGAGAATAATCGCATTGATCCCGTTCAGATAATACATCATCACGTATTTTCTATCCTCGTACGGATAGTGAAATCTTTCCAGTATGGGATTAAAAATATGTTCCTGCATTTTGCTGTATACATCCTCAAACCCGAAAACCTGATTGTGCAACAACGCTGTACCAAACACTTCTTTATGATCTTTTATATATGTCAAATAGGGATTCAGGTACTTGTCGCATATAAAATACAGCTCATTCAGTTCGCAGTCCGCAAGGTTGAAGGAAACAGATTTTGCATCTGCCGAAAAATAGGACAAAAAATCGTCAAGCAAATACCGTGCAGTTTCATTGAGCAGATCACTGACCGTTTCATAATGCAGATAGAACGTCGAGCGATTCACCCCTGCGGCAGCACAAATTTCGCTTACCGTGATATATTCTAACGGTTTCTTTTTCAAAAGCGAAATCAATGCAAGATCCATTTTCACGGCGGTATTGAAATACTTGCTCTCGGATTTATTCATATTCCCACTCCCGTCTGTTTGGCTTATTTCTCCGCAATTTCACGTGCGAGCTGCACGATTTCAAAAGCATATTTTGCCTTGCCTTTTTCAAGCAATCTCTTGTAAATCGGATAATTTACTCCGCAACCGATAAGACCGATCACACCAACGATAACGCCGAGCAGCATACTGCTGCCGATCACTTTCATGGCGAGGCACATACCCGTACCGAAAACCAGTGCAAATACAATGCCCCAGGTATACGTAAATACGGTGGCGGGGAGTTTTGCACGGCTATCCAGTTTTTTCAGGGCAACGATCTTGGAGTCTTCTTTCGGTGCATAGTCCTTTGCGATTGATTCTGCTATAATTTTGTCTGTGTTCATAATGAGAACCTCCTTTTATTTTGTACTGATATTTTATCAGACAAAAGAGGCACTTTGAACAACACGATTTGAAATAAATGTTGATTTCAATGAAAAACCGTATGTATCCGTGTCCGCAGATACTATTACGTAAATCGGTACAGCGAATGCTATCGCTCACGGTGCGGCTTTTTTCGTTTTGCCGGACTGCATATGTCTGAGGAAGATCTTCGCACTCGGCGGAGCATTTTTATTCAGATACACGTTTGTATTGCGGTAAATACCGCCGTTCAGGCGCACGAGAACGAGGGAGGGATCCAGCTCGTTCTGCCACGAAACGGTCGGAAACAGGCTGATGCCCATCCCCATTTTCAGATAATCCGTGATACACTGCGGATCGCCGCACTCAAGCACGATATCCGGACGGAATCCCGCCTCCGCACAGATCGATTCGGTCAGACAGCGCAGGCTGTATTTCGGATAGAGGCAAATGAATTTCTCCCCTGAAAGCATGCTCGCGCTGATCTCTTTTCGTGCCGCAATCGGATGCGATTTGTGCACAGCGAGCATGATCTCCTCTTTCAGAAATTCGTGTTTTTCAAAATCACCGCCGATGATCTCATCCGAAACAACAATCGCATAATCGCTGTCATCCCGACTGCCGCCGAAATCGAGCAAAAATGTCACGTTCGGATACTGCGCGCGGAAATCCGCGATGATCTTCGTGATAATGTGGCGGCTGACGTTGATGCGCATACGGATTTTGCCGCAAGGCTCCCCCGCGCTCTCCAAAAGCTCACTGCGCGCCCGTTCAAGCTCCGAAAACACCGTTTCTACCGACCGCAGAAACCGTTTTCCGTTCTCATTGAGGGAGAGCGTATTCGCCGTCCGATCAAAAAGCGCAACGCCCAATTCCCTCTCCAGTTTCTTCACCGAAGCCGAGATGCAGGACGGCGGCACGGAAAACGCCGCGGCTGTATGTGAGAAATTCTCCGTCTTGGACGCATGACGGAAATAGGTAAGCTGCAAAAACTCCATCCGATTCCCTCCAATCTGTATTCCGTTCTATATTGTAACACATTTCACTCCATATTTCAATATATAGTGAGAGTATACGATCTCATTCTTTACAATACGGCGAAAAAGGATTATAATAGAAAAAAACGAAAGAGGCATTCTATGAAATCCGGTTACATCTACGTCATTATTACGGCGGTTCTGTTCGCCACCTTTGAGCCGATCTCCAAGCTGATTGCGGCAGACATCACACCGCTCGCCATCACGGCAATCCGCTTTCTGATTGCGGGACTGATGCTGCTGCCCTTCTCGCTGCGTGAGATCAAAAAGCAAAACGTCAAGCTCACTCTCGGCGATCATTTGAAAATGGTTGGGCTCGGTATTCTGTTCATCTGCGCGAGCATGGTATCCCTCCAGTACGGCGTAAAGCTCTCCACCTCCCCCGCACTGATCGCGATCCTCTTTTCCGCCAATTCCGTCATCACGATTTTCCTCTCTTCGATCATGCTGAAGGAGAAGATCACGGCACAAAAGCTGCTCGCGCTGATTCTCTGCGTTGCCGGTATTCTCGTCTGCTCGTGGCAGAGTCTGACAGGCGGATCCGGGGCGCTCTCGATTCTGCTCGGCATCCTCGCCGCGCTCACGTTCAGCTTCTACACCGTATTCAACAAAAAAATGATGAAGAAAGCCAGCGGCAACATCCTCATCAGCTTCTCCTTTATCTACGGCAGTATTCTTCTCTTCCCGGCTATCTTTATCGTGGACGGCGGCATCCTCTCCGCGGAAACGCTCACTGTGAAGACGGCCCTGATCATGCTCTACATCGCCGTGGCTGTCACGGGCATCGGGTACTGGGCGTATTTCAAGGCGCTGGAGAAAGGCTCCGCGACACTTGCTTCCCTCGCCTTCTTCGTGAAGCCTGCGCTCTCCCCCATCGCCGCCGCGATCTTCGTCAAAGAGATGCCTACGGTACAAATTTTCATCGGTCTGATCCTCGTTCTCATAGGATCGTACATGGTCTCCTACGCAGGTAAAACCAAAGCGACAAAACAGTAAAACAAACAGGGCTGGCGCTTGATTGCATCAGCCCTGTTTTTCGGTTTTCTCACGGCAATTCTTCCGTCCGAGACGTAACAGATCTTCGCACAGCCGCATACGCATCGGCTGCGGATCGCTGTTGTCCAGTTCCACCGTTCCCGCTTCCGTACGATCGCTCAGCATCCCACGTTTTTCCAACTGCCGACGGGTCTCCCGTGCTGTCCCAGCACCGCCGTCAAACAGTACGGCTCCGCCCGATGCCGCCGCCACTGCCTCACGCACAAACGGATAATGCGTACACCCGAGCACAACAGCATCGATCGGTCGCTCCCGGTACGAACGGAAGATCTCCGCCAGATATCCGTCTAACCGTTCGCCCGAAAGCTCGCCCTCCTCGATCATCGCGGCAAGCTGCGGACACGGCACGGGAAAAATCTCCGCCTGTTCACTGTACGAACGCAAAAGCGTACGGAATTTCTCCGTACTGAGCGTAATCGGTGTAGCAAGAACGAGAATCCGGCCGCCGGGGAACGCCTGTACCGCAGGTTTCACGGCAGGCTCGATGCCGATCACAGGAATCCCGTCATACTTCTGCCGCAATCGGGCGATAGATGCGCCGGTCGCCGTATTGCACGCGATCACGACCGCCTTGGCCCCGCGGTGCACAAGTGCTTCTATATGCTGCTCAGTCAGTGCAGATACTTCCGCGCTTGTACGTATTCCGTACGGAGCGTGCAAAGAATCTCCGAAATACAAAAAGGATTCCCGCGGCATCAGTTCAACCAATTCAGCAAGAACGCTGATTCCGCCCACGCCCGAATCAAAAACAGCAATCGGACGTCTGTCACCGTGCTTCATCGCAATCTCCTTCCGAAACGCTCATTTAACATCGATATTGTATCACATTCACCGAAAACACGCAAGAGACTCGCTGCGGTCTTTTTTTGAACAGGATGTAAAAATGCGAAAAACTCTTCTTATCTATTGTAATTTTGGCGAAAATATGCTATGATTAATGATGTATTGTGAACAGAAAACGAAAGGAGTCCTCCCTGACTCTGCTCCGGGAAGGAAGGAATACCATGTTCAAACGTTTGTCAGCTGCTATCACGGCGATCTGCCTGCTTTTTGCCGTCACGGCACTCTTCTCCACGCCTGCGCTCGCTGCCGTGAAAATTACCGATACCGTCAATGCAACGCTGTTTACCCGCGACACGGAAGGACACGGCTACTTTTGGGATAACCGATACGACATACTGACCCTGGATGACCTGTACATTGACACTACGGCGGAATACGGCTTGAAGGTACCCGCAGGTGCAACGGTCATTCTGAAGGGCGATTCCTACATAAAAGCATCCCGCGCCGCACTCGCCCTCGCCGGTGCGGTTACGTTCAAGGGTACAGGCTCCCTCACACTCGTATCCGATGATATGGGCATCTACTGCTATGCCACGGATAAATCCTCCGTCATCCGCTTTTTGGACGGTACGTATACCGTCACCGCCGGCGGCGACGGCATTTACAGCACGCACTCCTCCCTCTCCTTCGTTGACGGAAAATGGACGATCAACGCGCCCGATGCATACGCCGTAAACGGCACCGAGCTGAAGCTGTACGGCGGTGAGATCACGGCAGAAGGCGCAATCCACGCCTCACATCTGCTCGATATTCAGGCGATCCGTCTCCGCGTTACGGCAGATACCGCGGCACTCACCTCCGATAAAACGATGAAAATCACGGACGTGTCCATCTCCGCCGGCGACAGCGCCGAAGCTCTTACAAAAAAGGAGTCCTATTCCGGGGAAAACTGCGTTTCTTTGCTCTCCACGAGAAGCCATGCGGGAGAGAGCATTTTCTTCGGTGAAAGCGTGCCCAAAGCGGTCGATTACGTTGTACTCGTCGCGTTTGCCGCGCTGATTACCGCAGGTATTGCCATCCCCTTTGCACGGGCGCGGAAGAAGGCACAGCGTGCACTTGCCGAATCCGCAAAGAGACAGGCTGAGGCGGAAGAAGCCGCACGCGCTGCCAAAAAAGCGACTAAGAAATAATTACACGAATACGAATCCGGGGGATCGCGCAAGCAGTCCCCCTATTTGATAAAACAAAAATCGGAACGGACGGATCATATGAATTCATCACCGCGTAATCCAAACGGGTACGATCCGCGCAGACAGCAACCGCGCACGCCCGTACAAACACCGCCGCAGAATCGCGGTCGGTCATATGCGCCGCCTGTACCGAACGGTGGAAAGACGCCGCAGCGGCAGCCGTATCCGCAAGGACAGCGGCAGCCACGGCAAACGCCGCCACAGATACCGCCTCGGCAAAATCAAGCTCCGCAAAGGAGGCAGGTACCGCCCGGCAGACGTCCGCTCACACCGGAGGAAATGGAACGGCGACGCGCCATCATCGCGGCACGGCAGGAAGCACAGCGCCGTGCACGCAGAATCCGACTGATCGCCGCGTGCATTTTGGGTGTTGTTCTACTGATCCTGCTCGCGGTTTGCATCCGCGCCTGCACACGGGATGACACCGCCCCCACAGGCAATACGGAGCCGGAGACGTCGGAAACAGCACCGTCTGTGACAGATCCTCCCGAAACGGAGCCGGAAGCGCCGCCGATCACAGCGCCGCGCAAACCGACCGTATCCCGTCCGCAAATGACTGCGGCAACAGAAGCGTTGTCCGGCGAAATCGGCAGCACCTACGCTGTTCTGATCTCGCTGAAGGATCACACCGTGATCGCCGCACGGTCTGCGAACACCCGTATGCATCCGGCATCCATGACGAAGGTCATGTCACTGATCGTTGCGTACGAGCACATTGAGGATCTCAGCGCACCGTTTACCGTCACAAGCACGATTATTGATCCCGTCTATACTGCAGGTGCTTCCCTGGCAGGCTTCTCGCCGAACGAAACGGTTACCATTCTCGATCTGCTCTACGGCATGATCCTCCCTTCGGGCGCGGAGGCATCCGTTGCCCTTGCCGAGCACGTTGCGGGAAGTGAAGACGCTTTTGCGGATCTGATGAATGAAAAAGCAGCCGAAATGGGGCTGACCGATACACATTTTGAAAACTGCACGGGACTGACCGGCACGAATCACTACTCCACCGCCGTGGAGATGGCGATGATCCTCGACTACGCGATGCAGTATGAAGAATGTGCGAAAATTCTCTCGACGTATCAGTACACAACAACGCCGACGGAAAAGCACCCGGAGGGAATTCTTCTGGAATCGACGATGTTCTCACGCATGTACGGGGACGAGCCGGACGGCGTGACGATCATCGCCGGAAAGACAGGCTACACCGACCGCGCACGGCACTGCCTCATGAGTTATGCGACAGACGATACCACAGGTGAAGCATACATCTTCGTAAGCGCGGACAATTCGGAGAAATTCGGTCCTGTATTCGACGCAATCGAGGTATATTCGGCATATGCCAAAAGCGATGATGTCCCTGTAATAGCCGATCCATATCTTCCATAGTCAAAAGCACCGCAGAAAATCTGCGGTGCTTTTCTTATGTAAATTATTTTGCGGTAAAGGTAAATTCTGTCGCGCCGTCCTTGGTGTAATATGCAAGGTTGAAATCCCATCCGCACGCCTCGGCGATCGTGGCATAGTGCGTCGTCGTTTCCTCTATGTAGTATTTGCTCGGCTCCTGATGCAGCTCACGCATGTACTTGATCACGGGACAATAATCGATCTTCACTGTGAGTTTGTTTCCGTTCAGTTCAGTCGTAAGACGCTCGCTCGACTCCTCGATCTCGTACATCTTCTCGATCCATGCTTTGCAAGCCGCAAGACCGTCTTTCTTGAACTCTTCGATCTGCGGTGCATAAAACGCAAGCGTAAACTCCTTCATGAACAGCGTAACCTCGGCATCTCCGTACGTCTCGCCGCAGTAGCGGAGTGCGTTGTCACCGATCAGATGGAAATCGCGGTGAAGGTATTTCTTCCCCTCTCGCTTCATCTCGGAATACACGACCGTTTCGCTCGTCGTGAGGATATCGTCGGACGGACGGTTGCCCTCTTCATAAAGAAGGGAGGAACACTTCGCCTGATCGACGAGACTGTGATCTCTCTCATAGCACACACCATGCTTCTCGAGCACGCGGTTATAAATGACCTTGCAGTGCTCGCAGTAATTCTTATACGGCTCGATATGCGTAAACGAATTGAGCATACCGCGGGACGGGCAGTAATTCATACCGGAGTAGGTAAAGCGCTTAACCGGATCAACATAGCTCCACGTATCGCACGCTTCCTCGGAGGTGGTGTGACCCCAATATTTTTTCGCGCCGTCATATCCACCGTACTGACGGATGAAGGACTCCATGCTGTGCGGATTGGACGGATCACCGATGTTCGTATCAGACAGATAGTACCAATACTTCAAGACCTCATCATAGCCGCCGCGCTTCTCCAAAAACTTGAAAAACTCGCTGTACAACGGGATAAATTCCGTACAAGAAATCATCGTTGTTTCCTCTTTTCGTAGAATGAAATGCCGTGCATTTCTGATTTAGTATAACATCTGCAAAGATTTTTGTCAAATAAGTTTCCAAAAAGCGCCGATTTGTTTCAAAAAAAGAAAGCCGATATAGACAAGCGTCTAACATCGGCTTTTTTATCCTTATTTTCTTGCGTCGCTCATGCAGCGGACGAGCACGGCCTTCTGTGCGTGCAGACGATTCTCCGCCTCATCGAACAGCTCGTTGGCGTGCGCCTCGAACACGTCCGCCGTGATCTCCTCACCGCGGTGTGCGGGCAGGCAGTGCTGCACCATGCAGCCGGGATTTGCCACGGACATGAGTCTTTCGTTGATCTGGTAGCCGGCAAACTTCACACGGCGTGCGGCGGCTTCCTCCTCCTGTCCCATGGATGCCCAGACGTCCGTATACAGAACGTCTGCACCGGTTGCGGCCTCCTCCACGTTATCCGTGCAGAGGAAATTGCCATTCTCCGACGCCCACTTCATGAGTGCGGCGTCAGGCTGATGCTCCTTCGGGCAGGCAATCGCGACGGACATACCCGTTTTGATACCGCCTACGATGAGGGAGTTCGCCATGTTATTTCCATCGCCGATAAAGCAGAGCTTGTTGCCGCTGATGTGTCCCTTGTGCTCACGGATCGTCATGAGATCGGCGAGAACCTGGCACGGATGGCAGTAGTCGGTCAGACCGTTGATGATCGGAATCGAGCCGTACTCCGCCAGCATCTCGACCTCTTTCTGCTCGTAGGTACGGATCATAATCGCGTCCAGATAGCGCGAAAGCACGCGTGCGGTATCCTCGACAGGCTCGCCGCGACCGATCTGCAGATCGCGCGAGGAAAGGAACAGCGCCTGACCGCCGAGATCGTACATACCGACCTCAAACGAAACGCGGGTACGGGTAGAGGATTTCTGGAAAATCATGCCGAGGCTTTTGCCCTTGAGGATCGGGTGTTCGATGCCGTTCTTTTTCTCATACTTGAGCTGATCGGCGAGGTTCAGAATATCAATGATCTCCTCCGAAGAGAGATCCATCAGTTTCAAAAGATGCTTCATCGGTTAACTCCTTATTCTGCAATTACTTCTTTGAGGATTGCGATTGCTTTTTTCAGTTCATCCATCGGGATATTGAGTGCGGGGAGCAAGCGTACTTTGTCTTTGGCGGAGAGGACGACCACGCCGCGCGCCATGCAGCCTGCGATCACGTCTTTCGCCGGCTTCTCGGTGAGGATGCCGAGCATGAGTCCCATGCCGCTGACGCTCTTGACTCCCTTTGCACCCGTGAGCGCGTTCACAATATACTCGCTTCTCTCTCGCACACTGGCAAGCAACGCGTCGTCGATGCGTGAGAGGATGCTGATCGCGCCGGCGCACGCCACGGGATTACCGCCGAACGTGGAGCCGTGCGTGCCGGGGGTATATACGTCGGTGAGCTTTTCGCCGAGCATCGTAGCACCGAGCGGCAAGCCGCCACCGATTCCTTTTGCTGTCGAAACGATATCGGGCGTGATGCCGTACTGCTGGTACGCATACAGCGAACCCGTTCTGCCGTTGCCCGTCTGCACCTCATCGATCACGAGGAGCACATCGTTTTCTTTTGCATATGCGGCAACTTCAGCAACGAACGCCTTATCCAGAGGATACACACCACCCTCGCCCTGCACCATTTCCATCATCACGGCACAGGCACCCGTCTCCTTCACGAGGCGGATCACGTCGGAAGCATCCGTCGGATCGGCGTATACGAATCCCTCGGGGAACGGACCGAATTTCGTATGGAACACGTCCTGCCCCGTGGCGGAAAGCGTCGCAAGCGTCCGTCCGTGGAAGCTGTTCTTCAAGGTGACGACCGTCGAGCGTCCCTCTCCGTATTTCTCAAAGGAATACAGGCGTGCCGCCTTGATCGCGCACTCATTTGCCTCCGCACCCGAGTTGGAGAAGAAAACCTTCTTCATGCCCGTTCTCTCGCACAGCATCTGTGCCAGACGCGCGCACGGCTCGGTGTAATACAGATTCGACGTATGCTGGAGTTTGCCGAGTTGGGCAACGACAGCCGCTTTCCAATCGGGGTCGGACAGACCGAACGTATTGACGGCGATGCCCGTACCGAGATCGATGTAATCCTTGCCGTTTTCATCCGTGAGGATCGAGCCGTGCCCGCTCACGAACGATACGGGAAAACGCGCGTACGTATGCGCGACATATGTGTTATCAAGTTCTTGAATATTCATGGTATTTGCCTTCTTTCTTTTTACACGAGCATCGTACCGATACCCTCGTCCGTCAGCGTCTCGATCAGAATCGAGTGCGGCACACGTCCGTCAATGATGAACACCTTATTCACACCGCGGCGGATCGCTTCAATACAGCACTCCACCTTCGGGATCATGCCGCCGGAAATGACGCCTTCATGGATAAGCTCGGGTGCGTCGCTTACATTGATCTTCGAGATCAGCGTGGACGGATCGTCCTTGTCGCGGAGGATGCCCGCGATGTCCGTCATGGAAATAAGCGATTCCGCTTTGAGCATGCCGGCGATTCTTGCGGCTGCCGTATCGGCGTTGATGTTGTACGTATGCCCCTCGTTATCGCATCCAATCGTAGAAATAACGGGGATGTAGCCCTTCTCAAGCACATCGAGGATCGGCTGGGTGTTGACCTGCGTGATCTCGCCGACATAGCCGAGTGCGGGATCGAGCTGCTTTGCCTCGATCATGTGACCGTCGACACCGCAAAGACCGATCGCGCGTCCGCCCTTCTCCATGAGGAGATTGACAAGGTTTTTATTGATCTTACCCGCGAGCACCATCTGCACGATGTCCATGCTTTCCTCATCGGTGACGCGCAGACCGTTCACAAACTCGGACTGCTTGCCGACTCTCTTCAGCATATCGCTGATCTCGGGACCGCCGCCGTGCACAAGCACGACCTTGATACCGATGAGCGAAAGGAGCACGATATCGCCCATGACGGCCTCTTTGAGATCGTCGTTGATCATGGCGTTGCCGCCGTATTTCACGACGATGATCTTATCGTAATACTTCTGAATATACGGCAGGGCGTGGATCAGAACCTCCGCTCTCTGCGCGTTTGTCATATGCATTTCTTCCATGCTGTCCCCTCCGATCAGGTGCGGTAATCGCCGTTGATCTTGACGTAATCGTAGGTCAGATCGCATCCCCACGCCACGGCAGTCTTGTCGCCGTCATTGAGGGAAACGAGTATATCGATCTCACTCTCGGTGAGGATCTCCTTCGCCTTTTCCTCGGAGAAATCGACGCCGGCACCGTTTTTGCAGACGAGGATCTCCCCCGCTTTGGATGCAAAGGACACGTCGATCTTCGTGACGTCCACGTCCGCGCCGCTGTAGCCGATCGCACAGAGGATTCTGCCCCAGTTGGCATCCGCGCCGAACATAGCCGCCTTCGTCAGAGAAGAGCAGATCACGGACTTCGCCACCGTGCGTGCAATCTCATCCGTTTTGCCGCCGTCGAGCTTGCAGGTAAGGAGCTTTGTTGCACCCTCGCCGTCACCCGCGATCATGCGGCAGATTTCTCTCGTAACTGCGCCGAGCGCTTCACAGAATGCATCAAAGTCCGCGCCTTCCGCGGTAATTTCCGCATTGCCCGCCATGCCGTTGGCAAGCACGGCAACCGTATCGTTGGTAGACGTATCGCCGTCGATGCTGACCATATTGAACGAGGTCTTGACGTCCTCGCTGAGTGCTTTCTGCAGCATAGCCGGGGAGATGGCACAGTCCGTCGTGACAAACACGAGCATCGTTGCCATGTTCGGATGAATCATGCCCGAGCCTTTGCCGATACCGCCGATATGGCACTCCTTGCCGCCGACGGTGAAGGAGTACGCAACCTCTTTCATCTTCGTGTCAGTCGTCATGATCGCCTCAGCGGCGTATGCACTGCCGTCCGCGGTAAGAGATGCGGCAAGCTCTGCCATATGCGCCTCGATCGGCTCGATGGAAAGCGGCTGCCCGATGACGCCGGTGGAGCCAACGATGATATCCGTCGGATCGATACCGAGCGCGGAGGCGGTGACGGTGCACATCTGCTTGGCGATCTCGATGCCGTTTGCGTTGCACGTATTCGCATTGCCGCTGTTACAGACGATTGCACGGGCATAGCCGTTTGCGATATTCTCTTTCGTAACAAGAATCGGTGCGCCCTTCACGAGATTCTGCGTGTACACACCTGCGGCAGCTGCCTCGACCTCACTCGCAATCAGCGCCAGATCGCGCTTCGTACGGTTCTTGCGGATACCGCAGTGGATACCGCCCGCTGTAAATCCTTTTGCGGCGCAGACGCCGCCGTTGATCTTTGTAATCATTTTTTCATCCTTTTTCCTTATATCAGAGTGCAAGCCCTTTCTCCATCGGAAGACCGAGCACAAGATTCAAACACTGTACCGCCGCACCGGAGGCACCCTTGCCCAGATTATCAAAATGGGAGATGAGCAGAATCCGCTCCTCGTTGCCCGCGACGGCGACTTTCATGATATCCCGTCCGGCAAGCGGATTGGCAGCGGCGAAACCGCCGTCCAGAATGGACTCGTCATACGAAACAAGCCCGTCTTTGTATGTATTTCGGTAGCAGTCCTTCAGCATATCGACCGTTACGCCCGCCTTCAGCTGATGCGCGAAGATCGGCACGGTGACCGTCATACCGGCATAATAATCGGCAACGATCGGGCAAAAGATCGGCGCGGAGACAAGCCCCGGAATCTTCTGCATCTCGGGCAGGTGCTTGTGCGTCTGACCAAGAGCGTACTGGCGGGGAGAATCCAGCTCCTCCTCACGCTCGTCCGCCTCATACTGGGCGATCATCTTTTTGCCGCCGCCGCTGTATCCCGTGATCGAGTGACAGGTGAGCGCGGCATCTGCGGGGAGAAGTCCTGCCTTCACAAGCGGATACACCAGCGAAATGAATCCGGAAGCGTGGCATCCCGGCACAGCGATGCGCTTTGCGCCCTCGACTGCGGATTTATGCGCGGGGGTAAGCTCGGGAAATCCGTACGCCCATCCCTCCAGCGTTCGGTGGGCTGTGGAGGTATCGATCAAAATCACGTCCGAGCCTTCGGCAAGGGCGACCGATTCTCTCGCTGCAGCATCCGGCAGGCAGAGGAAGGCGACATCCGCCTCGTGCAGTGCCTTCTTTCTCGCTTCGGGATCCTTACGGATCTCATCGGGGAGAACGATCATCTCGATCTCCGCGCGGGATTCGAGCCGTTCAAAAATACGAAGTCCGGTCGTTCCCTCGCGACCGTCGATAAATACTTTCTTTTTAGGGGGCAATGGCATATTCACCGGTGGAACTCCTTGAATAAAAATTCATATATAATCGCAAATATACAACAATTATACATCATATTTTCTGCCTTGTCAAGGGCTTCTCCGAAATCAAAACATATATTTTTGAAGTTTTTTCCGCACACACGAAAAAAAGGAGAACTTTTTCCCAAAAGTCCTCCGATTCCCCATTTACGAGCAGGAAAATATATGGTATAATGTAGTCATAAACCGCCGCGAACACGGAAGCGTGCGGCAGATTTTCGCTTCCCTTCACGGCGAAATCCGCGATTTTGTCCCAACCGATCGGACTTCGGATGCATAAAGAAGCACTTTATGCATAAAAAATCAGAAATTCATCCGAAGAGCGATCTCGATTCCCGCAGCACCGAGCAGGGCAATGACAATCCCGGCGGCAATCACGGGGAAGCCGTAGCTCTTCACCACACAGACAACAATCAGATACAAAAGCAGCATCGCCGCCGCCCCCCAATACGTGCCGCGGATTTCACGTGTCTCCTGCGATGCGCGGCTTTTCACCTTCGTACGCTTCATCAGTTCCGTTCTTTGTTCTCTCGTCATTGTCGTATCCTCCGTTTTTTCCATCGTATGCGGACGGGCCGTCACATATGCCCGTTTCTCTTTCTGTATATAGAATACCACGCAAGCTGTACCATAAACGGGACACGAACATAAGTTTTTTCAAAAAATCACCAAGGAGGCACCTATGCCGAAAAACGAGCGTCAGAAGCTGAAGCTTCTGTATCTGAAAAAGATTCTGGAGGAGCAAACGGACGAGGCACATCCGATGTCGATGGCAAGTATCATTGCCGCGTTGGAGGCGTACGGTATCTCAGCGGAGCGAAAAAGCATCTATGACGATATAGCCGCACTGCGCGATTTCGGCGTGGATATTGAAAAAGCGGCCGGACGGAACGGCGGCTATTACGTTGCCTCCCGTATGCTGGAGCTGCCGGAATTGAAGCTGCTCGTGGATGCGGTACAGTCCTCCAAATTCATCACGCACAAAAAGAGCACGGAGCTGATCCGCAAGCTGGAAAACCTCACGAGCACGCATGAGGCGCGCCGTCTCTCCCGCCACGTCTACGTAGCAAACCGCGTGAAAGCGATGAACGAAAGCATCTATTACACAGTCGATTTTCTGCACGAGGCGATGCAGGAGAATACGCAGATCACTTTCCAATATTTTGACTGGAATATAAAAAAGGAGCGTGTGCTCCGGCATGACGGCAAGCGGTACGAGGTGAGCCCGTGGGCGCTGACGTGGGATGACGAAAACTACTATCTCCTCGCGTATGAATCGGAAAGCGGCAAGGTCAAGCACTTCCGCGTGGACAAGATTCTCTCCGTTTCTCTGACGGACAAGCCGCGCGAGGGCGCCGAATTTTTCACCGATTTCGATACGGGCGAATTCGCACGCAAGGTGTTCGGCATGTTCGGCGGGGAGGAAACGCTCGTCGTTCTCCGCTGTCATGAATCACTGGCAGGAGTAATCCTCGACCGATTCGGCACGGACGTGAATCTGATCCCCTCAGGGGATTCGTTCACCGTGGCAGTTGACGTCCTCATAAGCCCGCAGTTTCTGTCGTGGGCGGCCGGATTCGGGGAGAGGATGTACATTGAATCCCCCGCAGATGTACGCGAAAAGCTGCGCGCGCTCGTGCAGTCGATCCCGTTTGACGGATATCCTGTAAAGAAGGACGAAGAATAAAAAAGAACGGAGGTGCCGAAGCATGATTTTTCCGGCATATGTCCAATCCATGATCGAAAAGCTGCGCGATGCCGGCTTCACTGCCTATGCCGTGGGCGGATGCGTCCGGGACACATTCCTTGGCCGCACGCCGAATGACTGGGATGTGACCACCTCCGCAAAGCCCGAAGAAACGATGGCTGTGTTCTCCGACGCGCCGTTCACTGTCTATGCGGCAAACGGGCTGAAGCACGGCACCGTAACCGTCTCGCTGGACGGCGAGTCATGCGAGATCACGACGTACCGCACGGAGGGCACGTACTCCGACCACCGCCGGCCGGATGAAGTGCATTTCGTTACGGATATCCGTGACGATCTGTCGCGGCGGGATTTCACAGTAAATGCAATGGCGGCGGCACCTCGCGCGGACGGTTCGTTTGATCTTGTCGATCCGTTCGGCGGTCGGGAGGATCTTGCGGCAGGGCTTCTCCGTGCCGTTGGAGATCCCGTAAAGCGGTTCACGGAGGACGCACTCCGCATTCTGCGCGGCATCCGTTTTGCTTCCCGTTACGGTTTCACGGTTGATCCCGATACGGCACGCGCCATGCACGAGTGCGCACCGCTTCTGGAGGAAATCGCGCCCGAAAGAATCGGGGACGAAATGCGCGGGATTCTGAAAGCGCCGCACTGTAAAAGAATCCTTACACAGTTTGAAGATATCGCAGGGCGGCTCTTCCCTGCCTGCTCAGTTTCTCTCCTGCCGGTGGGGAATGCATCGCTGACGGCACGGCTTTCGTGCCTGCTTGCCCCCCTCTCCCCCGAGGAGGCAGAGCGTCTGCTTCTCCACTACGCGTTCGGTTCATCGGCGGCAAAGACGGTCTCGTGCTTCCTTCGGTTTCGGGAAGCGGAGCTCGCCCGCCACGATGTACGGTGCGCCGTTGCCGATCAGATCGGTCGGGAGAACATGGACGATTTCTTCGCATTCCGCCGTGCGCTCGCCCCGGCTGATACGGCACTGGTCGCACATAAATCCGCCACACTTGCTCTGTTCGCGGACGGCGTGTGCTACAACACGGCAACGCTCGCCGTACGCGGAGCGGATCTTCTTGTCGCGGGCATCCCCGCCTCACCGAAAATCGGGCAAATCCTCGCCGCACTGACCCGGGACGTAATCGCCGGCAAATACAAAAACGACCGCGACACACTTCTTCGTGCCGCGATCGCGGATTATTCGTCTGTTTCGTCCGTACCTTCGGACTGATCTGTCTCTCCGTCTACCTCGGACAGCCGCTTCTTCTTCGGTTTAATGGAGACGTTCGCCAGCGGATTCTCTGCCATAGCCTGTTCCATACCCTTATCGCTGACGTGCGTGTAGATCTGTGTCGTCGTGAGCTGCTCGTGTCCGAGGATATCCTTGAGCACACGGATATCGACCTTGCCCGTCTGGTACATGAGCGTCGCCGCCGTATGACGCAGCTTATGTGTGGAGTAATTCTTGTAGGCAAGCCCGGCGGCACCGAGATACTTCTTCACCATCCACTGCACCGTTTTCACGCTGATGCGCTTGCCCTGCCTGCTGATGAAGAGAGCATCCGCCTCCTTCGGCTTGACGACGGCGGCACGTCGGATCGGCAGGTATGCCTTGATCGCTTCACGGCACGCGTCGTTGAGGTACACGATGCGCTCCTTCGATCCTTTACCAATGACGCGCATGGAGCGCAATTCGGGATCAAGATCGGCAAAGCGGATGCCGGCAAGCTCGCTCAGTCGGAGACCGCAGTTGAGAAATAGCGTAAGGATCGCGTAATCCCGCGCGCGGCTGTTCGACGAGGTGTCCTCCTGCACGGCGGAGAGAAGATCGACGCTCTCCTCCACGGAGAGATGCTTGGGCAGCTGTCTCTTCTGCTTCGGCGATTCAATGTTGGCGGCAGGACTGTTCTCCATCAGTCCGCGCTTGACGGTGAGATACTTGTAAAACATCCGCACGGCACAGAGTTTTCGTGCCAACGCCGCTTTGGAATTGGCACGTTCTTTATCGACATACAGAAGAAACTCGTAGATTTCGGATGTGGTAACGGATTTGAAAAACTCCAGATCGAGATGGTCAAACGGTGTTTCCCGCATCGACTCCTCATCCGGCGTCTCGCCCGCCCGCGTCAGAATCATATAGCGACAGAATGTGCGCAGATCAAACAGATATTCGGTTACTGTTTTCGGCGAGCATCCCTGAATCGTCTGTTTATAAGAGGCATACTCCCGAATCAGCTCGGGGTACTCCTTTATATTCTGTGCCATTCTCCCCATCCTTTCCAAAAAACAACTTTACACTATCTATTATACAACGATTCTTAAGATTTTCATGGATAGATTGTAAATTTTCGTCCTACTCGCTTGTAATAGCGCGTTTTTTTATATACAATATAATCGGATACATCCAATGACGAACAGGAAAGGATCGCGCCCGCGCGCACGTCTGTATGCTGAATATTTTCCGTGAACATTCCCGAACGATCACCCGTATGACGGCAAACCAATTCGGCGCCGCTTTTCTGGGAATCGCTCTGCAGCTTGCTATCCCTACCTCGAACAGATCGCTGCTTCTCATCACGAGTATTTTCTCCGTTGTTTTTCTCCTCTTTCTGAATCACTCCGTTATGTGGGAAGAGGGTGCGAAAAGCCGAATCCGGGCGGATGCGGGACGGGAAAAGTACAGTCCGCTGACCGGTTTGAAGATCGGTATTGCCGCCTCTCTGCCGAATATTATACTCGGCGTGATTGTTGCAGTGACGTTTTTCTTCAACCGACTGACCGAAATCGAATGGATCGGCACGATCAGCGCCTTTATGAAAGCGATCGCCTTTCTGTGGCAGGGTATGTTTATCGGCATCGTTGTGACCATCGACGCCTCCAACCACTATCTGTACCTGCTCACGCCGCTGCCCGTGATTCTGGCGGCGTTCCTCTCCTACTGGATCGGGCTGAGACAGTGGACTCTCGGTAAGGTATTCAAGCTGAAAAAGAAATAACGGCAAAGCGCCTCCCCGGGGGCGCTTTTTTCATATTCTCTCCGCCCGCCGCGTATAGATACAGTATCTCACCTGTACGGAGGTGCTGTATGAAAGCATCGCTTTCGCGCCGATTCGTTTCGGATTTTCTGTTTTTCTCCCTCCTTTTCGCTGTTTGCGGCGGTGTATTCCTCGCGGCGGCACAGAGCATTTACAAAACAGCGGAGGACACCGCTGCAAACGCGGCAGACGTGCGTCCCGTGATCGTGATCGATGCGGGGCACGGCGGCGAGGACGGCGGTGCTTCGGGCGAGGACGGCACGCGGGAAAAGGATCTGAATCTGACCGTAGCGAAGGGCGTGGCACAAATCCTAACCGCCGCCGGATATGACGTACGGCTGACACGCACGGACGATCGGCTCCTGTACGATCTGTACGGGGATCTGACGGACTACACGGGGCACAAAAAGACGTATGATCTGAAAAACCGGCTCCGCTTTGCAAATGAGGCGGAGGCGGCACTGCTCGTGAGCATTCACATGAACAAATTTTCCGAAGCGCAGTACAGCGGTCTGCAGGTGTATTATTCCGACAGCGGGAAGGCGGCGGCGGAGCTTGTCCAGACGTATGCAAAGCGGTATCTCCAGCCACTGAACGATCGCGAAACAAAACGGGCAGGCAGTGCGATCTACCTGCTTTCCCGTGCCGAGATGCCCGCGATCATGATCGAGTGCGGCTTCCTCTCCAATCCGGAGGAACTGTCCGCGCTCACCTCGCCGGACTATCAGAAAAAACTTGCGCTGACGATCGCCGCCGCAATTGCGGAAAGCGTGACGGCAATCTCGCCGTAGTGCTTGCTTTACAGATGGATTTAGTGTATAATAGATACAAACCACAAAGGATGGATAAAAATGAAAGCACCGAAGAAAGTCTACGTATGCGCCGAATGTGACGCGCAGTCTCCGAAATGGTACGGCTGCTGTCCGTCCTGCGGCGCATGGAACTCCATGACGGAGGAAACCTATGCCCCGAAAGCACCCGCCTCTGCCGGCGCGCCGGCACACAGAGTGATCGGTAAGCGCGAGGTCGCAATCCCGATCGATGAGATGGAGAGTGAGGACTGCGTACGCACGCTTACCGGCATCGGGGAATTTGACCGCGTGCTCGGCGGCGGACTCGTGGACGGCTCCGTTATCCTGCTCGCGGGTGAGCCGGGTATCGGTAAATCGACGCTTCTGATGCAGCTGTGCGGTGCACTCGGCGAGAAAAAACGCATCCTGTACGTCTCGGGCGAGGAATCCCGTCCCCAGCTGAAGATGCGCGCGCAGAGACTCGGCACGACGGGAGAGCAGATCCTCCTTTTGACCGAGACGGATCTCGACACGATCCTGGCGGAATACGACCGCATCCGTCCCGACATCCTGATCGCAGACTCGATCCAGACGATCTATTCGCAGACTGCCTCCTCCGCTCCCGGCAGTGTCACGCAGGTGCGCGAATGCGCCGGTGCCCTGATCGGACGGGCGAAAACGGACGGCACGGCGGTCATCATCGTCGGTCACGTGAACAAAGAGGGCGGTATCGCCGGACCGAAGGTGCTCGAGCACATGGTGGACGCCGTTCTGTATTTTGAGGGGGAGCGATCCCAGCCGCACCGCATCATCCGCGCGATCAAAAACCGATACGGATCAACGAACGAGATCGGCGTATTTGAAATGGACGAGCACGGGCTGACCGAGGTGGAAAATCCGTCCGCAATGCTCCTCGCAGAGCGTCCGACCGACGTTTCGGGAAGCTGTGCCGTGTGCATCATGGAGGGCACGCGCCCCTTGATCGCGGAGATTCAGGCGCTTGTCACGCCGACGAGCTTTCCTGCCCCCCGACGCACCTCCAACGGCATCGATTACAACCGTATGTGTCTTTTGCTTGCCGTTCTTGAAAAGCGGCTCGGGCTTCGCTTCTCGACGTGCGATGTGTATCTGAACGTCATCGGCGGGCTTCGCATTGACGATCCCGGCGCGGATGCCGCCGTGGCGCTTGCGCTGATCTCCAGCCTGCGCGACGTACCGATTCCGCCGTCGCTGATCGCTATGGGAGAGATCGGGCTGGCGGGCGAAATCCGCACGGTATCCTCCGCCGCGCAAAGAGTCGGCGAAGCGTCCCGTCTCGGATTCACGAAGATCGCGCTTCCGAAGCGGTGCATCACAGACGCGCTGAAAAAGAGCGCCGACACAACGCTCTCTCCCCTCGGCTCTATCTTTGACGCGCTGACGCTCCTCGGCACAGGAAAATAAATGTAGCACAAGCCTCCGACAGGGATTTCCCTATCGGAGGCTATTGTTATCCGCTTATCAAGCTGACTAATTTCTGATACCGTTCATTCATTTTCAAGGAATCAAAGCGCGGATCCGTAAGCTTGGTTACTAAATACTGTTGTCTATCCATTCTTTGCCGGTACAATCCGTGAGGGATCAAGTTCAAAAGCGGAGATTTCGTTGGAGTGTTTCCATCCATCGCCGCGCAATCGTTCAAATCGTAATCCACCATTTTCTCAAGCTGCGATAACGCTTTGTCAGTATTTCCGTCTTTCAGATAAATCTCTGCCAGAAGCATATGCAGGTCCCCGTATTCACGGTAATGAATCGGCGGCAAAACTTCGTTGTCCTTAAAAATACACTGTATCATTTCAAGAGATGTTTCCAAAGTGCTCGCGGCATCTTTATATTTTTTCTGAAGCATATAACTTTTTGCCAATTTTGTGTTTATGTTCAGCATTCCCTCGAGATAATACAAAAAGCCGTATTGACAACTTTTGGATTCCGTTACGTAGTCCTTCTGCCAATGTGCATAGTCCGCATACATAACATGAATATTGAAATCCGCCCGATAGGGAAATTGTTCGACATGGGAAAGCGCTTCGGTGAAATTCCCGTAGGCGGAATGCAGGCTCACCATAATCATATGCGCGCGCATGATATCGGAGGTATTGTTGGAGCACGATATCATCAAATTGGCATATCGGATACATTCGTGATAGATAGTTTCTGCATGTTCAGCATCGTATAATTCTTCGTTTTCAGGATAAGCAAGCGCTATTCCCGTTTCCAAACACTGCAGAAGAAGAATTGTATTGTTTGGATAGAGTTTTAGTCCTTCCTGCAATGCGCGGTATTTTTCAAAAAGAATTGCGGCTGTCAGCGGTACTGTAAGCAAAGCCTGTGCGCTGTTGACAATTTTCCAAACTTCCTCTGTATCATTCACTTCAAATGTTCCGAACAGGACGTCTGTGCTTACGCCAAACGCATGAGCGATCGGAACAACCTGCGAAATATCCGGCATTCCACTGTCATTTTCCCACTTGGACACAGCTTGAAATGTAACCCCAAGCTGTTCGGCGAGTTCTTCTTGCGTAAGATTTCTTTCTTTGCGCAATCTGCGGATAATCTGTCCCATTGTTTCTTTCATAATTGAGCCTCCTGTCGGGTAATTGGTTTCTACTTATAGTATCACATATTATCTATGTGAAGAGAAGCGACGTAAAAATGAGTTTGGTTCAACCGTACGTTGAGTTTATTATGGCACAATTGTGTGTGAAAGGCAAGGATTACAAAAAAATCATCCCCGGTCAGAAAAACTCCCGACCGAGGATATTGAGTATGGCTGTTCGTTATCAGATCACTTTGAATCCGAAATAGTTCTTCGTATTGTTGTAGCAAATATCGCACACGATCTGCGCCAGTGCTTCCATATCGGCGGGATACATGCCGTCCTCCACCCACTGACCGATCACATCGCACAGAATGCGGCGGAAATACTCATGGCGCGGGTAGGACGTGAACGAGCGCGAGTCGGTCAGCATGCCGAGGAATTTGCCGAACACGGACAGATTCGCCAGCTGCATCATCTGCGCGCGCATGCCGTCGTATGTATCGTTGAACCACCATGCAGAGCCCTGCATCATGCGCGGCATACCGTCGCCCGACGTCTGGAAGCAGCCGAGGAGCGTACCGATTGCGGCGTTATCCGACGGATCGATGGAGTACAGAATCGTGCGCGGGAGGGCGTCGCGCTTATCCATGAGATCAAACAGCTTCGCAAAATCGGTGATGTTGTTGCCGCCGATCGTGTCAAAGCCCGTATCGGGACCGAGCTTTTTGAACATATTCTCGTTCGTGTTGCGCCATACGCCTGCATGGATCTGCATGACCCAGCCGTGCTTTTTGTACTCGCCCGAGAGGAATACGAGCATCTCCGTCTTCAGTACGGAAAGCTGCTCTGCGGTGACATCCGCACCGTCGGAAGCGATGGCGACCTTGAGTGCCTCGTTAGCCGCATACTCGTTCGGCATGACGAACATCGGATACTCGTCCAGACCGTGATCCGCCGTACGGCAGCCCATGCTGTCGAAGAAGTCGATGCGGCGGCGCAGTGCCTCCTTCAGCGTTGCGACGTCGGTGATCTCCACACCTGCGGCGGCACCGAGCTTTGCATAATACTCTTTCAGTCCTGCCTTGTTGATGTTGAAGCACTTATCGGGACGGAATGCCGGGAGCACCTTCGTCTCAAACGTATCGTCCTCGGCGAGCATCTTGTGATACTCAAGCGAATCGGCGGGATCGTCCGTCGTGCAGAGCAGATCGACGCGGGATTTGCGGATCAGGTTCCGTACAGACATATCGGGCTGAGCAAGTTTCTCGGAGGTGAGCTTCCAGATCTCGTCCGCCGTCTTCTCGCTGAGGATCAGATCGCAGTCGAAATATCTCTGCAGCTCCAGATGCGTCCAATGATACAGCGGATTGCCGATCAGCGACGGCATAACAGAGGCATACGCCTTGAATTTTTCGTAATCGGATGCGTCTCCCGTGATGTATTTCTCCTCAACGCCGGCGGAGCGGATCGCTCTCCACTTGTAGTGGTCGCCGCCGAGCCACAGCTCCGTGATGTTCGAGTAGCGGTGATCCTCGGCGATCTCCTTCGGATTGATGTGGCAGTGGTAGTCGATGATCGGAAGCTTCTCGGCATAGTTATGGAAAAGCTCGCGTGCGACTTCCGTTTTCAGAAGAAAATCCTCGTTCAGAAAAGGTTTCATGATGTCCTCCGTATATGGTTAAAAAATTAAAATCGTTCGTTCATCCAGATGAGCGTGCGGCGAAGCTTGTCGCCATCCGCACCGCCCTCCATGATCACGGGAGATTCGAGTGTGACCGTGCCGCTGTAGTGCTTCTCATCGAGAATCGTGACGAAGCGGTCAAAATCGATCATGCCCTCACCGGGATGCAGAATCGGTCGCAGGCTGGAAAAATCTCTCTCCGCGCCGAGGTGATCGCTTATGTGAATGTGCTCGATATGCGGCACGATATCGCGATCTGCCCAGATCTCCTCCATCTGACGGTGGAGATTGCCGAATCGGGTGTCGAAGATCAGCCCGACATCCTTGGAAAGCGGCAGAAGATCGCGCCAGTTCGTCAAAGGATCGCGCACCGCCGACGGAATGTTTTCAATCAGCAGCCGGACACCGTACGGACGGATGATCTCGCGGCACTTCTCCAGAAGATCGCGGTTCATCGAGAGGTGGGCATCGGAATTTCTGCCGCCCCACAAATGAAGCACCATGCGTTTGGCGTGCACCTTTGCCGCCATCTCGCAGTTTTGGAGGAAGAGATCCAGCGCGTGAGAGACCGTACTCTCCGCCGCTGCCGTATCGCCCGAAGAGAGGAGCGTTCCCGCATCGGAGAAAAACGTGCCGACATCCTTCTCGCAGTGAAGCACGGGGAAAGCAATCCCCGCGTTTTTCCATTCCTCGGCGACCGCATCCATACGGTCGTAGTAAGAATTGAGCATCATAAGCTCGCCGCCCGCGATGAGACCTTCCTCCATCAGCGGCGGAAAAATGCGGCTGACAAGCGTGATATCGTATCCGTTTATACGGCCGACAAGTGTGCCCGTTGAAGCAAGAATGGTCCGTTTCGCCATAGATACGCCCTCCACGCATGATTTCACAAAATATATTGTACCACAATCCGCCGCCTCGCGCAATAGATTTGGCAAAAAAGAGGCTGGGATTTTGCCAAACTCGTCCGCATTCGCACAGAAAGGGAGGCGCTTTTTACAAGCCCCTCCCTGTCATTTCCTGTTATTCCACCGTGACCGATTTTGCAAGATTGCGCGGGCGGTCCACGTCCAATCCCATCTGCGCCGCCGTGCAGTAGGCGATCATCTGCATCGCCGTCATCGTCGGCAGTGCCGCGATCCACGCCTCCCTGCCCGCTGTGGGCACAGTAAGCAGCAAATCAGACGGAATCTCCCGATTCTCCGCGATTCCCTCCGATACCGCAGCAATCACAAACGCGCCGCGCGATTTCACCTCGCGGATGGCGGACACCGTCTTCTCCGCCAGAGATTCCTCCGTCAGGATTGCGATCACAGGCGTGCCGTCCTCGACAAGCGAGATCGTGCCGTGCTTGAGTTCTCCTGCCGCATATGCCTCTGCGTGGAGATAGGTGATCTCCTTCAGCTTCAGCGATGCCTCCGTGCCGAGAACGCTGTCCGCGCCGCGCCCAATATAGAAAATATGCGGCTTCGTTTTCAGGCGCGAGGCGATCGTCTCAATCTCCGCAGCAAGCGCGATCGTTTTCGCAATGGATTCCGGCACATCTTCGAGCAGTATGCGGCACTGACGGCGGGCGTCCTCCTCCGTCATCCGACCGCGTGCAAGCGCCAGACAGATCGTAAGCAGACGAAGCGTCGCGCACTGGACAATATACGCTTTCGTGCTTGCAACCGCAATTTCGGGACCGGCACGGGTGTAAATCACGTCATCCGCCTCTCTTGCCACCGTTGAGCCGACGACGTTGACAATCGCCGCCGTGCGCACTCCGCGCGCTTTGACCAAGCGAAGCGCCTCCAGCGTATCCGCCGTCTCACCCGACTGCGAAATAAACAGAACGAGATCTTTTTCCCCGAGGATCGGTTCCCGACCGCGGAATTCGGATGCGATCTCGACCGTCACGGGCACACGCGCCTCCGCTTCAATCCACTGCCGTGCCAGAAGTCCCGCGTGCATTGCCGTACCGCACGCCACGATATGGATCCGTTCCACCCCGGCGAGAGCACCTCCGTCAAACCCGGGCACATCGAAATGCGGGAGTCCGTCCTTCAGATACGGCGCAACTGTTGCGCGAAGCACCTCGGGCTCCTCGTGGATCTCCTTCAGCATGAAGTGCGCATATCCGCCGCGCTGTGCCGCTTCCACGTCCCAATCGACCGTTTCCGTCTTGAGCGCAACCTCGCTCCCGTTTTCATCCGAAAAGGAAATCTCCGCGCCGTCCAAAACGGCGAGAATCCCCTCAGGCAGACGAACGTACGAGCGCGTGTACGGCAGAATCGCAGGAATATCCGACGCAATCAGCGACGCACTGTCCGTCTGTGCGACGATCAGCGGACTTCCCTTACGGATCGCATACAGCGTATTCGGTCTGTCATGAAATAGCACGCCGAGCGCGTACGAGCCGTGCATCTCCTGAGCTGCGCGGTAGATCGCCGCTGCCGGATCGCCGTTTTCGCGGTAGTACGAATCGATCAGATGTGCCGCCGCTTCCGTATCCGTTTCTGAAACGAACGTGTATCCCAGTGCACGGAGCTTTTCCGCGATCGCGGCGTAATTTTCGATGATGCCGTTGTGCACAAGCGTGAGCGTTCCCGACGTGTGCGGATGCGAGTTTTCATCCGACGGCGCGCCGTGTGTCGCCCATCTTGTGTGTCCGATTCCCGTACTTCCCGACACGGGATGTGTTTTCAGTTTTTCTTTAAGTGCGTCGAGTTTTCCTTTCGCCTTCACGGTGTGAACGCCGGACACCCCTGCCACGGCGATCCCTGCCGAATCGTATCCTCGATACGAAAGGGTGTCAAGTCCGCCGAGCAGGACCGGCACGCAGTCCGTCTCTCCCGAAAATCCGATAATTCCGCACATATTCTATCCCTCGCTTTCCTGTTTCATGAATTTGCTCGACCGAGGCGCGTCTCGATCGTTTCCGCCACTGCCGTCACCGCACGGAGGATCATTTCTTCGTCATCCCCCTCCGCCATCACGCGGATCAGCGGCTCCGTACCTGACGGACGCACAACGATCCGCCCGCTGTCCCCGAGCATACTTTCCGCCTTCCGAATCGACTCCTCGATCTCGGCATCGGTGTAAAAACGGCGTTTGCCCTCTGCCGTCGTGCGCAGATTTCGCATCACCTGCGGCGCACGGCGCATTTTTGTATTCAGCTCTGAGAGCTTCTTTCCCGACCGTGCGACAAGAGAAAACATCTGCACGGCGGTCAACTGTCCGTCGCCCGTCGTGGCATATTCAGTAAGAATGATATGACCTGACTGCTCACCGCCGAGCACGCTTCCCTCGCGAAGCATTTCCTCGAGCACGAATCGGTCGCCGACCTGCGTGGCGATGAATCGTATTCCCTGCGCCTCACAGAAACGTACGAATCCGAAATTCGTCATAACCGTGCCGACGACGGTGTTGTGCCGCAAAGTCCCGCGCTCCTTTTTCTCCGACGCAAGGATGGAGAGGATCATATCTCCGTCGATCACCTCGCCGTTTTCATCGATAAGCAGGCATCGGTCAGCGTCTCCGTCGAAAGCCGCGCCGCCGTCAAGACCGTGCGCCGTCACATACTGCGCCAATGTCTCAGGATGCGTGGATCCGCACTTCTCGTTGATGTTCACACCGTCGG